>CAVATL010000011.1:0-66706 GCA_963591575.1 Candidatus Methanomethylophilaceae archaeon
AGGAAAGAACTTTCGGAACTGCCGAAAACAGTTCACGGAGGACAGGGATGGAAGATCGAAGGGACAGAGGACTACAGTCAGAATCTCAATCCGTTCGGACCCCCTCCGAGTCTCGAGAAGGTTCTTTCGGGTGCGGTCTCCGGTTCCGGTCACTATCCGGACGCGGACTGCACCGGGGTCAGGACCGTCATCGGAAAGATCTACGGTCTCGGTCCGGAATGCGTCACCATGGGTGCTGGTTCCTCCGAGATCATCCGCAATTTCCCCAATGTCTTCATCCGTCCGGGGGACAGTGTACTGATCCCCACACCGTCCTTCGCTGAATATACCCAGCAGTGTAAAATTGCGGGTGCTTCCATAGATTTCTTCCCGCTTCTTCCCGAGGATGATTACAGGATCGATGAAGAGGGACTGTTCAAATGTCTCTCATCTAAGAAATACAAAATCCTTTACATCTGCAACCCCAACAATCCCACCGGACGCATCGAGAACAGAGAGAAACTCGAAAAAATCATCAGGAAATGTGAGGAAACAGGAACTCTTGTATTCCTCGACGAGACCCTGCTGGAACTTGTGAAGGGTGAACAGTCCATCTCCCTTTCCAGAGAGGTCTGCAAGTTCTCCAACCTCCTCGTGGCACACTCATTCACCAAATCATTTGCCATCCCCGGCATCAGGGTCGGTTTCGCACTTTCCAATCCTGGAATAGTGGAAGAAATGGAGAAGGTCAAACTGCCCTGGAACATCGGCACCATCGAGCAGGCCGCCGCATTGCATCTTATTCAGAACGAACTCGGGTATGTCGATGAGGCGGCGGACGTTATGTGTCGCGAATCCGATAGGATGTTCGCTCAGCTCAAGGAAATGGGATTCCCTATATCTTCGATATCTGATTCATTCTTTTATTTCATGGACATAGGCAGTATCGGACTGACCGGATCCGAATTTAAGGACCTCATGATGAAAGAAGGCATAATGGTCCGCGACTGCGCCTCGTTCGGTCCCCAATACAAGAGCTGCGTGAGATTCTGTGTCAAGGACAAGGAACGCAACGACCGCTTCCTTTCCGCTGTCAGAAAGGTCCTCGGAGCACTAAGGTGATCTTGTGGACCTGTGGTTCGACGGAGTATTGATCATTGTTCTGGCACTTCTGTTCGACCGTGTTCTCGGGGATCCGCCCAACAGGTTCCACCCTCTGCGCTGGATGGGCAATCTCCTGCAGGCCATCGACAACCGTCTTCAGAAAAGACTTTCCGTAAGGGCCACTGTCCTCGGATTTTTATCATATGTCGCGGTATTGTTGATTTTCGGCGGTGTCGCCTTGCTCATCACGGGATGCATACGCATTCATTTCGAGGATCTGGCACAGTTCGAGGTATCCGGTTTCCGCTGTTCTCTGGGAGAGATCATTTGGATCGTGATCTCCGCGTATTTCCTGAAGATCACGTTCGCCCTCTTCGCTTTCAGGAAGTTCTGCAGACCTATCGAAGAGGACCTCTGGAACGGCGACCTTGATGCAGCAGCCGATAAGACCCAGATGATGGTGAACCGCAAGATGAGGGGAATGGACCTCCCCCACATCACCAGCTCCTGCTGCGAGACCATCTCAGAGAATCTTGTCGACAGCGTGTTATCTCCTCTGCTCTACTGTGGAGTGTTCGGGCTTCCCGGAGCGATCGCCTTCAGATGTGCCAACCTGATGGATGCCATGTGGGGCAGACTCAATGACAGATACCGCTGTCTGGGTCATTTCCCTGCAAGGTGGGACGACGTCCTCGGATTCATTCCATCGAGGCTTTCCCCCATCTTTGTTCTCATTGCTTCAAAGCTGTTGCGCACCCACAACAAGATCAGTGTTCTCAAGACCGCTCTCCATGAGCATAAGAAAACCCCCAGCCCCAACAGCGGATGGCCAATGACCGCCACCGCGGCCGCCATGGGGGTGTCCTTCGAAAAGGAAGGCGTCTATGTTATGGGAGAAGGTCCTCTGCCCACCATCGACGACATTTCGAAATGCTATGCATTGATCGAACTGACCTCGGTGGTGTTCGCCATCATCATCGTCCTGCCCCTGACCGCGTTCTTCGGTATCCACGTTCAGATTATATTCGAGGACTTCATTCACGGGCTATTCGGAGTGTTCAGATGAACTATGTAAAGTCGACCGAGGTCCGCGAGGAGGGGGAGTATGAGGGTACGGCCATCATCCACCTGACAGAGAGGATGGAGGTCTTCAGCAGTGCTCCACTCAATGGCGGTGAAACGGTCACCGATACGATCTTCATCATGCAGGTGCCCCACGACTTCTCCTGTCCCGACTATCTTTCGGTCCTTAAGGAAAAGGTGAAGCAATATAATCTGCCGGAGGATTCGGTGGGATTCATGACCGCCGCCGAGGTCAGATATGTTTTCAATCATGTGACCGAGACCGTGGAAGGTACCGAGGTGTTCACTGCGGCCACGGCCGGAGTGACCAATTGTGTGTGTGCGGGAGACCTTCTCACTGACTGGGAAAAGAAGTCCGAGAGGTCTGCGGAGATCTACAAGAAACTGATCGCTGGGACTATCAATATCGTCACTGTTGTTCCTATGCCTATAACCGTTGCGGGGAAGGTGAATCTCCTTGCACCCATCATCGAGGCCAAGACCCTTGCGATGAGGGACATCGGTTATGAAGAGACCGGAACCACCTCGGATGCTTTGGCTGTTGTCTCCCCCATCGGGGACGACAGGGTTCCTTTCGCAGGAACCGGAACGCCTCTGGGGATCGCTGCCGCACGCACTGTCAGGAAAGCTGTTGCGCAGTGTCTCCGTCTCCGCGGAGAGTCTCCCGAACCGCCCACCTCCCTTGAGATGCTGGGCTGCAGAGGTATCACAAATGATATGCTCTGGGACTGTGCATCCGCCTGCGGTCTCAACGAGGAACTGAAAGATGAATTTGCAGACGTGATCGATTCCATGGGTTCCGATCCCGATGTTTGTGCTCTCGTCTATGCCGCAATCTCCGCCGGATTGATGTCCGAGAAGAACTGCATCTGCAACCAGATGGACGGGGAGATCCCCGAGGTCCTTGCCGACGGAACCCTTTCCATGTTCCTGGCAGGCCGTATCTCCGAGACCCGCGGAAGCGACGCCACCGTCGACCTGCTGAGGATGAGGCCCCTCAAGGATGCCGGACTTCCCGAATATCTGGAGAATACTGCGTACGGTCTTGTGGCCGGGGTGGTCGGATACATCACGGGGTATTCCGATGAGTGATGTGTCAGAAGGGGAGATCTGTTCGGATACCACTATCAGCAGGACCGAGGAAACCCTTGAAACATCAGTCTCTTCGGAAGCCCCCACGAGTAGCAAAGGTGACATAGTTGGCGCCCTGAAGTGTATGATGTCCTTCTTCACCATCATCCGTCTCGATGTCGGTGAGAAGGAGATGAACGCCATGGAACGCAATTTCTGGCTCGTCCCCGCCCTCGGTGCGCTGAACGGACTCCTGGTGTTCCTGGTCTGTTTCATCCTTTCGCTGTGCAACATGTCCGTACTGGTCATCTCTGCCGCGGCGCTTTTCACAGCTTACATTTTTTCGAAGTTCCTTCATTTCGACGGACTCACCGATTTCGGAGACGGCATAATCGTATCTTCCGGAAAAAGAGAAGATCACATACGCGCACTCAAGGATAGTCTGATCGGAGCCGGAGGTTTCGGTGTTGCTCTTTGCGTCGTGATCATGACCATCTGTCTCTACTCATATGTGGGATCGGAAACATGTTCCGGGTTTGATTCGAAGATCATAATTCTCGCTACTTTTGCATTCATGGCGGAGATCCTGGTGAAGAACGCCCAGGTGGCCGCGGCCGCTTTCGGAAATCCCGGTACCGGAATGGCCTCCAGGCAGGTAAGTCTCACCACCAATTCATCTCTGATCAGATCCACTGTTCTCACCGCGATCCTGCTTCTGATCCCCTTCATCATTGAATTGATCTTCACTTCCAAAGCTGATTACACATGGAGCACGGATGTTTCCAAATTGCTGCTCATCTACGTGTTCGGCATCATCATGTCTGTTGTTGTCGGATATGCTATGGCCCGCAAGGCCAACAACACCTTCGGATTCGTCAACGGCGATATCCTCGGTGCCACCAATGAGATCTCCAGGTGTGCCGTGCTTTTTGTGACCGCACTGATTCTGGGTCTTTTACTGTGATACAATGGAAGCACTGATCAATGCCGGCGGAAAAGGTTCGAGAATGGGACAGACCACTGTCGAGAAGCCCATGCAACCCATAGGTGGTGTTCCGATTATCCAGCATGTGATCGATGCGATGCAGAAATCCGCAGAGATAGACCACATTCTGGTCTCTGTGAGCCCTCATACCATCAACACCGAGAAGTATCTCAAGGAGAGGGGCATCGAGACACTCAGGACCAGCGGAGAGGACTTTATGATGGACCTCCGTGCATCGTTCTCCACCCTCAGCGGGGATTATGTGCTCACCTGTCCTTCGGATATTCCTTTCGTCACGCCTGCGATATTCGACCGCACGATACGTTACTTTAAACCGGAGATGCAGTCTTTGATCGTCATGGTCACTGCGGATGCGGTGATCAACAGGGGGGTCGTTCCGTCATATACAATGAACATCGACGGAAAGGAGTGGGTCCTGTCCGGTGTAAGCGTGATGGACAGGAAGGCCACGATAAACGGGAGATATCTGAACGAGGAATATCTCTTCACGGATTGGGAGGAACTCGCCATGAATCTCAATACTCAGGACGAGCTCTCCCTTGCCCGCAAGATCGCAGATCCGTGAGATCTGGGTCTTTAAGAAGACAGGCCGTTTCAGGCGGCCTTTTTGGTAGTCTTCTTGGTTGTTGTTTTCTTTGTCGTCTTCTTCTTGCGGTCGCTGATGACCACTTTGACGACCTTGCCCTCGGCCGCTGTTGCGGATGTCGCAGGTGCCTCTCCGTCTGCGGCCGGGACCTCTTTGCGTCTCTTCCTCGTGGTGCAGTCCATGTTGATGCATTCGGTCATGGTACCGAGGGAGATGATCGGTGCTCCACACTCAGGACATGACTGCCCGGTGGGCGTTATGGTGCCTCTGGGCCTAAGAGGATAGGTCTGAGTGCACTTGGGCCATTCGGAACATCCGGCGAAACGTTTTCCGTTCCTGGAGAACATGACCCTGATGGTACCCTCCTTGCAGGTGGGACAGGGACCGAGGTTGTTCTTCTCAGTGTTAGAGGTACATTTTGGATCTATGCACTGTAACGAGGGGGGCATACCCTTCCTGACTACCTTGATCTGCGGAAGGCTGCAGACGGGACAGACGGACTCGGTGAGCTGCACCATGGCGCCCTTCGGCATAGGGTAGGCGCATTTGCAGTCAGGGTATCCGTTGCATCCGATGAAGTTGCCGTTCTTGGACTTCTTGATGGTGAGGCTGTTGCCGCAGACCGGGCACACTCCGACGTACTGCTGTTTTTTGAGGGCGGATTTGATCTCAGTTCCGATGGCCTCGCTGTCATTTTCCAGTTTGGCGGCCACGTCGTGGAGCATATTCTGGGACTCTTCCACGACCTCTCCGAGGGACCTCTCGCCGTCGGTGATGCTCAGCATGTCCCTTTCGAGTTTTGCCGTCATTTCAGGTTCGGTGATGCCTCCTCCGTGATGTTCCAGGGCCTTGGTGAGGGCGATACCGCTGGCGGTCGGGACGAGGTAGTTTCCTTGTACGTAGTTCCTGGAGAACAGTTTCCCGATGATGTCATGCCTGGTGGATTTGGTACCGAGCTGAAGACGGTCCATCTCCTGGATGAGGGAACCCTGGTTGTAACGGTAGGGAGGTTTGGTCTGGTCCTCTTCCTTGCTGATGCTACGGATGTCGATCTTATCTCCGACCTTCATCTCAGGGACGCGGGTCTCGGTGGCGTGGAGGTATTTCTTGTAATACTTCTTCCAGCCGAGCTCCTTCTGAACATATCCTTCCACAAGGAATTTCTCCTCGTTCACTTCGAGGACCGTGTTGGTGGTCTCGGCGACGGCGTTGGGGGCCACGGTGGCGAGGAACCTTCTTACAATGAGTTCATAGAGCTTCCATTTGTCACCTTTGAGCTTGGCCTGGGTGGCGCCTGCGGTGGGGTAGATAGGTGGATGGTCTGTGGTTCTCCTCTTTCCTTTCGAGGGGATGATCTTCTCCTGTTTGAGGATCTCCTCCGCCTCGGACTTGAAGTCGGATTCCTTGAGCTTTTCCAGGACGTTCTTAAGGCCCAGACTCTTCGGATATTCGGTGTTCTCTGTACGGGGGTAGGAGATGTATCCGCTGGTGTACAGGTCCTCTGCAAGTTTCATAGCTGCGGAAGGTGGGATACCGATCTTGTTGGCCTCGACCTGCATCATGGTGGTGTCGAAAGGCGGGGGGCGGTATTCTTCTTTGAGTCCTTTCTCATAGGATGTGACTACTGCTTCCTTCGCATCCTTGGTCTTGTTGTAGATGGCATCGGCTTCCGCCTCATCCCATATCTGACCTTTCTCATGCCTGCCTTTGAATGCGAGCATTCCGAATTTGCCTTCAATGACCCAGTACGGCACAGGGACGAAGTTCTCGATCTCTTCATAACGGTCCACGAGGAGTTTCAGGGTAGGGCTCTGCACACGTCCGACGGACATGAAGTTCTTTCCGACCTGTCCCGATGAAAGGGAGATGAGCCTGGTGAGGACGGCACCCCAGGACAGATCGACGATCTGCCTCGCTTCGGCAGCATTTGCGAGTTTCTCGTCGGGTTCGACGAGGTTGGCGAAGGCGGTCTCGACCTCCCCTTTGGTCAGGGCACTGAACTTGGCCCTCTTGACCTTGCTCATATCGACATCTGCAGCCTTGACCGTCTCCATACCGATGAGTTCTCCTTCGCGGTCGTAGTCGGTCGCGATGATGACTTCGTCAGCGACCTTGGCGAGTTCGATGATCTTGTTGAGGATCGATTTCACCCTGATGGTCTTGATCTGGGGCGCACGTACAAGCTCCACGGGGGAACTGGCCTTCCAGTCGCTGTATTTCTCTGGGTAGTCGAGCTCCATGATGTGTCCGCGGAGACTGACCACGGTGTACTGATCGGACTCGGTATCGAATGTCAGGGATGTGACGCCACCTGCTGAAGCCGAGTGCGAATTGCCGTCGGATAGGATAGTGGCGATCCTTCTTGCCGCGTTCGCTTTCTCGGTGATGATCAGAATTTTCATTGTGACATGAAGTTGTATCATTTTATTTATAATTATAATAATTAATGAGAATGAGTAAAACGGTCTGATTTTTCTGTTTTTCACGATATGGATCGTTTTTCGTGAACAGTACTGTTCCCGGAGATGCGGAGATATTAGGTTTTTTTATAATTGGAGGTATATTCCCGCTTATGTCCGTTAATAGAATCCTCAACAGGATACTCGCACAGGACGGGGTCTACGACGTTTTCATTCTCGACGGCCCTGCGACTGTCCGCCTGGAGATGGAGGAATCGAAGAACAGCGGTCTCGGGTGCAGATACGAGAACCGTGCGCTCATCCAGAGCAGGACCAGGGACTTCAAGGTCTGCGTCTTCTCAAAGGATTTCCTCGAGGTTCCCACCGATATGATGACTGCCATGGTCGATGACGAAGGTACGGTGTTCGGACATGATGTCCCTGCAGGTATGCCCCGCAACAAGATCCACGACGGTGCGGTCTGGGCGACGAGTTCCTATGTCATGTATCCTAACGGTATGCCGAAATCGGAACTGAAACTTGTCGTTCTTCCGCACACCCTTTCCTTTTTGACGGAATCTGACGGCGCCGCCGATGTGATAGCGTTCAATCCTTCAAGGGCTGGAGATCAGTATCTCCGCAGAAAGTTCGGATTCAATAAGGTGAAATCAGCAACTTCGACGATCATCGCGATGGATCTGCTGAAGAACTGAACTCATATCAAAAACTGAATTAAAACTCAATGTGCCAGAGGAGGAATTTCACTCCCCTCCTCCGGCAGGATTTCACCGGACCGGGAACTCAGTTCCTGGTTCCGATATAATGAAGGTGTCCGGACGATTTGGCGGCCATGGTCAGTTTGCACCTGAGCACGCCTTTGATGGATCCGAGGTCGTTGGTGAGCTTCTTGAGAACTCCGAGTTCTCCCTCCAATGCGATGACCTCCATGCACATATCATGGTCGAGGTGCATGTGGATGGTGGTGTAGATGGTGTCCAGTGCCTCATGCTGGATCTCGGTGATCTTGTCGGTGAGTCCGCTGGCGTCATGGTTGTAGACGATGGTGATGATTCCGCACATGTATTCCTTGTCGTTCTTCCATTCATTTTCGGCAAGGGTGTCGCGGACCAGATCGCGGATGGCCTCGGAACGGCTGACATATCCTTTCTTCTGAATGATCTTGTCGAATTTAGCGAGCAGCTCGGGCTCAAGTGAGACTCCGATACGGGTTACACCTTCCATGAGCATAATATAGTCCTTATTTTAGTTAAAGTATACGCTTAACGCATACTGATTTCCCGTTGCGTATTATCCGAAATATTCCTTTATAGATGGTGTGGATACTCTCGTCCATTATGTCGGAACTATCCCAGAAGCTTGCCGGACTCGTGGAGAGGTCGGTGGCCGAATGTACTGAGGGCAGGAACGTGGCGATCGCATTCTCCGGTGGACTGGACTCCGGACTGGTGGCCGCCCTGGCGAAGAAACATGCGGCATCCGTCAGCCTGTATACCGTTGGCACCAGAGGCTCCCATGATGTGGCGGCGGCAAGGGAGATCGCACCTCTTCTGGGGCTCGATCTCACTGTGATAGATCTTGAAGACGAGCAGATCATCGACAACCTCCGCGACCAGATGAGCATCACCGGCACCGACAGCCCGTTGACCCTGGCGTTCGAGATGCCCCTTTACTGTGTCATGAGGAACTGTCGCGAAAGCTTGATCCTCGGAGGACAGGGTGCGGATGAACTCTTTGCAGGATATTCGAAATATGTGGGGATGAAGGACCTTCAGATGAGGGATGAGATGGCAAAGGACCTTGCAAAGCTTTACACCTCCACCAAATCCCACGAGGCGAAGATGGGAGCGTTCTTCGGAAAGACCGTCAAGTATGCCTATCTTGACAAGGAGATAGTCGCTTTATCACGCAATGCACCAACAGAGGCCCTCCGTCCCATCGATGACGATGTGCGGAAGAAGCTCCTCTCCGATGCCGCCAGAGATCTGGGATTCGATTTCCTCGCTGACAGGAAGAAGAAGGCCGCCCAGTATGGGTCCGGCACCATGGACGCCGTCCGCAGGATATGCAAATCACGCGGAACGACCTACAATCAGCTCGTCGACGGACTGAAGAGAGAACTGGAGTGAGACGATGGACCGCAGGGCCGATAACAAGGAACGTCAGTTGAAATGGCTCTATGGTCTTCAGCTCAACGGAGTACGTCTGGGTCTTCGCAATACCGAGGTCCTTCTGAAGAGGATGGGAAACCCTCAGGACAGGTTCCGTACCATACATGTGGCCGGGAGTGATGGGAAGGGTTCTACTAGTGCTATCCTAGCATCGGTCCTTCAGAAGGCAGGGTACAAGGTCGGTCTGTTCACCTCTCCGCATATAATCTCGTTCAATGAGCGTATCTCCATCGACGGGGAGCCGATCTCTGATGAGGATCTGGCAGTATACGCAGCCAAAGCACGTCATTTCGTCGATGATATGAAAGAGAGCGAAATCTACTGCACATTCTTTGAAGTGACAAGTGCCATCGCCTTCGATTATTTCGCCTGCGAGAACGTGGACATCGCCGTCATCGAGGTCGGCATGGGAGGACGTTTCGACGCTACCAACATCATAGTCCCAGATGTATCGGTGATCACCAATATCAGCCTTGAACACAAGGAGTATCTCGGAGATACGATCGAGAAGATCGCCTATCAGAAAGCGGGGATAATCAAGAAAGGGGTCCCCTCGGTGACCCTCAATACCGGAGACGCCCTGCGCACCATCTCACAGGTCGCTTCGGATATGGATTCCGATCTCACCGCCATCGACCCGGTGTCCGTCACTGTTCTGAGGAACCTTCCCGACGGACCCGAGTTCATGTACCGGGACAAGAAGCACAAGGTCTCGATCCCGGGGAGGAACGAGGCAAAGGATGCCGCCCTCGCCATCGAGGCACTTATGAAACTCCCCGAATACGGGGAACGCATTGCACCCTATCTCGATGAGGGACTGTCCGAAGTGAGGTGGCCTTGCAGGCTGGAGGATGTCGGGAACGGATTCCTTCTCGATGTCACCCACACCGCCGCCGGATCGGAAGGACTCGCATCCGATGTGGCCGAGATCTACGGAAAGGTGATCGTCGTCTTCGGGCTTCTTGAGGACAAGGATATCTCACACATCGCCCGCAACCTCTCTTCTGTCGCTTCGGCGATGGTGGTCACCGCACCGTCCTGTCCCCGTGCAAGGTCCGCCCAGAGCACATTGGAGACAGCAAAGGAGTTCTTCCCCGACGCGAAGCTTGTCGAAGGGGTAGGGAACGCCATAGAATATGCCGACAAACTCCGGAAAGAGGGCGAGAAGGTCCTCATCACCGGTTCTTTCTACATGGCCGAGGAGGCCCTGAAATGGATGGGCAGAACATCCGCGTGATCCTCGAAAGGATGTCCGAGGTCTACACCGGAGGGGCATATCCCGGAAGGAATTCCGAAGGATTGAATCCCGAATGGCCCTGCGATCCGTTCCATGTACTCGTCGCGACCATACTGTCCCAGAGGACCAAAGACGACAACACCCGCAAGGCGTCCGACAATCTTTTCCATCGGTTTCCCACGATAGCCGACATCGCGGATGCGGACCCTGCCGAAGTGGCCGAACTGGTCCATCCTGCTGGATTTCCGAACCAGAAGGCAAAGGCCATCGTGGAATGCTGCCGTATCCTCCGCGACGAATATGATTCGAAGATCCCGGAGGACACCGAGGAACTCGTGAAACTCCCTATGGTCGGCAGGAAGACCGCCGCCTGCGTCAGGTCTTATGCGATGAACATCCCCTCGGTCTGCGTGGACACCCACGTCCACCGCATCTCGAATCTCATGGGGCTTGTGCACACCAAGACACCCGAGGAGACCGAGTCCGAGCTCATGAGGATAACTCCGAGGGAACTGTGGTCCGACATCAATCGTTACATGGTCAGGCACGGACAGGAGATCTGCAAGCCGAACCATCCCCGTTGCCAGGGCTGTATGGTCCGTGACATGTGCGACCACTGGGTGCACAAAGAGTAAGCGGGACGCGTCCAATCAGTATTTATTTAACTGTATCGGCACATTCACCGGCAATGCACGAGGCCTCAGTAGTCGCGAACATCGTTGATGCCGTTCTTGAAGAACTGAAGAATCATAATGTCAAGAAGGTTCATTCCGTGACCCTTGTCATCGGAGAACTGACCATGCTCGGAACCGAGCAGATGGAGTTCGCATATGAGGTCCTGACGGAGGACAACATCCTCAAGGGTTCCAAACTGATCATCGAACCCGAGTCCGTGCTTCTGAAATGCGGTTCCTGCGGATACGAGGGGCCCGCCAACAGGCTGGACAGCGGTGAGTATACAGGGCAGGAGATCCCGGTCCTCTGCTGTCCCAAATGCGGAGGACATGTGGAGGTCCTCGAAGGCGAAGCATGTCGTGTCAAATGTATGGATATTGATACGGGTGATGAATGATGTACAAATACAGGGACGAGGCCACGGCGAAGAAGATCGTGGCAGGTATCAAGGATTTCGGGGTCAAAGCAAAGTTCATGCATATATGCGGCACCCATCAGGACACCATCGTCCGTTTCGGACTGGCCCAGATGCTGGAGGACACCGGCGTCGAGGTCCACCAGGGGCCCGGATGTCCGGTCTGTGTGACCACCAGCCACGAAGTGGCGGATGCCATCACTCTCGCCAGGAACGGTGTCACTGTCACCGCCTTCGGAGACCTTATGAGGGTCCCCACCACCGCCGGCTCCCTTTTCGACGCGAAGACCGACGGGGCCGATGTGAGGATCGTCTATTCAATCGAGGATGCCGTTCGCATGGCGAAGGAGCAGACCAAGCCTCTGACCTTTGTGGGGGTGGGTTTCGAGACCACCGCGCCTTCCACCGGAGTTCCTCTTCTTAAGGGAGGTCTTCCCGACAACTTCAGCATCTACAGCTGCCACAGGTACACCATTCCCGCTGTCGAAGCTCTCATCGGACTCGGCGAGAACACCATCGACGGTTTCATCATGCCCGGACATGTCGCGGTCATCACCGGAATGGAGCCTTTCCATTATCTGCTCGATAAATACCATCTTCCCCAGGTGGTTGCCGGATTCGAGCCCCTCGACATGCTCATGGCATGTTACATGCTCTGCAAGCAGATATACGAGAAGGAGGCTCGCGCCGAGAATGAGTACAAGCGTCTCGTCAGGGAGGACGGAAATGTCAAGGCGAGGGAGATCCTGAACCAGGTGTTCCATCCCATTGACATGACCTGGAGAGGATTCCCCGTGATCAAAAAATCGGTCATGGCCCTCAACCCCGAGTTCGACGCATATAACGCACACAAGGTCCATGAGGACATCCTTGCAAAGACCCCCGATGTGGAAGATGAGGCCAAAGGATGCAACTGCGGACAGGTCCTCAGAGGATTGATCGATTCGGAGCAGTGCCCGATGTTTGGTACTGCCTGCAAGCCCACCTCTCCGAAGGGACCCTGCATGGTCTCTATGGAAGGAAACTGCAACATCGCATACAGATTCAGGGGACGTCTTTGAAATGATGGCCAAACCCTATCCCACCGCACCCACTTTGGTCCTTGTGATCACCAACGACTCCACCGTGTTCCTGAAGACCGGGGTCGCCAGTGCCTTCGAGATGTTCGGCGGACGCTGTCAGGAGGTCAAGAACCTAGTTGCGAGACTGGACACCGCATGCTGTACCGACAAGCCTGAAAAGAAACTGTGCCAGGTGTCGTTCGGAATGGTCACCAGCAAGTACGGTTACATTCCTGCGGACTACACCGTCATGCCCTATCCCAAAGAGGAGGTCATGGATTCTCCCGAGGATTACGAGGACCTTCAGAAGAGGAAGAACTTCCTCGGTATCATTGAATACACCTGCAAGCTTTTTGACAGGATCGTCGTCTGCGTGCCGAAACACATGATGAAGATGATCTTCGATTCCAACGCACTTCCGAACGGACGCGTCATTGCGGTCACAAGTCCTGATTTCAAAGATGAATGCGAGAAACGCGACTGGATGTTCCTTGAGAGGAAGGGGGCCCGCGTAGGCGACGCCAACGCTGACATCATCTTCGAAGAGGTCAGGAAGATCTCCGAGTGACCGGTCCGAGACGTTCCTTCAGTCTCTGTTTGGTCTCCGGGTCGACCCGATACGAATCACGGATCTTGCGGACGGTCATACGGAGGACAGTGTCCTCCAGACGTCCGTCGAAGATCACCTTTTCTGTCTTTTCAGGAAAGTGGACATAACACATCGACAGCGTCCACGCCACACCCATATCGAGATAGTATCCGCAGCGGGGGCATGAGACCAGAATATCGTTCACCAGGTCTACGTGCTCGTCATCGATGAAATTCGTGAGCATAAGGACGACTCCCAACCTGGAGGGGTATTCCTGATGCCTGTTCACCAGGTCCACGCAATAATCCCAGAGTAATTTTCTTTCCTCTGGGTCTTTGACCTTCAGCGAACAGCACAGTCCGTCATTGATAGACCAGTTGTCGATCTCGGGAAGGAACCTTTCAAGATATGTTATTCTTTCCGAAATGTCCATTTTGGCAGTGGCGATGACGAATCCGCGGATCATCGTGTGTTCGAAAGAGGTCGAAGGATATGTCAGAAATTCCTTCCAATCCTCTTTACATATACCCTTGGCGATGGAACGTAGTTTCGGTATCCTCACCCCGAGGAAGCCGGTGACTCCAGGTACGAGTTTGGAGGCGAAGTCCCTGTATCCGGGTTCGGCGAGGGATCTCAGCAGGGTATCGAGTTCGGTTCCGTTCATCAGAGGGTTAACACAGCAGGTTTATTTGTAGGTTGAGAAACCTGATATGCAATGTGCCAGACGGAGATTTCGTGAATCTGCTGCTGTATCTACATAGATCTTCGGTCCGGGCAAATAATACATATCCGACCTTGTGATTTCCGGGATTATGCTTATCTCCGCCAGCAGACGCACTGATATTCCTGCATTCCACATGGAGTGGATGATGAACCGTCTGCGTGCAGGATACTGTCTTGTCCGCAACCCTATGGTGAAAAATGTGGTCTACCGTATCGACCTCTCACCGAAGAATGTGGATGCGCTGATCTTCGTCACAAAGAACCCGCAGCCGGCGATACCGTATCTCAAAGAAATCGCGTCCATGGGATATCTGACACTGTTCCAGGTGACCATCACACCCTATGGTAAGGACCTCGAACCTGGAGTTCCTTTTAAAGCGGATGTGGCCGATGCCTTCAAAGAGATCTCCTCGAGATTGGGTGCCGACAGGATGATCTGGAGATACGACCCTATAATCTTCAACGACCACATCGGTCTTGACTACCATCGTCGCAAGTTCGAACTTCTGTGCAGGGAGCTCGAAGGATATACCCGCAGATGCACCTTCAGTTTTCTTGAAATGTATGGAAAACTCAGAGGAAAGGAGGACATTCTCCGCAGTATGACTCATCAGGAGATGGATTCCATGGCGGAGATGATGGTCCCCATCGCCAAAAAGTACGGAATGGAACTGAGCTACTGCTGTGCGAAACGCGACCTCACCGGATTCGGCATCGAACCCAGGGGCTGTATCGACCGCAGGATGATGCGTTCATTGGACATTCCGTTCGAAGAATATGACGTTCCTTTGAGGGAAGGATGCAGGTGCGTGAAGAACATCGATGTCGGTTCCTATGACACCTGCATGCACAATTGTGTTTACTGCTATGCCAACCACCGCAGCGGGGATGACAGGAGCGAAAAGGTTTACGACCCGGAGGGGGAGATGCTGTACGGATCTCTGGAGCCCGGGGACACTGTTGTCCCCCTCAAGGGGAGGGACATCCCCAGGCTCGGCGATTTCTTCGATTACACCCAGTACGGGGATATCTCGAAGCAGATCCGCCGCTGAGCGTCAGTTTTCCCAGACCTCTTTGATCCCGGACTTGCGGTCGGATTCGAGCTCGCGTTCCATCCTCTTCTTGGAGAACAGCACCGAATCCATGAATGCGACCCAACAGACCTCGACCACGATCGAGGCGGCGATGGCCACCATGGCCTGTCCGATGGCAGGGCCTACGAGAACGGATGCGCACAGTGCCAGAGCGATTCCTTTGTTCTTGTAGGATATCATGAGGACATCGGTGACCCTCTGGGACCAGGAGATGTTGAGTTTCTTCTCCACATATTCCGAACTTAGTCCGAGTCCCGCATCCCTCAGTGCGGCGATGATCATGAAGACTATCAGAACGGTGATCCCGGCCTTGCCGAAGTTGGTGGATCCCACAGAGACCCAGACGAGGAAAGCGATGATGCAGTTCAGTACGACGGCCATCAGGGTCTTGTCGATCTTGATCTTGGTGAAAAGCCTCGAAAGGACGAGAGGAACGGCGATGAGTTCGATGACGACTGTGACGACCTGTGTCATATCGACCGTTTCTCCCAGGGTGGCCCAGATGATGAACGGGATCCAGACAAGGGATACGACGTAAACAATGATGGTGGACCTGAGGGCATGTTCCAGGTCTCCGCGGAGGATCAGCGAGAGCGGACCCACGGAACCGGCGAAGGGTGCGGCCGCCAGGAAGACCAGTCCGACCGCATAGGGGCCGTAGGTCGCGTTGTCCCTGAGCAGGAAGTACGCAACGAGCGGGATCGATGAAGCGAAGATAAGGCCCAGAAGGATCGATCTGCTGACAGATTTGATGTTCTTTATCGGATCGAGATTCTTGAACGGGATCCTCGACATGGTCAGCGTGAGCATACACGCGAGAAGGAAGATGGTGATGTTGCTGCGCAGCGTGCTGTCGTTCGCCAGGAAATCAGGGTAGGCTCCTGTGATGTACTCGTTCGTCACAAGTGATACGATGATCGCCAGCCCCATCATGAACGCTGTGCTGGTAAGCAGTTTGACGATGGTTTTCATTGGTCTGCTCATGTAATAGTGGGTATAAAAATATTGACTATCGATAAATAATTAATGATTATCATTAACCATTCCCATCTTCGACATACTCTAGGATATCTCCCGGCTGGCAGTTCAGCGCCTTGCAGATACCGTTGAGGGTGGAGAAGCGGATCGCACAGATCTTTCCCGTCTTGATGTTGGAAAGGTTGACGTTGCTGATGCCGACCAGTTCCGCTAGCTGGTTCAGGGAAATCTTCCTGTCGGCCATCATCCTGTCAAGTCTCAGTATTATCACGCGAACACCTCAAAGGGTATGGTCCGATTCGGTCTGGAGGACCGCACCGTATCTGATGATCAGGGCAAGGACGTAGAGGATCACGGAGACCAGGACGCATCCGAAGAAAAGGAACAGGACCATGGCGATCTCTTTGGCGGCGAGAACCTCCAGAACAGCGAACACCACTGCCGATACAAGATATATCTGGGACAGTGTGATCACGAGCTTCGTGTTCGATTCGTTGAAGGGGCTGTGCTCGGTGGCCACGGACCTCATGACGAGGAATGTCACATAGACGGAGACCGCACCGAGGACCAGGAGATAAAGTATCTCGATGAAGGATGAACCTTTGACCAGCGGTTCCGTACTGCAGTCGGTCGACAGTATCTGGTTGAGCAGGTCGTCGGCTCCGCGGGAGAAGAACGAACCCGCACCGACGGCGGAAAAGGCGAAGGCAAGGATAAGCAGCACCACGGTCCCGACGAACATGGTCCTGGAGCCGTATGAACATACCTTTTTCAGAGTATGAAGATCGCCTTTCATAGCATGAAATATTCGGTAATCAATATAGAATTATCGATTATCAATAAGAGAATTCATTAAGCAGTTGTCGTATGTGTCACCATGGCAGATGTGAAACCGGTCAAAGCGGGGTGGTTCAATGTGTTCAGACCATGGACCCTGCACGGTGCGGTGGTTCCGGTATTGATCGGAGGTGCCGTGGCATACAAGGATGATGAATTCTGCTGGTGGATCTTCCTGATGGTCGTCGTCTGCGGGGTCCTTCTCCAGTCCGCCGCCAATATCCTGAACACCTACGGCGATTTCACAAAAGGTACCGACACTGTGGAGAACGAGACCCGTTCCCCCGAACTCGTGACCGGTGCGCTCACGCCCAAAAAAGTGCTGTTTGCCGGACTTGCATGTCTAGGTATAGTGGCACTTTGCGGCCTGGTGTTCATCTGGCACATCGGATGGGGAATACTTATTTTCGGTATCCTCGGACTCGGCGGGGCCGCGATGTACACTGTGGGATTATCCTACAAATATCTCGGTCTGGGACAGATAGGCGTCTTCTTCCTGATGGGCATACTGATGCCGCTGGGGACCTACTATGTCATGGCCGGAGAACTTTCCGCTGAGGTATTCCTTCTGGGTCTGCCGAATGCGTTCATGATCACCGCCGTTCTCTGCGGGAACGAGATGCGCGATTACTACGAGGACAAGGCCTCGGGGGTCGGCACCCTCTCCGGAAGACTGAGCTATGGGAATGGAATGAAACTCTATCTTTTCGAGAACTACGTCGGATATGCCGCCCTGGCACTTCTGGTACTGACCGGTAAGGCACACTGGGCGTGCCTATTGGCATTTATAGCTGTTCTCGATGCATACAAACTGTATGATAACAGCCGCAAGGCCCCGACGGACCCGGGATGCTCCCGTCTGCTGGTGCCCATGGCATTCAACCAGAACTGGCACTTCGGTGTTTTGCTGGTTATTGGCTATCTGATCGGCAATGTCCTGCTGTGAGGTGTTCGGATGACTGAAGAGATCAAAAGCAACGGAACTCAATTCGAAGGTAAAGAAGACTACGTCAAGGACGTGTTCACCGAGATCGCCTCCTACTACGATGAGATGAACGAGATCATGTCCCTGAAGATGATCCAGGGCTGGCACAAGTTCATGATGGAACTGGCAGGGGACATTGAGGGGAAGAAGGCCGCCGATATCGGTACCGGTACCGGTGAGATCGCATACCTGCTCGCACAGAAGGTCGGAGCTGAGGGAGAGGTCGTCGGCGTCGATATCACTCCGGAGATGCTCAAATATGCCGAGATGAAGCAGAAGGAGCGCGACATTCCCAAGCCTGTGAACTTTCAGGTCGGCGATGCATTGGACCTTCAGTTCCCGGACTGTACCTTCAACGTCGTCACATCCGGGTACATGCTCCGCAATGTGACCGACGTCCAGAAGGCCATCGATGAGTTCTACCGTGTGCTCGACCACGGAGGAAAAGCGATCATCGCAGAGATGGCGACCCCCGACAACAGGGTCATCCGTTACTTCTACAATCTCTACATGAAGTACAGGGTCCAGAAGATCGGAAGGAAGTACGACAAGGGAGAGAGCATCGACGGACACGGTCCTGCATATGATTGGCTTGTCAACTCCATCCGCGGATTCCCCCACGGGGAGGTAATGGCCGAAAAGTTCCGCAAGGCAGGGTTCAACGAGGTTTATGTCCACTCGAAGAACTTCGGTGCGGTCAACATCTATGAAGCTTACAAGAGCTGAGTTGTTTCGGATATGATTTTAACAGTGCCAGCATCCCGAAATTTGAATTCGGGGCTGGCATTAAACACATTTTCCTTTTAGAGATTTTACTTCAAACTACCGAACGAATTGTCTTCAAACTACCGAAAAATAAATGCGCCCGAACTGATAGATGTTTGATGCTCAGGCAATACTTCAGCAGAATAGCCGATGAGATTCTGGATTTCAAGCTCAAGACCAATTGATTTTCGCATCTGGGTCTTTGGGTTTTCCGAACAGAAAGCAGATCCTGGGGCGGTCCTGCCGCCCCTGTTGGGATCAAACAGTTTTGGGAAGTTTGGAGGCGAAGAGCGCCTTCATTGCCTTGTACAGGAGATAGTCGTCCACTTTGGAAGTGACCTCCATCGGTGCGTGCATCGAAAGGACGGGCACACCCATGTCGATGGTGTCGATGTTGTGGACGGAGATCTCGGAAGCGATGGTTCCTCCTCCTCCGGCATCGATCTTTCCGAGCTCGCCGACCTGCCAGGGGATCTCAGCATCCTCAAGGATCTTGCGGAGGTATCCCATGGTCTCTGCGGTGGCATCGTTGGTGGAGTATTTTCCGCGGGATCCGGTGTATTTGGAAACGACCGGTCCCCTTCCGAGGAAGGAACAGTTGCGGGCCTCGAATGCCTCGGGCCAGCCCGGATCCACTGCTGCATTCACATCGCAGGACAGACAGAGCGAGTTCCTGAGGACATGCCTGATCGGATAGTCCCAGGCGGATGCGACATCCTCGAGGAAGTCTTTCCAGAAGACCGACCTCATACCGGTGGGTCCGTCGGATCCGGTCTCCTCCTTGTCGGCGAAGACCATCATCGAGGTGTACTCGGGGTTCTTGGTCTCAGTTTCAGCTTTGAACTGTGCGAAGCAGCAGACCTTGTCGTCCTGACCGTAACCGGCGATCATGGACCTGTCGAGTCCCATATCTCTGGGGCGGTATGCGGGGCAGGCGCAGAGTTCCGCGGACTGGAAGTCGAGTTCGGTGATGCCGTATTTCTCGTTCAGGATCTTCATTATGTTGAGTTTGACCTTCTCCTTGACCTTGTCGTCGTCGATGGGCCAGGATCCGATGAGGATGTTCAGCTGTTCTCCCTCGACGACCTTGGCGGCGGGCCTCTGTACCTGGTCGTATGCGAGGTGGACCAGGAGGTCGGAGATGCAGAAGGTGGGATCGTCATCGTCTTCTCCGATGGTGATCTTCACGTTCTTGCCGTTGGTGAGGGTGACGACACCGTGGATGGACAGGGGGATTGTGAGGTACTGGTACTTCTTGATACCGCCGTAGTAGTGGGTCTTGAAGTATGCCATATCAGTGGCTTCGAACAGGGGGTTGGGCTTGAAGTCCAGACGGGGACTGTCGGCGTGTGCGACGCTGATCCTGACGCCTTCGATGAGGGGCTTCTTACCGAAGGTCATCGTGATCAGGTTCTTGTTGCGGTTGTTGTAGTACACCTTGTCTCCGGGTTTGTACTTGGTTCCGAGGACGAAGGGTTTGTACCCGAGTTTCTCGACGATGGGAATGGTGTAGTCCACGATCTCGCGTTCTGTTTTGTTCTTAAGGAACGCTTTGTATTCTTCACCGTATTCCATGGCCTCATTCAGGAGTCCGTTATCCTTCTCTCCGAGGATCTGAGATTTGATCAGCAGTTTCTCCTCGAGTTTCTGGGCAGCGGATTTTTCATCTTTCTTTGCCATGAGGCAGGTATATCACTCAAATTATTTAGATAGTTTTATTAAGAAGAACATTTAGACAGAATCTGATCTCCTGCTAAATCCGACTTAATACGGTTTAACAGAGGTATTTGGAAATCCTATGTGCCAGCATTGTACCTTTTCGTGACTGAGTTAAAATACTGATGAGGGGATTCTATTGTATGGCCGATTACGTTATTGCCGTGGATATCGGAACCAGCGGTATCCGCTGTCAGGCAATAGATTATGAGACTGGAAAAACAGTCGACACTGCAATTACCCAGAGACACCCCATCCCTGGAATGAATGTCATCGATCATGTGAACTTCGCCATCAAGACAGGTGCGGATGTCGCGAACAAACTCATCATCAAATGCATCAACCAGCTTTTCGCCACACTTAAGATCGACCTTTCCAAGGTCAAGAGGGTCGGTGTCTGCGGAAACACGTTCCAGATGTCACTGTTCCAGAACATTGAGATCAGGGATCTGGCATATGCAGGAGAGAACATGCTGAAGACCCTCGGCATCACGAAGGTGGAACGCAACGGTGCAATCCTGAAAGCTTCGGATCTGGGTCTAGTCGGAATGCCTGATGCTGAGGTCATCATTCCCCCGTCTGTGAGACACGAGATCGGTGCAGACGCCATTGCCATGTTGCTTGTCACCAAGGTCAACGAATCCAAGGAACCCTGCCTTGTCGTCGATTACGGAACCAATGCGGAGATGGCGCTCATCTGCGGAGACGGCAGGATCTTCACCGGTTCCGCCGCCGCAGGACCTGCGATGGAAGGACAGGAGATCGAGAAAGGTATGCTCGCCGCACCTGGTGCGATCTCCGATGTGAACATCGTCGACGGAGGATGGCAGTGCACTGTCCTCGATGATTCGATGGTTCCGAGGGTCGGAGACACCATCGACCCCTACACGGGAAAGGTCATCAAGAAGGGAGAGGTCCGTGCCATCGGCATCACCGGAACCGGAACCGTCGCCGCGCTGTACTGCGGAATGAAGGCCGGAGTGATCACACCTCCCAAGATCAACACTGAAGACGGAATGCTCCATCTTCAGGACGGAATATATCTTGTCTCAAGGGATATCGACGAGGCCGGAAAGGCCATCGGTGCCATGAGGGCAGGTTTTCTCACACTTCTCAATGCAGCAGGTATGTGGACTGGCGACGTCAAGACCGCATACATGTCCGGTGCGTCCGGCCTGTATGTCGATGCACTGAAGGCCATGGGTGTCGGAATGGTCGTTCCCGGAGCCTCCAACCTGGTGCAGTTCGGTAACACCTCCATCCAGATGGCTAGGTGGATCGCGATGGGTCAGATGGATCTCGAGACTCTGAGGTCCTTCGCGGAGAAACTGAAGGCTGAACATTGCATGTTCGCCACCTCTGAGGTCTTCAAGAACATCTATGGGATCGAATACTCTGTATGGTGCACCTCGATGCCGATGAGCATGTATGATGATATGCTCTCGATGTACGAGCTTCCCCCGTTGGGAGAACCTCAGGAGAACATCTCCGTTAAGAAACTTGCCAAGACCGATCTTCCGGATACTGAATCCATTGCAGTCCGTATTGTGGATTCCGGCACTGTTCTCACCGGAAAGGTGGAGAACTGTCTCCTCTGCGGAAGGTGCGTGAAGGAATGTCCCGAAAAGGCGCTGTCGCTTAAGCCTACCGACGGCGGTTCGATCGCATCCGTCAAATCCGACAGGTGCGCAGGTACCGCATGCAGACGCTGCGAACACAAATGTCCCGATAAGCTTCTGCACCTCGATTCGTTCGTTATCAGCGAATGAATGTTCTGTGCAGGACCTTAAACCTATTACTTTATCATTAGACAATTGTCTAATGATATTCTTATTTTTATTTCATATATCTATTTATCAAGGGAAATAGTTGTAATAATATCTATTTTTTCGACATTGATTAGACAATCTATAAATACACAATATGTATGTGCGAATTTAGACAAATGTCTAATGTTTGTCAAGAACAAAGACAAACATCTAAAAAAATAGGAGTGTACTGGAAATGGCAAACGAACAGATTATGGCTGACCTTCGGACCGCGATCGAGACCGGCGATTTCAAGCTCGCGGAATCAGCCACTGAGGCCGCAGTCGCAGCAAAGATCCCTGTCGGAGAGATCATCGGCGACGGTCTCGGAAAGGGGATGGAGGTCATCGGAAAGAGATTCGATGCAGCTGAGATCTACCTGCCTCAGGTCATCGTCGCTTCCAAGGTGATGGAGACCGCGCTCCACATCCTCGAACCGCTCATGTCGGCCGGAGGCGGATCGCTCAAGGGAACGGTCGTCTTCGGAACAGTGAAGGGGGACATCCATGAGATCGGAAAGAACGTCTGCTGTGCGATGCTTCTCGGAGCTGGTTACAAGGTGATCGACATCGGGTGCGACGTGGACGGAATGAAGTTCATAGATACCGCGGAGGAGAACGATGCAGATGTCATCGCAGGTTCCGCGCTCATGACCACCACTCTTGAGTCCCAGAGGGAGCTTGTCGCTCTCAGGGATGAGATGGAGAACCGCGCAAAGGTGGTGGTCGGCGGAGCACCCTGCTCGCAGATGTTTGCCGATTCCATCCACGCCGACGGATATTCCGCCACCGCGAACGAGGTCATCGCCCTCTGTGACAAGCTGACAAAGGAATGAAACAATTGTCTCGAACATATCGGGGAATTCATCTTTCATGCGGGGACGGACTATTCAGTGTCCGGTCCGTTCCCGCGATCTCTCTTCTTTTTTATGCGACAGTTTATAAAGCGTAATATATACCCCCCATTCAGAATTTTAAATAGTCCGCGGTCGTCGTGGGCAGTTTTAATCTTCTTCCCAAAGTGAATGAAATGACACAAAGCAGATTTGAGGATCTAGGTATTTCAGAAGACGTTCTGAAAGCCGTCAGATCCCTCGGATGGACGGAGCCCACCCCGGTGCAGGCAGCCGCTATCCCGGTAGGACTGGAGGGGAAAGATCTCCTCGCCCAGGCACAGACCGGGACCGGAAAGACTGGGGCATACGGTTCGATCATCCTAAACAGGACCGAGTCGGGATCCAGCGACCCGACTTCACTGGTTCTCGTGCCTACTAGGGAGCTCGCTTCGCAGGTTTCTGAGGAATTGTCAAAACTCTCGGAATATAGCGGGCATGTCTGCATCCCTATCTACGGCGGAGTCAACATCGAGAATCAGGCAAAACAGCTTAAGAAAGGAGCGGACATCGTTGTCGCCACTCCCGGAAGACTCAAAGATCTGATCGAAAGGAAAATGGTCGATCTCTCATCGGTATGCATAGTTGTCCTTGATGAGGCCGACCGTATGCTTGACATGGGATTCGTACCGAGCGTTAACATGATCCTTTCAAGGGTCCCGAAGAAAAGACAGAGCATGATGTTCTCGGCCACTATGCCGGATGATGTCAAGAAGCTCGCAGTAAAACACATGATCAACCACGAAGAGGTTCTTGTTTCCAAGGACGAGCTCACCCTCGATCTCACCGAACAGTACTTCATGATGACCTCCCGCGAGTCAAAGAGGGACGAGCTCGAACATCTGTTCGAAGAGGATTATTCCAAGATCATGGTCTTCTGCCGTACCAAACACAAGGTCGATTATCTCTCTCGCAAACTGAAGAGGGCGGATTACAAGGCCGAAGGACTTCACGGCGATGTTTCTCAGAACAAGAGAGCCAGGGTACTGAAGGAATTCTCCGACGGGGCCCTGAGGATCCTCATCACCAGCGATGTGGCCTCAAGGGGACTCGATATCGACGGTGTCGACCTCGTTGTCAATTACGATATCCCCGTGGATGTCGAGACCTATGTACACAGGATCGGTAGGACCGGAAGAGCAGGCAACACAGGAGTTGCGATCACTTTCGTCAACGAAGAGGACATCAAACAGCTCCATGCGATCGAGAAGACAGTATCGAAGAAGCTCATCGAACTTCCTCCCACCGTGGATCCCGAGGAACTGAAGGCAAGGGCCGAATCCGCTCCGAAGGCGGAACCTAAACCTAGGAAGGAACGCAAGGAGAAATCAACCGAAGCGGAACTGAAGAAACGTTCCGTTAGGAAACAGAATTCCAAGGACGATGCCGAAAAGCCGGTCCGTTCCGAGCGCACACTCGGCGGAAAGCTCGATAAAGGTGTCGTCAAGACCGTTCCTGAATCCAAGAAACAGGCCGAACCCCGTCAGAAGAAGACGAAGGAACCTGTCAAGAACCGTCAGGAACAGTCTGAGGCCAAAAAACCCGCAAAA
The DNA here is from genome assembly GCA_963591575.1 of Candidatus Methanomethylophilaceae archaeon. Taxonomy (GTDB): domain Archaea; phylum Thermoplasmatota; class Thermoplasmata; order Methanomassiliicoccales; family Methanomethylophilaceae; genus Methanomethylophilus. The sequence goes on from CAVATL010000011.1 coordinate 24,743, forward strand.
CGCAAAGAGGAACAACCTGCAAAAGAGGAACCCGTTCAGCAGGCCGCAACCCAGGGAAGGTACATTCCTCTCGGAGTCCCCAAGAACCCGAGGCCCCTTCACTCGTACGTCGGCATCGTTCATGCCGCCCGCCCGAAGAAGGACACCTCTTTCGACCGTCTTGAGATCAATGTCGGGGCCGTGGACGACCTCGATATAGACAAGCTGAAGAAGTTCATTATCAAGACCGCAGGTATCGGTGACAGGGATATCGGAAATATCCACATCTCCGACACCAAATCCAGGGTCCAGGTCGTAAGGTACAGGTCCCAGGAGGTTGTCGACGAGCTCTTCGGCCAGGTCATCAACGGAAAACGTGTTCTGGTTACCAACCTGAGCGACAAACGCTGAAAAATACAACCTTGCCGGGGGGACGCCCCCGGTTCGGTCCAACAAAGTTTATTTTTATTCTTCTGCAGAATTCACTTTCTGCATCCGAGATATGAGAAGTATGCACTTTCCATGGCCATGGCCGCAACTCCGATGGCGAGCGGGTCGTGGATGATCAGTGCTTTCTTGTATGCCGCCTCGTCGTAGGTGTTGGGTACTCCGGGCGAGGAGATGATGGCCCCTTCCTGAATGTCCTCGGTCTCGATGTGGGCCGGAGAGGCATTGAGGATGAGTTTGTGGTTGCGTATGGCTTCGCGGACATCTTCTGCGACCTTTACGCGGGGGTATGTCTTCTGGATGGCGTATGCCTTGTCAAGATCGATGTCGGTGACGGTGACGTTCGCACTCTTGGCGAGAAGCAGTCTTGCCATTTCGTTTCCGACCCTTCCCGCTCCGACAATAAGAACATCTTTGCCGATGAGCATATCTGCTGCGGCGGAAAGTGCCGCGATGTATGCCTTGGCGGTGCTGAATGTGTTGTTGGCAGCCTTCTTTGCCTCGATGTTGTACGCGAGGAACTCTACATCATCTGCAGCGAAGATGAGGTTGGGTTTCTCCAGGAGAGCCTCCCTGAATCCGCTGATATCGGTCTTTTCGGTCACAAATGCATTGAATCCGAGCCATTTGCAGATCTCACACACAGATTCGGAGAAGTTGGAAATGACTCCTTCTCCCTGAGTGACAGGGATCACGGCACAGGTGTACTCCTTGGTGTCGATGGCGTACTCCCACATTCCCACGGCCTCGCAGGCCAGTTTTTTCAAGTTCCTTCCGATCTTCTCGGTGAGGAATTCGTCGAGTTTTCCAAGGTTCTTAGGCAGATCTTTGACATCATCGTTGGTAAGTCTTGTCATCACATCATCTCCGGGGAACAGTCTGAGAACTCTTCGAGTTCCAGATTATCCATGATATTTTTGATAAATTGTTTCTTTTTCCACAGGGCGTCCTGGAAGTTATCTCCGCGGTTGATCACAGTGAATCTGCATTCGGAGCATCCCGAGCGGTAATCAGTGATCACCTCATCGGCTCCGAGGAAATCGGTCAGGTACATGGGGTTCCTGACGTGGCTGAATTCCTTTTCTCCGCAGGTCGAAAGCGTGGTGCCCCTGACGATATAATGTTCGTAGATGGCATATCCGGGAAGAGGGGTCTTTCCGGTCTCTTTTCCGAACTTCGAACATACAAGTTCTTCAAGCAGATTGATTCCGGTGGCAGCACAGATGCATGCCGGGGTCTGACTTGGGATACGGGCGTCGATCTCCAGGACACGGAGTCCTTTTTTGGTGTAGATCGCCTCGACATCCATGAGGGCGTTGAGTCCCAGTCCGTCTCCGAGGGCCTTTCCGATCCTGCGGAACGCTTCATCTTCATCTTGTGGGAGGATACCGGGTTCGCACAGGACCTGTTTGCAGTCGTAGTTGGAATCAAGTACGACCTCTGTGGTGATGTATCCCCTGGATTCTTTTCCGTTGCCGATGACCTCGATGGAGACGCTCTTTCCGGAGACGAACTCCTGCTGGATCGGGATATCGTTCAATTTTTCGATCACCTTGAGAGCACGCTGTCTCTCGGCCTCGTTGGTCACTGCGGAAACGCCGATGCTTCCGCTCTGACAGGAAGGTTTAACGATGATCGGGAACCCGCATTCCGGCCAGGGGCGGGGAATGGGGGTACCGAGTTTCTCCATAAGTTCGTTGGATTTCTCTTTGGAACAGGAGATCTGATAGGATTTCATGTCAAATAGAAGGTGTGCTCCGCATTTCGGGACCGTTTTATCAAGGAAATCCAATACTTCGAGATTCTCTACTGCGGGAAGGACAGCATCGCATTCCGCGAACAGTTTCTCCGCGCGTTCCGGTTCTTTGAGGATGTCGCATACCTCTGCCCTGTCCGCCAGGGAAAGGGCGGGTGCGTCCTTGTTCTTGTCGATGACCATCGAAGTGTATCCTGCGTGTTTGCACAGATATACGGCCTCCATTCCCTGAAGGATGCCTCCGACGATACCTATCAGCATTTCATGACCTCCTTCGGCCTGTGGGATTCGTAGTAATCATGGAATTCCTTCATGGTCGCCTCGCGGCGTCCGAGGGATTCGGCGAGTTTGCGGACATAGTCAAGGGAACGGTGTCCGTCGTTGATGTCGAACTCGGGGTTGGCGACACCGGCGAGACCGATGTTCGGGGGAACGATCGAGGTGATGACGCTTGCTCCGGCGGCCACACGGCTCTTGAGGCCGGCAACGCCTTCCACATCAAGGGATGCGGGGATCAGGGCATCTGGGTATGTGAGTCTCATGACCGCGATGGCCTTGAGTTCGTCCGTGTAGTCCACCGGGGGGGCCTTATCCTGAAGAGGAGTACCTTTCTGCGGGATGAAGGTCATGGCGCGGACCTGGTTGCATTTCATGTCCCCCATGATCTTTATGTGCTCCGCACGGTCGCGGGGGGTGTCTCCGATACCGACGAGCATACCGTCCTCGGTCAGCATTCCGGCCTCTCTTGCCCAGATCCTCTGGTTCATTCTGAAATCATAATCCTGTTCGACACGGAGTTTGGCGAAAAGATCACGGTTTGCTGTCTCTTGGTACACTGCTAGGATGTCTGCGCCTGCTTTCCTGAGTTTGGGCATGGTGGAACGGGACACGGCACCTGGGGAGATCATGATCCCGGTGTCGACGGTGTTCCTGACATCCTTTACGATGTCGATGATACCTTGATAATCGTCTGCGTACAGTTGGGGGTCCTCGCCCATGGTGAGGTCCACGAGGTTGATGCCCGCCTGTTCCAGACCTTTGGCGATCTCCAGGACCTCCTCTTTGTTCTTACGGTAACGGTCGATGGAGTTCGATCTGCGGAAGTAGCAGAAGTTGCAGTTGTTCTTACAATAAGTGGAAAAGTAGACGAAACCGTACATGAAGATGCTTTTTCCGAAGGTCCTGTCACGTACCCTCGAAGCAGCGTCGTATAGTGCGGAATTGAACTCTGGGTCATTGTATGCGAGCACGGCCTCGGTCTCGTCGACCGTGGGGTGCTGTCCGGATTCCCAGCTCTCGATGATACTATATGGGTCCATATCCGTACCTCAGTTGATCTTGTATCCGTTGAGGTAACTGAGCGACCTTCCGGTCTTTTTCACACTTCCGTCACCGTCACGCATCATGATAAGTCTCTCAAGTCCGAAACCTGCACCACACCAGGGTTCTTTCACGCCGTGGGCGGCATCGAGGTAGTGGGGACCGATGGCGGCGGAGCACACTTCTTCGCCGTTGACCTCGACATCGATGGTCTCTTTGTACACGTCGGAGGTCTCGTGGACCAGTTCATACTCCAGACCGACGGTCTTCATCACGACATCGATGTAGTGTTTTAGTTTCTCAGTGGTGTCTCCCTGGGGACCCATGTCCACTAGGTTGAGCATGGTGAACTCCTCAAGGTGGTCGTTGCTGTGGGATTCTGCACGGAAACAGGAACCGATCTCGAAGAATTTCACCGGTCCGTCGGTGTGGTCCCTGAGTTCCCTCATGATATTGTAAAGGTTGACCGCATGCATGGGGCGGAGACAGTGTTTTTCATCGATCCAGAACACCTGCTGATAAAGAGGGTGGTGCTCATCGATGGTCATCTTGGCGAGTTCTGCTTTCGAGATGATGGTGGGGGTCTTGACCTCGATGAATCCTTCTGCGATGAGGGCGTCTGAAAGGGCCATTTCGAGCTTCATAAGCCTGTGGTGTCCGGGGTTCTGGAACATTGCTTTGATACCCTTTTCGTTCTCCTTCTGGAACTTGGACATCGTTTTCGTGAAGACGGCGTCCCTCTCTGCCTCGTTTTCGAATTCGGTCTCGTTTTTGGGTTCGTGTCCGTATTCCCTGAGGCGCTGTACCTGAGCGTCAGTAAGTTTGCATGTCATAGTGTCAACTCTGATGATTGTGAAATGAATGGCGAGGGACCGGGGCGTCGAACCCCGCTGGCTAGGTTTTAGAGACCCGCTGATCGCCGGATCGTCCCCCAAATAGCGTTTGGGTCAAACCGAAAAATCAAGATGAAAAACGCTAAGCCGCCATCATAAAACCTCCATAGGGAGAAATGGCGACCGATCTGCAGCATCCGCTGAGAGTGATACCGGACCCTTCCGAAAGGGAATGTGATGCCACATCTGCATTGAATGCCATGAGTAATAATCTGTGATAGTGTATATAAGGATATACACGAACCAATGTAATTTTCTTATAGTGTTCCGGCAGAGATACCACTATGTGCCAGGTCAGAAATAAAGGCCACATTCGGAGATTGTCTTGAGTGCCTTGTCGTAGACGTCGAGATATTCTCTGGTGGGAACCATATTATCGACGTCATAACACTGGTCGAAGCGCTTTCCGATCGGGGCGTTGGCGAAGTTTCCTTCATACTTTTTCAGAAGTTTGTCGATGATCACGTTGACCTGTTCGATATTCATCCCGCAGATAGCGGACGATGCCTCGCCCATCATGCGTGCCTCAAGACCGGAGACGAAATCGGTCTGAACTCCTTTGGCGGATGCGACTCCGGAAATGAGCTCCCTCCCGGAGGCGGTATCGGTTATGGCCTGTGCCGCAGTTTCAAGAAGGCACATTTCAGTGCAGGGTCCTGCGAGGGTGTAATACTGATTTGCAATGAGAATGTCGGTGTTCGCATCCAATGCGGCCGCGGCATGTGCGGCGACCTGAAGACTCTGTCTGTTGGTGGTGTTACCCCATCTGACATGGATCGGTCCGTCGAGGTGGACGTCGCAGTTGAACGCTACGAAGGATGCAAGTGTCGAAGCGACATCGCAGATGGCTGTTTCCTCTACGCTGCCGACATACCCTCCCATGATGGGCATCTGCTCCACCATGATGATGTCTCCGGAAAGGTGCCATCCTGCGATCATGTTGAGGAACGACAGATTGACCTTCAGTTCGTTCAGCTGAGAACATTCATGAAGGTCGATGCTGCGCATACCGTTGTTCACAAGACCTGCTGCCAGACGCCCGGTGGCGGACAGAGGGGTCTCAGGTCCCTAGATACACATTCCGGGACGTCCGGCCATACTGGTGGCTTCACGCACATGACGGATCTCGGCCATGGTGGCCTTGATCTCCCAGGGGCTGTTGGTGGATGCCGCATGTCCCTGAATGGAACTGATGATACCGGATACGATACCGTCGATCATAGGTTCCTGTGCGTAGGATGTGATGATCGATTCGAACATTCTTTCCGAAATCGGGGTTCCGGTGGGTCCGCCGATGATGATGGGCATGCGGACATCGTTGCCGACACGGGGTTTGAGAACGCATTTGTCCTTGCCGTCTCCGAGGATCAGTCTCTTCGGAGCCATTTTGAGGCCCTGGTAGATCTCCTCTTCTTTGAAGGTCATCACACGGCCTAGGTCGGGATTAAATATTCCGCAGGTCAGAAGGATGTCCATTCCTGCAAGGAACAGGTTATCAATCATCTCGGAGTCCGTGGGGATGATATTGTTCTTGAAATTGAGCCCGTACGCTTCCTTGAGCATCTTGGCCCTTTTGGGGATGATCTCGTAGTCCCATTTCTGTTCGGTCATCTTCGGGCCTTTTACGAAGCGCTCATAACTTTCAAAAACATCTACACCTCTTCCTATTGCCATCCGATAACCTCTGGACACTACAACCTTATGTACGATAAAAATATGTCTTGAATAACCCTGCCAATATGGAGGAAAACAGGTAGAGGTACTACCCTGGCAGGGTTATCCCAGCACCGGAGTGGATTCCGATGTTGGGAGATTATTTTGGGGAATGATCCCCTAATTGGTTTCAGTGTTTGATGTCGAGACCGCAGTCCCTGATGGTCTGCAGAGCTTTGTCGTAGACCTCAAGGTATTCCTTGGTTGGCCTGACAGTGGTGACGTCGTAGCATTCCTGGAAGGTCTTTCCGATGTCCTGCTTGGCGTAGGTAGGCTCGTAGATGGTGTACAGGTTCTTGATGGTCTCGTTCATGTCAGAGACTTTCTGTCCGGCCGCACAGCGGGCTGCCTCTCCCATGACCCGGGCTTCCATTCCAGTGAACCTGTCAAGGATAACTCCCTTTGCGGCTGCAGATCCGGAGAGGAGTTCCCTTCCGGAGACAGTGTCGGAGATTGCCTGGGTTGCGGTCTCGAGGAGACACATCTCAGTGCAGGGTCCTGCCATCGGGTAGTACTGGTTGGCGAGGAGCAGGTCGGTGTTGTTGTCGATTGCCGCTGCTGCGTGTGCTGCGATCTGCAGGGTCTCTTTTGCGGTAGTGACACCCCACCTGATGTGGATAGGTCCGTCGAGGTGGAAGTTTCCAGAGAAGAGAGCGAAAGATGCGAGGGTAGTTGCGACATCAGAGATGGCGGTCTCCTCGATTCCTCCGGTGTATCCTCCGAAAATAGGCATCTGCTCGACCATGATAGTGTCGCCGGAGACGGTCCAGCCAGCGAGCATGTTCAGACCGGTGAGGTCCATTTTGAGTTCGTTGAGCTGGGAGCACTCGTGAGCGTCGGTGATCCTGTGGCCAGCGTTAGGGCAGTCAGCGACGAGACGTCCGCCGACGGTCAGGGGGGTCTCGGGTCCCTAGACACCGAGTCCGGGCCTTCCTGCACGGGTCCTGGCTTCCTTGGTCATCCTGAGTTCCTGCATAGTGGCGCGGATCTCGTAGGGGGTTCCGGACTTTGCTTTCTTTCCCTCGACAGTGTCCATGACACCGTCCACGAGGTCATCGACGACTGCTTCCTGAGCGTAGGACTGCATGATCTTGATGAACATCTCTTCAGAGACAGGGGATCCGGTAGGTCCACCCTGGATGATGGGCTTGACGGGGCTGTTTCCGTGCCTGGGGTAGAATCTTGCGATGTCCCTTCCCTCTCCGAGGATGAGCTTCTTGGGGGTCTTCTTGATTCCTTCCCAGACTTCTTCCTCAGTGACCTTCATGACGCGGCCGAGGTCCTGGCAGTAGAATCCGACGGTGGTGAGCATCTCGAGTCCAGCCTGGAACAGGTTGTTCTTGACTTCGTTGTCCTCGGGGATGGTCTGGCCTGCCTCGAATTTGAGGTTGTATTTCTCTTTCAGAGCGGTGAGGGTCTGGGGGATGATGGTGTAGTCCCACTCAGACTCGGGGACTTTCTTTCCTTTTACGAACCTCTCGTATACATCAATGACCGTAAGCGGCCTGGTTGCTGCCATTTTTATTCCTCCAAATTATTCATCCCTTGACGAGTTTGTCGCAGAGGATGATGACTTCGTTAGCGGTAGCGGAGTATCCGTCGGCTTTGATCTCGTCTGCGAACTCCTGAGAGCAGGGTGCTCCACCGACGATGACTTTTGCGCGGTTCTCCATCTCGTCCCTGAGAGCGACAAGCTCCCTCTGGGACTCGAGGGTGGTGGTCATGAGTGCGGATCCGGCAAGGACGTCTGCGTCATTCTCGTCAGCTGCGTCCATGAATTTCATTCCGCTTGCGTCAGGTCCGATGTCGATGACGGTGTAACCTGCACCGCGGAGCATAGCGCAGCAGACGTTCTTTCCGATCTCGTGGATGTCTCCCTCAACGGTTCCGAAGACGACAGTTCCTTTAAGGGCTCCCTGTCCAGCGGACATGAGGGGCTCGAGGATGATAAGTGCAACTTCCATAGCTTTGGATGCAGCGACGACCTGAGGGAGGTAGATCTCTGCAGCATCGAACTTCTGTCCGATGACTTCCATTCCCTTTCCGAGTCCGTTTCCGATGATCTCTCCAACGGGGATCTTGGCGGCGACTGCTGCCTCGGTTGCGGATTTTGCAAGTTTGAAGTCCCAAGTCTCGATGGCCTTTTTGAGGTCGGCCATAATCTGTTCGTTTGCCATTTTCTTTCTCTCCAATTCCTAACAGATTCATTCGCCGTATCGGCTTCCTCTGCTCAGTATTTTGATATTCTCCTCAAGATATTTAAAACTAACCACTTACAGATTCGAGTCGTTTTCATTTTATTTAAATCATATTATTGTTAAATAATGCTCTATATAAAACTTTGTATTTAAGCAAAAAATGTGCAAATTTTCAATAGTATATGAAGTGATTTGTTGTTGGATGCTAATTATCCAACAATTACAAATCCAACTTGTTGAAACAACGAACAATTCGGCATGGATCTGCTGAATAAACGAGTTCCATCCAACCACCGTTTGGAACTTATATTATATATGTAAAACAAAATGTACATTATCGGAGGAATACAATTTATGGTTGACTTTGATTTTCATGATATTATAAAATCAATAGAAACCTGGGACCGGAGTCTGATGAAGACCGTCGTCAAGAAGGCCATAAGCGCAGGCGTTCCTCCAGAGTTGATCCTTTCCGAAGGTCTTTCCAAAGGGATGGATTCTATCAGTAAACAATTCGATGAAGGTTCGATATATCTTCCTCAGGTCCTCGCCGCATCCAACGTTATGGATGAGGCTATGTCGATGATCATCAGCAAACTGAACGACGGGTCCAGCAAATACAAAGGCGTCATCGTGATGGGCACCGTGGCAGGAGATATCCATCAGATCGGAAAGAACGTCTGCTGCGCCATGCTCCGCGGAGCAAGGTACAAGGTCATCGACCTCGGACCCGATGTCACTCCTGAAGATTTCATCCAGGCTGTCAAAGACAACAAGGCCGATGCCGTCGGCGGTTCCGCCCTGATGACCACCACTCTCGAGATGCAGAAGAGGATGGTCGAAGAGAAGAATGATGAGGAATGTGATGTTCTCATGCTGTTCGGAGGTGCCCCGTGTACCGCAGAATGGGTTAAATCCATCAAAGGTGACGGATATTCATCCTCCGGACGTGATATGGTCGTTCTTGTCAATAAGGTCCTCGACAGATCGGACAAGAACTGACCTGTTTGTTTTTTCAGAGAAGATCGTTGATGTCGATGTATCTTCCGCCGAGGTAGTTGGCGAGTTTCATTGCGTAGTTCACTCTGCGGCTGAGAGAACCGTTGTCGATGACGATCCATTCCGTGCGGGGAATCTTGATCGTGGCGCAGATCCTTCTCACTTCGGCCTTCGGTTCGGTCCCGACGACCACCGGGGTGTCTGCCTCTCCGTCGGTTATCATAATAACATAACACTGTTCGTCCGGATTCTTGCGGACGTAGTTGCTCATGTACTTGTTGAGCATGAGCAACGCATTGCCGAGAGGGGTCGAACCGCCGGTGACCGTCTTTTCAATGGCATCGAAGACCGCTTCAACGTTCCTCGTCATAGGGACTGCGAGATTCACAACCCTCTGTCCGAAGGTCAGGAGACCGACACGGTCCCTTCTGACGTAACCGTCCTCGAGCATGGCACGTACGGCCTTGATGGCCTCTTCCAATCTTCCCGTCTGGGACAGCGAACCGCTGACGTCAAGGACGAACATGAAAGAACAGGAACTTGCCTTCGTCCTGACGTTCTCTCTGATGTCGGACGGTTCGATGATGACGCTCAGTCCGTTGGGTTTCCTGTATTTCTGATACGGTGCCGCGGCGCGGATGGTCGGACTAAGGGCGGGATCGGAGGTCTTGCCTGTCGGGATCCTGTATCCGCTGGTCCTTCCGTTCCTTCTGCCGCTCATCACCGCACGGGGGATCTGTCCGACGACCTTGTTGAGGTGGATCAGTTCTATGCGGTCTATCTCGGCGAGGTCGGTCTGCACTTCGTACAGGATCCTGGTGGTGATCTCTAAGTCGGGAATCTCTCCCGACGCGTCTGGAACATCGTCAGAATCCTCTTCGTCTTCTGGTTCTGCAACGGCTGCGGAGGGTGTTTCGGCGTCCGATTCGGGGTCATACTCCTCCACCATGGCATCGATGTCGATGTCCTCTTCTTTGGACATTTTGACGAGCTCGGCGATCTCCTCTCTGGTCGCCTGGAACTTCTCGGGATCGTCCTTTGCGAACTTATCTCCTTCAGATCCGTAGGTGTAGGTGTCGGCATCCGCGGAGGTGACGAGCTTCGGTTTTCTCCTGTGTTGTAAACAGAGGACCGAAGCGTCCCTGATGTGTTCCGCACCGATATGATCCTGTCCGCTGAGGGCAGCCAATGCCCTTGCGGTGCGTGCACAGGCGATGTCTCCCCTGTGGCCGATGGCATTGACCTTGTTGCACACGATAACGATATCATTGATGTCGCGGCGGGTGATCTTTATGGAAGGGATTTTAGTTCTGGCACACTCGATCTTCTTCTTGATATCCGCATCATTCTGGGAGTATTTCTCGCTGAATGAAACAGGATCGCGGCGGAACTCGAACTCCCTTTCGACGATATCGCTGCGTTCGCCGATGTCCTGAGATGGAGGGATCAGGACGCAGATATCGAAACGGTCCGCAATGGATTCCGGAAGGTCCCTTTCGGCAGGGTCCATGGTGGCGACGACCGAGGTGTTGCACTCGTATTCCGCGGAGATGCCTTCGCGTTCCACTTTGACCTTCCCGGTGCTCAGGCACTCCATGACCGTGTTGAGCGTCCTCGGATCCAGGAGATTCACATTGTCTATACAGAGGATGTTGTTGTTCGCCCTTTCGAGAAGTCCGCCTTTGAGGATGGATCTCCCTTCCTTTACAGCGGTTTCGAAATCGATCCCGCCGAAGATGTCCTCGTCTCCGGCCCCTGCCGGAAGGTCCACGATCTTCTTGTCGGTCAGCGAAGTGAGTGCCCTGACAAGCACGCTCTTTGCAGTGCCAGACGGCCCTTTGATCAGCACTCCGTTGAGACTGTCGTCCGTCAGGAGACATTTAAGAGCTTTCTTGGCGGCCTCGGTGCCGACCACTGCGGAGAATGGGAAGTTCAGTACTCTTCCAGACATTTGTGCACGTCCTCGAGATCGTAATCGGACGTCTTGTCGAAAGGCTTCTTCTTCAGCCTGTGTGAAAGGACGAGGGGTGCTACGGTCTCAAGGTCCTCCTTGGTGACCTCGGTGCGGCCTTCGTAGGCGGCGTTGGCACGGGCGGAACGGATCATAGTGATGTCGGATCTGTGGCCTTCCATTCCGAAGTATACAGAAAGATAAGCTGCAGCCTCAATGAGCTTGCGGTCGATGACGACCTTCGGGAGAAGGGCCTTGGCAGCGGCAATATTCTTGCGGATCTCCTCTGTCTGGGTCTTGTAGTTCTCAGTGAATGCGTAGGGGTCCATATCGAACTCGAGACGGCGTGCGACAACATCGGTCCTCAGGCCGAGTTTCTTCTCTCCTTTGATATCCACGGACATTCCGAACCTGTCGAGGAGCTGAGGCCTCAGTTCTCCTTCCTCGGGGTTCATGGAACCTACGAGGACGAACTTGGCGGGGTGGGTGAAGGAGACACCCTCCCTCTCTACATAGTTGACCCCCATTGCTGCGGAGTCGAGGAGCATATCGACGATATAATCCTCCAGAAGATTGATCTCGTCCACGTACAGTAGATTGCCGTTGGCCTGTGCCAGGATACCGGGTTCGAACTTCTTCTTACCTGTCTGGAGGACGGATTCGAGATCGAGAGTTCCGGCCACACGGTCCTCGGTGGCGCTGAGAGGGAGTTCAATGACCCTCATCGGGCTGATCTCGGTCTCTGGGACCTTCCCGTCAGCGTATTTTTCGGCACAGTAGGGACAGTACCTCTCCGGGCGGGAAGGATCGCAATGGAACGGACATCCCTTGATGTGGGTGACGGGCGGAAGCACCTGTTCCAACGCCCTGACGGTCGTAGATTTGGCAGTTCCTTTTTCTCCTTTGACCAGAACTCCGCCGATACTCGGATCGACGATGTTGAGGAGTAGGGCTTTTTTCATCGGTTCCTGTCCGACGATCGCGGCGAAGGGGAACATTAAAGCGTGTCTGTCTGCCATTATTGCACCTTGATTGGAGAAGTATCTGCAGGTGGATAATAACAGTTGCGTTTATTGGATATAAACTCATCCAACTAAAGTTCAGAAAAACCAAAGTGCGGCAGCCGGGATTCGAACCCGAGTTCTAACCTTGGCAAGGTTAAGTGATAACCAACTACACTACTGCCACTTGGTAAGTGGAGGATTGGCTCAATCCATATAAAGATTGTGGGGTGTCCGCCCTTTGGCGGACGGCCCCTTCAATGTTCGAACATGAGTTTCGTCTGAAGTACGGGTTCAGAGGTGACATTCAGTCCGAGTTTCCTTAGGATGGAAAGGTCCTGGGGATACTGGGTGACGGAGCAGTGTATGTCGCACCCGTTCAGTTTGTCGATCTGGTCGAGCGCTTTCTTCGCAAGTTCGTCCTTGGAGGCGGAGATGGCAAGTGCCAGCATCATCTCATCGGCACGGAGCATGGTGTTGTCGAATCCTAAGATATTGGTTCTCATATCCTGCACGGGGCGAACGATCTCGGGAAGGACGATGTCCTTCTCCTTCACGATGCCTGCGAGTCTCTTCAGGGCGTTGAGGATGGCGGCGGAGACCGCATTGAGGTCTTTGCTGCGTTTTCCGATGATGATCGTGCCGTCTGCCAGTTCGATTCCTGCGACGGCCTTGGAATACTCCGTAGCGGCGTCGCGGACGGTCTTGTACAGGGGGAAGTCGTCGGGACCCACTTCTGCCTGCTTCAGGATGGAATCAATCCTCTTGACAGCGTTGTCACCTACCTTTCCGGAGAGCCTTTCGACATAGGTGCGGTAGTACCTCCTGATGATCTCCCTCTTGGAAGCTGCGGAGGCCACCTCATCGTCGCTGATGCAGAATCCCACATGGTTGACGCCCATGTCGGTGGGGGAGTTGTAGGGGCAGCTTCCGAGCATTTTCTCGAACAGTGCCTTCAGAACGGGAAACATCTCCACATCGCGGTTGTAGTTCACGGCCACCTTTCCGTAGGCGGTCATGTGGAAGGGATCGATGAGGTTGATATCCTCCAGGTCCACGGTGGCAGCCTCGTAGGCAAGGTTCACGGGGTGGTTCAGCGGGAGGTTCCATACAGGGAATGTCTCGAATTTGGCGTATCCGGAGCGGATGCCTTTTCTGTTGTCCTGGTACACCTGGGACAGTGAAACCGCGAGCTTTCCGCTTCCGGGTCCGGGGGCGGTGACAAGGACGACGGGCGCTTCGGTCTCGACATATTCGTTCTTTCCATATCCGTTGTCACTGACGATGAGGTCTATGTTCTCGGGATATCCGTGGATGGGGTAGTGGAGGTAGCATTTGATGCCTCTGTGCTCCAGCATCTTCTTGAAGATGTCCGCCTCGGGCTGTCCGGAATACATAGTGAGGACGACGGTACCGGTCTTGATCCCGTAGCTCTGGTACTGTTCGATCATACGGAGACATTCGATGTCGTAGGTGATACCGAGGTCTCCCCTCTCCTTGCTCTTCTGGATATCCTTGCAGTTCACGCAGACGATGGCTTCGAGGTTGTCCTTCATGCTGCTGAGCATGTGGATCTTGTTGTCAGGTTTGAATCCGGGAAGGATCCTGGAGGCGTGCATATCGTCGAAGATCTTTCCGCCGACCTCGAGGTACAGTTTTCCTCCGAATTCTTTCATACGGTCCAGGATCGCCTGGGACTGTAACCTGCAATACTTCTCGCTGTCGAAACCGATCGCTTTCATGTTAACTTGCCTCTGCAATGTATAACGGTTTTAAAATTCTCGTATCGGTCGGGTTCAGTCAGAGCCCGAGATATGTTACAGTCGATCGGCTCAAAGATGATCTCTTTATCTTCAAAAAGAAGTGTGCTGGCACATTCATTATTCCACCTGAGGGAATATTGGAATCGATCACGGACCCAGTGAGGTTATTGGTATCACGTAGACCCCGTCGTCCCTCCGATATGCTACAGGAGAGATTCCGCAGAGGACCGCCAGAAATTCCGGAGGTTTGCCTTTGGGATCATCGCGGATCAATGCATCGATTTTTTTCAGATTCTCTGCACCTTTATCTATAGCTTCTGCACCGAGTTTGATCTCAAATGCGCCCCATCTTCCGTTGGGCATCTCAATGACTGCATCGATCTCCCTTCCCTTTCCATCCCTATAGTGGTAGAGATTTCCTCCGTTCGTGTAAGCATATATTTGCAGGTCTCTTTCGCACAGTGCTTCGAACATGAAACCGAATGTGTTTAGATCATCCCATAGCATATCTTTAGTATAACCCAGTGCGGATATTGCCAGAGCTGGATCGGTCAGATGTCTCTTGGGTGTTTTTCCCACACGTATTGAAGATCTAAGGTTTGGGTTGAATGCTTCCTGGTTCTCTATGAGGCACATCCTATCGAGCACAGATATGTATTCTCCGACTGTATCTTCAGATATCACATCATCTTCGAATTCTTTCATATCTCTGGCAATGACCTTCCTGCTTGCCAATGTGGATTCGTTGCGGGACAGGGATCTGAGCACACGCATCATCCTTGCCGGATCTTTACTGTGATCTATGGTGAAAAGATCTTCGTAACATAACTGTCTGATATTACCAGATATAGATTTTGCTGCCTGAGATGAGTTTAGTTCCAGATTGCCAGGCCATCCACCTCTGATTGTTAGATCGATAAGCATATTCAGCGACACATCTTTCCTGGGAGTGTTGGTGAAGTTTCCTTCGAATAGCTTCTTCAGTGACACTGTACCATCTGAATCTTTTGATTCGAATAGGGACATAGTTCTCATGTGAACAGGGAGGATTCTGCCTAACCCGCTGTGGAATGGTTTCGACTCCTCTCTAGGGGTTGATGATCCTGACAAAATGTACATTCCTTTGCGACCCTTTTCATCTACGGTGTTGCGGACGGCATCCCATACTGCGGGGAGAAGTTGCCATTCATCGATGAGGCGAGGATATTCTCCATTTAGTGCATATCCTAAATCTACTTTGGCTGAATTCAGATTAAGATAGTTTCCGTCAGGTAAATCTAATGAATAATAACAATTGCAATGATGTTTGGATGTCCAGGTTTTACCGCAGTATTTGGGGCCTTTCACATATACTGCGCCGCTGATAGCTAGGGTTTCGTCAACGATACTGTCAACGAGTCTTGGGAGATACCTGTCATTCTCGATTATATTGTATAATTTAATGCGTTGCTTATATAATATGGTAATTTTCACCGTTTTCACAAGGTAATTTTCACCGTTTTCACAAGGTAATTTTCACCGATACATTACCGCGTTTTCAAGAGATTCCCTGCTTTTGTCGGAATTTTGATTCGTAAGGGAAATATATAGTGATTTCAGTAATCTGCATATGGAAAAGACCAATCCGATGAGGATCCTGGACAAAGCGGGTGTGAATTACACTGTTCATGATTATTCTGCTTCGGGAGCGATCTCCGCGATTGATGTGGCATCGGCGCTGGGCGAGAAGCCCGAAGAGGTCTTCAAGACCCTTGTCACCCAGGGAAAATCCGACCGTTATTACGTTTTCGTGGTCCCTGCCGTGAAGGACCTGGACCTGAAGAAGGCGGCGGCGAGCGTGGGCGAGAAGTCCGTGGTCATGATTCCATCGAAGGACCTTCAGTCGGTCACCGGATACATACACGGAGGATGTTCTCCTCTGGGTATGCGCAAACAGCTCCGTACTGTGGTGGATATTTCCGCATCGGATTTCGAGAGGATGTATATCTCGGGCGGAAAGATAGGTCTGCAGATAGAACTGAAGCCTGCAGACCTTTCAAAAGTTTTGGATTATAAACCGGCGGACATAGTCCGCCGATGAGGTCATTTTTCCAGAACGGTAACGACGACCTTTTTGCCTTTGTATTTGCTCTTGGGGACATCCTTGAGCATACGGTTTCCGAAGTCCTTGTGGACCTCGACGGTCGATACTTCTTCACCCACCTGGATCTTTCCGATGGCGGCGTCCATGATCTTACCGGTCTTGTTGATGAAATCGGCGATCCTGACCTTGCTTCCGCCGTCGGCTTTTCCGATGTTGATGCTGAACTTCACCATTCCGAAGGGGTCGGAGAGCTGCTCGTAATCGACGACCTTGCGGATAGTGTCCTTGGTGCCTTCTTCGGCCTCTGGGACATCTCTGCGTTCCATCATGAGGCCGGTACGGAGTTCGAACTCGTGGACGAGGTATTCCTCTGCCGACGTCACGAAGGAAACGGCAGTTCCTCTCTTTCCGGCCCTGCCGGTCCTTCCAATCCTGTGGATGTAGGTGTCGATGTGGTCGGGCATGTCGTAGTTCACGACATACGAGATATCGTCGATGTCGAGGCCCCTTGCCGCCACGTCGGTGGCGATGAGAAGGTCGGTCTTGTCGTTACGGAAATCGTTGACGACCGCTTCCCTTCTTTTTTGAGGCATATCACCGTGCAAGGCCTCCACCTTGTAGCCATGTTCCTTAAGCCTAACTTCCAAGGTGTCGACCATCTTGATGGTCTGGCAGAAGATGAGTGCCTTGGGCTTGTCGATGTCGAGGATACGGGTCAGGGCCCAGGATTTGTTCCTTCTTCCGACGGAAATGTAATATGCGTCGATGAGGTCGAGGTAGAGTTCGTCCTTGGAGACGTTGACCTCTTTGGGCCTCTTCATGTAATCAGTGGCGAGTCTTTTGATGTCTTCGGGCATGGTGGCGGAGAACATCAGCATCTGACGGTCCTCGGGACAGGCCTTGAAGATGAATTCGATATCCTCGATGAATCCCATGTCGAGCATACGGTCGGACTCGTCCATCACAACAATTTTTACAGTTGTAAGGTCAAGGTATTCGCGCTCGATCATATCTCTGACACGTCCAGGGGTACCTACGACGACGTCGCACCCCTTCTCGAGCTCTTTGATCTGCTTCTCGATGCTGGCGCCCCCGTAGATGGGGGTGCAGATGTGGCCGGTGTACTGGGCCATCTTCTGTACCTCTTCGGAGACCTGGACGGCGAGTTCCCTGGTGGGGGCGAGGATGATCGCCTCCGGCTTCTTATGATCGGAGGGGATCTTTGAAATTACAATGGATCCGAAGGCGCCGGTCTTTCCGGTACCGGTCTGTGCCTGGGCGATGAGGTCGTATCCATCGAGTCCGAGGGGGACGGCCTCCTCCTGTACAGGCGAGGGCTCCGACCAACCCATTTCATCTATTCCTTTGGCAAGCTCTTCGGAAAGTCCGAGTTTGGTGAAATCTGAGATCATATCTATCACGTGATCTGAACAAACGGCCTGCGACGGTCGCAGACAACATATCGTCCCTTGAGACAGGGTACTGCCGAAAAATCATAAATAAATATGCCCAGGGCCGGCACTCAATGTGCCAGTCCCAGGCGGGAAAAGGATTCACTGCTCGATGACGATGAGGGCGTCTCCGCACTGGATGGTGGAGACCTCTCTGCCGTCGAGGGAGAGGACCTTCTTGACCTCGAAGAATTCGGGTCCGAGTTCGACAGGCCCGGTCTCGGTCTCAAGGGTGACGGAACCGGTCGCGATCTGTTTGGCGATCGATTCGGGGTTAGCGGCCTTGATAGCGGTGACGATGGATTTGGCACGGTCCTTGAAGGCAGGTCCGAGCTTTCCGAAGACGGGTTTGACCTCGGAGATCTTCTCCACAAGGTCCGCTTTCTCGGCGATGTCGATGGCCTTTGCTCTGGCGCCCTGCCTGATATCCTCTGCGGACATGCGGTATGCGTCGGAATCTCCTCCGATGATCTCGAGTTTGGAGAGTTCTGCGGCGAGGGATATCTTGTTCTCAGCTTTCCATGCGCGGACCTGGGCGACGAACTCGGCTGCGGCATCTCCTGCGCGGACGGCGGTCTCGTCGATCTCCTCGGGGACGGGCCATGCGGTGAGGTGGACGGATTTCGCACCGTCAAGCCTGGCGAAGTGAGCCTGGTAGACCTCTTCGGTGATGTGGGGCATGAAGGGTGCGAGGAGTTTGATGGCGTTGAGGAACACCGTGTAAAGGGTATATTTCACTGCATCGTCGGTCCTTGCCTTGACCATTTCGACGTAGTCGTCGGCGAAGACGTGCCAGATGAACTGTTCGACGGCGCTCATAGCCTTGTCGAACTGGTAGATATCGAGGCAGTCGGAGACGGTCTTGATGGTCTGGGACAGTCTGCCGAGGATCCACTTGTCGGCGGTCCTCAGGTCGGAAGGTTCGGAAGGTACGGATTTGAGGTCCTCGAAGTATCTGGAGACGAACTGTCCCAGATTGTAGACTTTGATGACGATCTTCTTTCCGCGGACGACGTCCTTCTCCCTGAAGGCGTGGTCGATTCCGAGAGCGCAGTTGGCAGCGAAGTACCTCAGTGCGTCGGCACCATAGTTCTGAAGGATGGGTATGGGGTCGATGACGTTTCCCGCGGAGGTGTGCATCGGGGTTCCGTCGGGGGCCATGATGAATCCGTGGATCATGATGTCCTTCCAGGGCTTGGACTCCTTGATCTGTTCGGACCTCAGGATGGAATAGAATGCCCAGGTACGGATGATATCGTGGGACTGGGGCCTGAGGGACATGGGGAACAGTTTCTTGTGGAGTTCGGGGTCCCTCTCCCAGTAGGTGTTGTAGAGGGCGGATCCAGAGGAGTCCATCCAGGTGTCGAACACATCAGTGCATCCGACGAACTCGGTGCATCCGCATTCGGGGCATTTGCTGACGGGTGCGGCATCCTCGGTGGGGTCTACATAGTTCCTCGCCTGTTCCTCGGTGGCACAGACAGCGTGTCCGCATTTCTTGCATTCCCAGATGGGGATGGGGGTGGCGAAGACCCTCTGTCTCGATAAGACCCAGTCCCACTCGAGGGATTCGGTCCAGTCCTTGAGCCGGACCTTCATGAACTCGGGGAACCAGTTGATCTCCTCGGACCTTTTGAGGATGGCGTCCTTGAAGGTGGTGGTCTTGAGGAACCACTGGGGGACCTGAAGGTATTCGATGGGTGCGTGGCACCTCCAACAGACGGAGACCTGCTGGGGGTTGTCCTCCTGGTGGTCGAGGATTCCCATGTCATCAAGATCTTTGATGATAGCTGCCCTTGCCTCTTCGACCTTCATTCCGGCGTATTTTCCGGCGAGTTCGGTCATCCTTCCCTGTTCGTCGATACCTTTCTCGAGTTCGAGGTGGTATTTCATGATCCATTCGAGGTCCGCCTTGTCTCCGATGGTACAGATCATGACGTTTCCGGTACCGTATTCGCGGTCGACCTTGGGGTCGGCGATGATCTTGACATGCCTTCCGTAGATCGGGGTGATGAGCTCTTTTCCGACGTACTGTGCCTTCTCGGCATCGTCGGGGTGGACGGCGACGATCTTACAGGTGCAGAGAAGTTCGGGACGTGTGGTGGCGATCATAAGATGGTCGTCGGTTCCGGCGATCTGGAACTTCAGGTAGTTGAGCTTGTTGACGTTGTCCCTGTACTCAACCTCCGCATCGGCGAGGGCGGTCATACACCCGGGGCACCAGTTCACGGGGAAGTTCGCCTTGTATACGAGTCCGCGGTTGAACAGCTTCACGAAGGAGAGCTGGGTGATGCTCCTGTAATAAGGGGCGTTGGTCTGGTAGTAGATGGAGGGGTCCATCGATTCTCCGAGGATCTCGAAGTCGTGGGTCATCTTCTCTATGAAACCGTTGGCATACTCTTCGCAGAGTTCCCTGTATTCCTTACGGGGAGTGTCGAGTTTCGTGATGTGGTGGAGCTTCTCCACGCGGACCTCGATAGGGGTACCGTTGACGTCGAAACAGAGGGGGAAGAAAACGTTGTATCCTTTCATCCTCTTGTAACGGGCGGCGAAATCGATGAGCGAATAGCCGGTGGCGTGTCCGAGGTGAAGGTTTCCCGAGGTGTATCTCGGAGGGTTGTCGATGCTGAAAACGGGCTTGTCGGATTTGGGGTCGAAGCGGTAGACCGCCTCTTTCTTCCACATCTCCTCCCAGCGTTTCTCAGTTTCTGCGCAGTCGTATGCCATATTAACCGACTGCTCGTATTATTATAAATATAATATAAGTTACGCCCTTGCGGGCGTATTAAGGAATTTGAATTTCTCAATGTGCCAGACAGTTCAGATCGAGTATCAGGCGGACTTTCTGCGCCTGCTTGCGACGACAATGTCCTTGCTGTCCTTGACGGCTTCCGTGAACTTCTTCAGGAGGTCCTTGTTGGCCTGTACCAGGTCCCAACCGACCTGCTTGCAGTTGAGGGTCCTTCCGTTGTAGAAGAGCTTGCCGACGAGGCTGTACTTCTTTCTGTCTCCGACCTCGTTGTACCTGGCGACGTGGATGTTCAGGGATTCCGGGGTCACCATCTTGGTGATCTTCATCATCTCTGCCTGGATGTCGGCGTACATCGCGTCGGAGTAGATCCTGTCCTCCTCTGCCAGACCGCTGATCTGGACGAAGAGTCCTTCCCTCTCTCTGCAGTTGGCGATGAGTTCGATGATATCGAATTCGCTCACCACACCGACCAGTTCGTCACCATCCATCACAGGAAGGGTGGACACGCTGTGGTCAGACATACACTGGGCGACATCTGCGATGGAGTCCTCCCAGTTGACCGAGTAGACGTTGGTCACGGAGATGGTGGATACGGGGATCTGACTGCTGGGGTTCTTTCCGAGGGACACGATGGACCTCTCTCCGGCCTTCCAGCTGTTCTCGATGACCTCCTTCATACCTACGATACCGCTCAGGTTTCCGAGCCTGTCCACGACGGGCAGGGTCCTGATGTCCAGGTCGATCATGGTCTCGATTGCTTCGGAGAGCATCTCGTTCTCTTTGGTCGTGACGACGGGTGAGGTCATGATCTCCCAGATCTTGAAATCCTTCAAGGGCTTCAATTTGGAGGCGATCTCCACGATCTTGGACCTGGAGACCACATCTTTGATCTTGTTCCCTTCGACGACAGCAAGCTGCCTGCAGTTTTCCTTCACCATTATTTCGGCGACCTCGGTCACCGTGCTGATACAGGTAAGCGTCGGAAGGTTAGACATGATCGCCTTAACCTTGGTCGACGGCGTGATGCTCTTCTTCCTGAGCAGGGTGCCGTATCTGACCATTCCGAGGTAGTTGTCTCCGTCTGTGACAGGGATCTCCTGGAATCCGGACCTGCGCATCGCTGCGAGACAATCGGAAACGGTGTTCTCCAAGCCAACTGTCGGAAACTGCCCCATATAGAGATCCTTGATCGAGTAGGAATCCATCTGGGATTTCAGAATGGTGAGCTTTTCAAGGTCTTCAAGATCATTGATAGCCATTTTTTCAATCACCGTAATTTACATCGGCGGGGAACCGATATAAAGGTTGGGCCGAATTATGACAAATCCGTGAAATGTTCTACGAATTTCGTAGCAATCTGACAGATGATTGTGGATTCTCCCATTGGTTGGACGCCAAAAATAGAAAGTATTATAAACAACTTCTAACAGACGTTAAATTTTCCTGGCCGAAAGATGTATGAAAAAGAGAATGGAGGGATAACCCCTCCAAAATGAGTTTCAGAGATCGGCGAAAGTGATCTTTCCGGACACGAGACGGTCGATGATGGAAGGTGCGTCGTCGCAGGAGATCCTCTTCTGCTCGGCGGTGTCCCTGTCGCGGATGGTGACGGTTCCTTTCCTGTCTCCTTCGAGGGTGTCGTAGTCCACGGTGATGCACCAGGGGGTACCGGCCTCGTCCATACGGGCGTACCTCCTACCGATCTGTCCCGCATCGTCGTAATATGCTTCGGTGCGGTGGGTGTGGATGGCCTCGCAGAGGTCCTTTGCGACCTTGTCGAGTCCGTCCTTTGCCATGAGGGGAAGCACGCCTACTTTGATGGGTGCGACCTCGGGGCGAAGACGGAGCACGGTGTATTCCTTGCCCGCATCATAGGAATATGAATGTTCCAGTACAGTGTAGAAGATCCTGTCGAGTCCGCAGGAGGGTTCGATGACGTGGGGAACGATCCTCTCTCCGGACACCTTCTCCTTGACCTTGACGATGTTGAACTTGTCGGAGTCGAGGACAATGGTCTCGCCGTCAACCTCGATGGTGAGTTTACCGTCCTTCACATCGGCGGGGGTCTTGGCCTCGATGGCCTCGGTGACAGCCTTTCCTTTTGCTTTGTAGGTGGGGCCGATGACCTTGTAGTTCGCCTTGACCTTGTCCACTTCCTCCTCGCGGGGTTCGTCGTATTTGACGAAGTGGGTCAGGTCGGAACCGGAGAACTGACTGTGCCTGCTGAGGTCCCAGCATCCCCTGTCGGCGACACCGGTGATCTCGGTCCATCCGATAGAGAGGAGCGCTTCCGCATCCCAGCAGTCGTTGGCGTAGTGGGCCATCTCGTCGGCGAGGTGCTGTCTGAAGCGGAGCCTCTCAGGGTCCACACCGCACCTCACGAGGAGCTGCTTGGTGGTTCCGACGAAATATGCCAGGGCCTCGTTTGCGATGATATGTTTCTCAACGGCCTCGCCGACGGTCATCTTGATCATCTCGTTCCCGGTGTTGGGGAGGAGGGTGAGGACCTCATCCTTCATTTCAGAGAACCTTGACCAGGTTTTGTCTTCTGGGTCTATGAAGAGTTCGACCTCCATCTGGTTGAACTCCCTCATTCTGATCATTCCCTGACGGGGTGCGATCTCGTTCCTGTAGCTCCTTCCGGTCTGCATGACACCGAGAGGGAGTTTCTCCCTGTTGTAACGGTAGAGGTTCAGGAAGTTCATGAAGATGCCCTGTGCGGTCTCAGGCCTCAGATAACCGACACGGGCGGTGCCGGGACCGATGGTGGTCCTGAACATGAGGTTGAAATCCTCCACAGGACCGAGTTTCCCGCCGCAGGTGAGACATTTGATGTCGAACTTCTCGAAAGCCTCCTCCAGTTCCTTCTCGGTCATGGTGTCGGGGTTCTCGCAGCAGTCCTTCACCAGGTGGTCCGCCCTGAAGGGGGCGCCACACTTGGTACAGTAGGTGATCTTGTCGGCGAACTTGTCGAGGTGTCCGGAGGCCTTGAAGACCTCTCTGGGACCTACGTACTCGGAATCGATCTCGACGAATCCTTCGCGTCCCTTGTAGAGAGACCTCCAGACATCGACGATGTTGTTCCTGAGACCGAATCCCAGGGGCCCATAATCATACATTCCGGCGACTCCGCCGTAGATCTCGTAGGAGGGCCAGATGAATCCCCTGCGTTTGAACAGGGACATCAGGGTGTCTGCCAGTTTGTCGTCGCTCAATCGAGCACCCCGGTGATCGCGCGGAGCACGTCCACATCGTATACCATGCCGATGAGTTCGTCGTTGGTCCCGCGGACGGGAATCTGACCGAAGTCGTTGGTGATCATGAGGCGGGCGACCTCGTTGAGGGCCGTCTTTCTGAAAACGGTGAGGGGCTTGGAGACCATGTAGTCGCTGATTGCCTTGGTGCTCTCGAGGTAGTCCCTGGTGGCGGTGTAGAACAGCGGGAGGACGTTGCGGAGACCGATGAGCTTGGCGTCGGAGACACCGAGTTTGGTCGCAGCCTCCTCATCGGAGACCTGGTCGCTGAACATGTCACGGTCGGTGAGGATACCGCTCAGGTCACCCTTTTTGTTCAGGATGCAGAGTGCAGCGACGTCGCTGACCCTCATGGATGCCACGGCGTAGGAGATGGGGTCTCCCTCGTATGCGGTGACGCAGGTGACCTTGATGACATCCTCGGCGGTGAGGTTGGTCTTCATCGATTTGATCTCCTTCAGGAGGTCGGTAGGGGTGATGATTCCCACGAGTTTGTTGTCATCTACAACAGGAAGTCTGTGGATCCTCTTCTCCGAGAAGATCTTGGCAGCTTCTGCGATGGATGCGTAGGGACTGATGGTGATGCAGTCCCTCTTCATGATCAGAGAGAGCTGTTCCTCGTCGAATTTCTTGAAGACGTCTCTCCTGGAGACGATCCCCATGAGCATTCCGTCGGATGCGCGGACGACAGGAAGACCGGTGAGGTTGTTCCTGACCATGGTGTTTATGACTTCGTTACGGGTACCGGGGACCTGCGCCACGATGGGTGCGGGGGTCATGAGGTCTGATACTGTCTTCATTTCTTCATCTCCTTTTTCTTGACTGCCATTACGGAGCATTTTGCATTGGTAAGTACATACTGTGCCACACTTCCGAGGACCAGTTTTCTGAGACCGGTCTTTCCAGAGGGGCCCATGACTATGAGGTCGTAGTTCGGTGAGAGGTCGCTGATGACGGCCCCCGGGACACCTTCGGCACTCAGTTCGGAGTAACGAAGTCCTGCCGCCTTGAGTTTCTCCGCGGCGTTACCGAGAATTGTCCTGCTCTCGTTCTCCAGGGTCGAGCGGATCCCGTCGATGCCGATGGAGATCGATCCGTGGGTGTAAACCGAGATGTCTTTCACAAAGAGGATAGTAATATCCGAATCGGTCAATTTGGCCAGATCCATTCCTTTTTCAAGTGCCAGATCGGAAAATTCACTACCGTCCAAAGGGATCAGGATTTTGTTGTAACTCATTCGGGTGCACCTCCATCATATGGAAAAGACGTGTCCCTCCGAATACCACGACGACCTCGGGTCGTCTCCGGACATCGGAAGAACTGCGAATCCCTTGTCCATGTGTTCGGGAAACTCTATCCCGCAGGCGCGATATAATAATTTTTGTCCGCCCGCGACCAGGGAGGCCCATACCCAGCTGTCGGACTCCTTTCCGAGCAGTTCTGAGAAGAGGCATGCCTCCGGGCGGAGGTCGGGGGTGCAGAGCATGGCGTTGTCGGTGCCCATGGCGACTGTGCACCCGAGGTTTTTCATGCGTGCAAGAGGAGGTATCTTTCCGAAGAACCTGTTCGATCTGGCACATACCGAAATTGGGATGTCGGAGTCGGCGCATTTTTTCAGATCGGAGTCTGTCGCCTCGCACATGTGGACGACGAATGCGGGGTTCAGGGAGAGGACCTCGTCGAAGTCCTCGCGGACACGCTCGCTGCAGTGGATGGCGAAGACCTTGCCTGCCTTGTGAGCGGCATCCGCCACCTTTTCAGCATATCTGGAACTTATGTCCGAGATGGATGAAAGGGCGATCCCGTCGGCAATTGAAAGAATGTCGGCGACCTCGTTCGCATCGAATTCGGCGGATACCGGACGGCCTAAGACCACGGCGTTCTTACAGGCCTCTCTGGCCATCTTGCTGCCTTCGATGCCCCCTTCGCGGAAGTCGATGAAGGTGAAGATCCCGTTGTTCCTGGCATTCTTTTCGAAGTTTTCCATATCCTCGATGAGTCTTTCGCGTGAGGCGGAACGGAGATATCTGTGTTTCAGTCCGTCCGGCGGTGCGACCAGCTCCTCCAGGCTCATGCCCGGAACCACCTTGACGCCGGCATCGGCGCAGTGGGTGTGGGTGTCGATCAGTTTCGGAACGATCACTCCGCGGATATCTGGGACATCGTTCAAAGGGCCCTCGGAGAACATTGTTTTACCGTTCTCATGAATCGCGTGCCCGCGGACAGGGCCGTCTCCGGTGATGATGTAACCGTCTGCCTTCACATTCACGGACATCTGCGACCTTCTTGAAAAAGAGTCGTTCCCGGGTATTACCCAGGAACGGAAAATGTGGGTCTGTTCAGGCCCAGTAGGGTTTCTTCACGAACTTGTATGCGGAAAGACAGGCGGTGGCGGCCTCTCCGCATCCAGTGATGATCTGCTTGTATTTTCCGGGATAATCAACGACGTCACCGCACACGAAGATACCGTGTCTGTTGGTGCTCATGTCATATCCGCACTTGACAAGTCCGTTCTCGGTGAGCTCGAGTCCCCATTTGGTGAGGATGCCGAGGTCCGCAGTGATCCCTATGTTGATGATGGCAAGGTCCGCGGGGATCTCGGTCTCTTTCTTCTCGGCGTCGAGAAGGGTGATGCTCTTGAGTCTGTCGGTTCCGTTGAATGATTTGACGGAATATCCCATGTATGGGGTGACGTTGCTGTCCTTCAGTGCCTGGACGTTGATCTCGTCGGCCCTGAACTCGGGTCTGCGGTGGACGATGGATGTTTCGGTGACCGAATCCGCGACCATGGCCATCTCGATGGCGCTGTTGCCTCCTCCGAAGAGGACGACCTTCTTTCCGACGAGCTGTTCTTTGAGCGGAAGGAAGTATCCGACACCTTTTCCTTCGAGTTCGGCCTCTCCGGGTGCGTCCATCTTCCTGGGGGTGAATTCACCCATTCCGATGGCGACGATGACCGATTTCGCTTCGAATTCGCGGTCTGTGGTCTTGACGATGAGTTTCTGGTCTCCGTCGATGATGTCAGTGACCTTCTGGTGTTCTAGGATCTCGCAGTCGAGGGACTCCGCCTGTGCGTAGAGCTTGTCGGACAGTTTCCTTGCCTGGACGTTCTCGTATCCGGGGTAGTTGTGGATTCCCTTTTCCGGATAGAGCGCGACAAGCTGTCCGCCGACCACGCCCGATTCAAGGATAAGCGTGCTCATCATTTTGGATCTAGCGTAGATACCCGCGGTCAATCCTGCTGGGCCTGCACCGATAATTACTACATCGTATGCCATCTTTCCTGCACAACGAATGGTATTATAAAAATAGTAGTGCCTAAATTATGTAATCGGTTAGGTTTTTCGTAGTTTGGTATCCGAATTCGAAGAATAATTTACGAATTTCGAAACAGACCTGATGATAATCGAGATTTCGGGTGCGGGATCATGACCGCTACCGATGGGCATTAACGTTCCGGGCGGAACCGTTGGGAACCTTTTAGTAGCGTCGAGCGATACAGCCTACTATGACTATGGATTGGATGGCTTTCGCCCCGTTATTTGTTGCAATGGCGGTTTATCTGGTCGGAATGCTCGTCTACAACAGGAAGAAAGATTCCCAGTAAACTCATTTCCGGCATAGCCGGACACCCTTCTTTTTGTTCGTTTTCTTGTTTTCCGGGTTGCGGGGATACTGTACGGACATAGGGTTAAATACAATACTAACAATTTGATAGTTAGGTGAGATTATGGTTACAATCCCCGAAAACGTAATTGCCCTTTTGAAAGACCCTGCAGCGATCAAAGTTCTCAGCACAGTGTGCCCCGGAAACAGGCCCCACACCATTGTTGCCGGAACCATCGCACCCCTCGGTGACTCCCAGATGATGATCGGTGAGGTCCTCATGAAGAAGTCCGCAGCGAACCTCGCCAAGAACCCCAACGCCGCATTCACCGTCGTCAAGGGAATGGAGGCCTACGAGATCCACTGTACCTTCAAAGAGCAGGTCAAGAACGGACCTGTCTTCGACGCGGTCAAGGCAATGTGCGACAAGCTCCACCTGCCTCTGTTCTCCCTTTATGTGTTCGACGTCGTCTCGGTCTACAACGAGTCCGCCAACCAGGAGAACGGCAAGAAACTTGCCTGAAACCTTTAACGCCCTTCGGGGCGTAAAATATATGTTCCAGCATCGGAAAACCGATGCTGGTTTTGTTCAATCAGTATAAGTGTTTGCGGGGTCTGCTCTCTTCAGGCTTGTGGTTCCTGAAGCAGTTCCTGCAGTAGACAGGGCGTCCTTCCGTGGGTTTGAACGGAACTTCGCATTCCTGGCCGCAGTCTGCACAGGTAGCCTTGAAGAACTCCCTGGGCTGGTCCCTGCGGGGTCCGTTGTTTCTTCCTCTGTTGTCGTATGCCATGTACCACGGATTGGCAGATTGGGTATATATCCGTAATGTTGGCGGCGGCCGTTCAAGGTTATTTTCATCGTCTGTTCGTCGCCCGAGGGGCATCCTTGTTCCGGAAAACCTCTGCTCTTACAGGTTTATAAATAACCAATCCTATGGGTCCCCGTGAACGGGCGCCACGGAAGCGAAAGCGATCCTAAAGGGAACAGTAGGATCACCGAATCTATGTCGGCCATCAAGGCCAAACTGTCCAATCAGGATACGATCGACGGTTTCATTCTCAGGATCTTCCCGTATTTCGTCGTGATCGTGGCCGCTTTGGGAATTGTGCTTTTCACCATATCCTGGGGTTCCCATTCGAATCTGGGTCATTTCCTTTATTCGCTTGCTGTCGCATATACAGCAGGTTTCATTGTCCTGGGTATTCCTGTGATCCTGTTGTCCAACGATGCAGTGGTCAAGAACCGGTTCGTCCTGCCCGTAATGTTTCTGTTGGCGACACTTCTGGGTCTTATATTCTGGTATGGGTTCGGACCCGCCATCGACGGCCTCAACAGATTCATTTCAGGATTTTACTGGTTCGTCAACAAGTCCGGTCTCGAATATTCCCTGGAGACCACTCTGGTAGGAATTTACGTCCTGCTTTTCATAAGTCTTCTCGCTTCTTATGGAGTCATATCGGTGGTTGTGGCATATTTCAGAAAGTACTACGCTCGTATCCTCCATTCCCTCGAGAGGAACGATGATTCCAAACTCTGCTGTTCGGCCCGCAAGGCGTTCGGTATTCCCGAGGTGATCGACGTCAGCGAGGTGACCTTGGACACGCCGGAATGCACTGAGCATTTCCCACATTCGCTGTTCGTCCGCATATTCATCTATGAACTGGTGATCGGTCTGGTCATCGCATCATACATATTCCTCAACCCGGTCTTCCTACAGTCGGTCCAATACGGAGAGATGATGGTCCTGATGATGCTCCTGTCCCTCTTCGTATCGGTCTTCGTTGTTCCCGTGAGCATTCTGCATTCGCTCGGCGCCACTGCGCATTCAGAGGGAAACCGTCCGTTCCCTATATGGGAAGGAATGAAGAACAGGATGTTCCACCCCGCGTTTTACGTTGCCCTGTTCTTCACCCTGCTGTGGATCTCGATATATACCCAGATGGACTCATACAGGATCCTGTCACATTATATGGGATACCTTCTGTTCATGGCATTCCTGTCGGCATTGGTGGCGTTCATCTATCTCAACTCGTTCTATGCTCCATTCAAGAGAGGTATCGTCGAGAACTTCAATGAATCCGAGATTGAACGCAAGTGAGGTTTTTAACCATCGTCTGTGTAACCCGGCCTATGAGCGATCCGGCGTTCGAAGCAGTCAGCAAGGCGGCAAGGCAGGAAGAGAGTGGCAACCCCGAGGCTGCGGCCAACACATTGGAGACATTTCTCAAGGCCAATCCGATGAGCATTCCGCCCAGACTCGAATATGCCAGACTGTGCATCTACAAGCTCGACAGGCGCGAGGACGGAATGACCCAGCTCGATGTCATTCTGGATATGGACCCGGATAACATCGATGCGCTCAAGGCCTCCACAACCGTCCGTATGACCAGCAAGAAGTATCGCAAACAGGTGGATGCCGATTATGCCCACCTGGTCGATCTGGTGGCCACACGCAAGGACCCTGTCGAATATGCACAGGTGTGTGCCGCCTATGCGGTGTTCCTGAGGAAACAGATGGTTGATTTCCCGAAATCGGAGCAGTATTATCTTCTCGCGATCCACGCCCGCCCTGATGCCTACGAGTATCACCAGGATTATGCTGTACTGCTTCTGAATGACCTCAAGAACTATCCCAAGGCGAAAGAGGAACTGGAAACGGTTCTGAAACTCAGACCGAACAGCATCTCCGCCAGGAAGAATCTGGATCTTCTGATGAAGACCAAATACGACAAGGACGGGAACCTGAAGAAGGAAGGATTCTTCTCCAGACTGCATCACTGATGCATCTGGAACAGGTTGAGCATCTTCGACACGGCACGGGTGCTGTATGTCGATTCCGGATGAAGTTCCGGGAATATGCTGAAACCTTCATCGCCCGAAGGGAACAGCAGAAGCTCGTGGGTGACGGCGTTCGTCTTCAGCAATTCTTCGAGTTTTACCGCATCTGGGTATGTGGGACTTTTAATCGCACAGACCTGGAATATCGGGGGCATAGTGCGTATGTCATGGTTGTCCCACAGGCGGAGACAGGATGCAAGAAGGGGGTTGTCATGAGCTATCTTCCTGAACGCCTTGGGAAAGGGTCTTGTCAGTCTGTTCAGGAAGGAATTGGGGTCGGAGTATCCGCAGAATAGACCTACTCCCGTGATGCAGATGTCAAGGTCTGGGACATTGAAAAGTTCCCTGATCCTGAGGGTCCTGAAAAGGACTGCGGACCACAAGGCGGCGAATCCTCCGTAGAATGTCCCGGTGACATTGATAGATCTCTGATCCAGTCCGTATTTGTCGGCATTCTCGGAGATCCAGCGGAAGACGGACACGATATCGTTCAGTTCTTCTTCGACGGTGATGCTGTCTGAAAAGGGTCTGAGCGTGACGTTGAGGACCATGTATCCTCTTTTGGCGAGGTATCCGCAGAGCGGAAGCCCTCTTTTGCTGTCGGCGGAGACGAACGTGTCGCTGAAGAAGTACACTATCACAGGGAGGGGATAATGTGCCTCTTTGCTCCAGATCAGGTCCATGGACAATCCGTCCCCTCCGATCTGTATGTCATATTTGGAATCGACACCCTTGGGGAAAGCGGTCTCGGTCTTGTTCGACGGACCGCTGCTGTTCTTCGGAGTGTCGGTTTTCGTATCCATTGACGCTTGATATCGTCTCTACTATAATTGGTATACCATCTTTTTCTTCAAGAATGCCTAAAAAACAATGCTTTATATCCGAATACTAGGATGGAATATCCGAGGTATCGCAATGGAACTAAAAGGATCCAAGACCGAAGCTAACCTTCTGACCGCATTCGCCGGTGAATGTCAGGCCCGTACGAAATACACCTACTACGCCTCGCAGGCGAAGAAGGAGGGATATGAACAGATCGCCGATATTTTCCTGGAGACCGCAGAGAATGAGAAAGAGCACGCAAAGCTCTGGTTCAAGGAGCTTCACGGCGGAGCCGTTCCCAGTACGGTAGAGAATCTCAAAGATGCTGCATCCGGAGAGAACTACGAGTACACTGATATGTACAAGAAGTTCGAAGAGGACGCACGCGCAGAGGGATTCGACCAGATCGCCAACCTTTTCAAGATGGTCGGTGCCATCGAGAATCATCACGAAGAGAGGTATCTGGCACTTCTGAAGAATATCGAGGCCGGAGCGGTCTTTTCCAAGGACCAGGTATATGTCTGGAAATGCAGGAACTGCGGACACCTCCATGTCGGAAAGGAAGCGCCCAAGGTATGTCCGGTCTGTAAACACCCTCAGTCGTTCTTCGAGCTGCAGGCTCAGAACTGGTGACTCATTAAAACTTTCATCCCCCAGGTGGGGGATACCCCTTTCGGGGTGAAAATTACTGTTTTTTGGAACCGTTCAAGAAACGAACTCGTTCTTGTACTTCGTGAGTTTGTATGTCACGACGAGTCCGATGATCAGAGTGATCAGTTCTATCGCGGCGAAGATCGAACTCAGGATAAGTGCCAGGAGTGCGATCTTGTAATGGGTTCCGTAGTGGGTGAAGTGAGCGCCGATCAATGCCATGAATGCTGATAGGGCCATCGACAGACCTACGATCTGGTACAGGTCGACGAAGAGATTCCTGTCGAACCCATTCTCGACCATCAGGTCCCAGTAGGTCTGGGTGTCGGAAAAAGTCATGTTCTTCATCTGCTCGACGGCCGTGTCGGCCAAAGACCCAGCAGTGAAATACATATATAAACCGAAGATCAGTCCGCCGAGACCCCAGATCAGGCAGAGGATGGTGATGGTCCTGCGGTCGTTGGTCCTCGGGGGTGCGGTGTATGGGACACCTCCTACGGCAGGGTCGTTGACGACCTGGTCGGCGGTGCCGACCGTGTTCACGTTCGCCCCGCAGGCGGGACAGAACGTGGCGTCAGGGGTCAGAGGGGATCCGCACTCATGACAGTAGCGCTCTTCCATTGAAATCAGATCGAATCGTCGGCCTCGAGTGCCTTCTTGAGGATCTGGGCCTCCTCTTTGGAAAGAGTGATGCCTTTTCCCATTTTGTTCCTGTCCGGGGCCCACTCCCTGATGTCATATTTAGGCTCCCTGCCGTTCCAGCTTATGATGTTGATCTCTTTGGTCCAACCTTTGGGAGATTCGGACAGCACAGCGATATTCTGTATGATTTGATATTCGAATTGGTCAGGCATTTTTATCGGGCGAATTATGCTTTTTTTATTATTTAAATTATAATATAACTAAAAATGGATGCAAAAAGGAACATTATTATATACGGCAGTCCGATAATCCAGATACAAGCGCCTAAGTTTTGGGAGCAATTACCTCTATGGAAACTACGTTGACAATCACCCTGGTTATTTTGGTTGTTGTTTTATTAGCGTTCTCTGCGTTCTTTTCAGGATCTGAAACTGCATACACCGGTTCCAGTCTTGTGAGACTCAAGAGCATGGACCCCGACTGTAAGAACCGTAAGGTCCAGAGGGCCATCGCCAACTGCGAGCAGTTCGACAGGCTCCTCACCACTCTTCTAGTGGGCAACAATATTGTGAACATTGCATCGTCCACCATCTGTACCCTGCTGATGACCGAATGGTTGGGAAGCACCTGGGGTACCGTCGGCGCCACCGTGCTGATGATCACCGTTCTTCTCATATTCGGCGAGATCACCCCCAAGACCCTCGCCAAGAGAAATCCTGAGAAGTATGCGGTGTCGTTCTCCGGGGCCATTCATCTCTGTATGAGGGCCCTGAGGTTCATCACATCCTTCTTCTTCCACATCACCAAAGGCATCGCCAAGGTGACCGGAGCGCCCGAGGACCAGCAGCCCATCACCGAAGGCGAGCTCAGTGTCATGATCGATGAGATTCAGCAGGAGGGAACCCTCGAGAAGGACGAATCGGAGCTGATCAAATCGGCCATGGAGTTCGACGACACGATTGTGTCTGAGATCTGCATCCCCCGCGTGGACGTCATCGCGGTCTCCAATGTCACAGACCCAGAGAAACTGAAGAATCTTTTCATCAAGACCGAGTTCTCCCGTATCCCCGTGTACGAGGGTGACATCGACAGGATCGTCGGCACTGTGTTCTTCAAGGACTTCTTTATGAAGTATTCTGTAGACCCGCACGTCAACGTGGCGGATATCATCCGCCCCGTCAAGTTCGTTCCCAAGGAGGCGTCCATCGACCGTGTCATGAGGGAACTCCAGAAGGCCAAACTGCATATGGCCGTTGTTCTTGACGAGTACGGGGGGACCTACGGTCTCGTGACCATGGAGGATATCCTCGAGGAACTCGTGGGTGACATATGGGATGAGTCGGACGTGGTCAAACAGACCTATGTGAAGGAATCCGACGGCCAGTACATGGTATTGGGCGATGCGAATATATTCGACATCACCGATACTCTCGGAATAAGGTTCGATCCCGGAGATTACGATTCCGTGACCGTCGGCGGATATATCGGTTACCGTCTCGAGAAGGTGCCTTCGGTAGGCGACAGGGTGGACTGTCCACACATGTCGCTGATCGTCAGGAGCATCCGTTCCCGCCGTGTGAAGGAAGTCACCCTTCTCGTCCGCGAGAACGAGATGGACGGTCCTGAGGACGATGTCACTCCTGAGGAAGAAGCTTCCTGAGGAACTGGGTCATATTGTTTTCAGCTATCTCTTTGCGGGCGGGATTGGAAGCGATCTTGCCCGTGATGGAGATCACATCCCCGTGATGGGCGACCGCATATTCTCCGCAGACCGCTTTCTGCTTGTCGAGACGGGTGTAGAATACGCAATCATCGTCGACCCTGTCATCGAGGTCAGAAAGATACTGTTGCAGAAGGGCGGGGCCGAGTTTTGAGAATAAGGCATCCATCTCCTTCTGCTTGGTCATCATGTACTGAAGGACGATCATGGTGTTGCCGTGCTCGCTCTCTACAATATCTTTCTGGAACTCATCGGTCCCGATGAGTTCCGAGAACGTGGAGGTGACCAGGTCTTCTTTTTCGGTCGCATAGCAGAAAGTCTCTATCCTGATCCAATGGAATGTAGCCTGCATCATATCTCCTTCCTGTTCGCCATAAGAATATCATACAACTCGTCCGGACGGGTCGTGGTGACCGTCACCACCATGCGTCCGGTGACCTTGACGGAAACCGCTCCGTCGATGCCGTGTGACACATAGTTCCTGAATTTCACTTTCTTGATGCCCCATCCGCTATAGTTCCTGAGGATGTCGATGTCTCCCTTTTTCACGTCGATAACGTGGTCGAGGGGCACGGTATAGGGTTTCAGCAGATAGAACGTGACATTGTTCTCGTCCACAGTGATCTTTATCTTCACGAAGTGACAGAATGCGAAGACAATGACGAAGATGACCGCCAGAACGCCTGCCTGCCACCATGATGTGTAGTTCAGGGCGCTGCAGATCACGATGAAAACCTCGGTGGCCACCAGTATCACTGATAGGAACAGAAGCGGTATTTTCGGCACAAGGTCCTGGGTGTCTTCGAAGATAATTGCCACGGATTGTGAATCGGTCATTGGGTTATATTATTTTGTCTAGGGGGAGGTCTGGGTGCGGTCGGTAATCCTCCGGACAGGCGGACGGGGTGTTCGTAAGGTTTATATCTATGGTCTTTATTGACGATTTCATTGGGCCCATTGCTTAGACTGGCTAGAGCGTCCGACTGATAATCGGAAGGTCAAGAGTTCAAATCTCTTTGGGCCCACTAATTCTCATCATCGTTTTGCGTTGCAGTGCTTCGGCGCCATTGTTTTCCGTTACGTGGTCAATGTTCCAGATCTCCGATCTCGGAAGAATCCCGTGAGTGAAGCGTATCCGCGATAGTTCGTGCAGGGACAGTATTCTTCAAAAATCGGAACGAATCCCGATATGATAAAGGGGCCTCAAGGCACAGGGCGGTCCATCTGAATATGTGTTCAAGGGTTAACGGATATTCGACCTGACGGCAGATCCTATCTTTTACAGGTCGGGGGAGGTTGTCTGCATTTTGTATGCACTTGGTTTAATAGTGATTGTCCCATATTATTTCACTAATTGGATCCCAATCCTGTTCCTATTTCTCGTAAAAACGTCCGAGGGGGGGGGGAGAGGACGGTTATCCGTTCTGCAGATCATCCAGAAAGGTCTGTTGGGGCCTGTATGGGGCTTCGATATGTTACGATTGTTCTCCGATGTGGTAACGGTCTGCAGATATGCACTGTCATCCGTACCGTCGGGGTTCTCCGTTTCCGGGGTCCGCGAAGAGAGGATGCAGAGATGAAGAAGACAATTCTGTTTGCAGCTGTCACGCTTCTGTGCGTGACGGCGTTTGTTATGATGAGCGACTCGGCGGATGCCGCAGATACCACCGGTGGCAAATGCGGAGATAATCTTACGTGGAGTTTCGATAGTAGCAACGGAACGCTTACGATAAGCGGTTCAGGAAAGATGACAGACTACGGGGACAGTAAAAGCAGTGTTGGCGAACAAGCCCCATGGGTGTCGAAGATGGAGGAAGTCAAGAAAATTGTAATCAAAGACGGAGTCACATCCATCGGAAATAACGCATTCCTACGCGTTGATATCTATGAAGGGAGTGCATCTGCAGGAGTCAGCGCGACACTATTGCCTACTGTACTCGAATCCGTAACCATTCCGAATTCCGTCACATCTGTCGGAGACTATGCATTCTGCGGCTGCACCAAACTCACCTCCGTATCGGGAGATCTTTCCGGCGTTACTTCAATCGGAAAATATGCATTTGCACGCTGCCCGCTCGGAACCTCCGACAGTCCGTGTTCTCTGAAGCTCGATAATGTTACATCCATCGGAATTTATGCGTTCAGAGACTGTACAGCACTTACTTCGGTGACATTGGGAGACAACCTCACAAATCTGGGAAATAGTGCATTCCTGGGTGCTGCAGCACTTATCACCGTAACCATCCCGAATAATATCACGTCCATTGAAGCCAACATGTTCATGAACTGCACATCTCTCACTAAAGTAGAATTCAAGAACAATATCACTTCCATTGGATCCAGCGCATTCAGCGGCTGTACTTCTCTTACTTCCGTGGGCGATCTCACCAAAGTCAAGGACATCGGGCAGTGTTCGTTCATGGGAACCAAACTTACTTCCGTGACCTTCACAGACGAACTCTCCTCCATTGGCGATCAGGCGTTCACAAACTGTACCTCTCTTGAGTTAGTCGTCCTCGGAAACAACGTTAAAACTATTCCGAAGAATACATTTTTCGGCTGTACTTCTCTCAAAAATATTGATCTGTCCAATATCACATCCATCGGAGACACTGCATTCCAAAACTGTACCTCACTCACATCTGTAGATCTGAAGAATGTTACAACCCTCGGAAAACAGGCGTTCGAAGGCTGTAAGTCCCTTACATCTGTCGGGGATCTTTCCAAGGTAACAGAACTCAACAGCTACGGTAAAATTTTCAAGGACTGTACATCTCTCCAAACCGTAAATCTCGGAAGTGCGAACCTCACAGGTATTCCGATTCAGGCATTTCATGGATGTACGTCGCTTACCGAAGTCAAATTCGGAAGCAGCGTCACGACTATCGGCACGATGGCGTTTATGGACTGCACCAATCTCTCCAAAGTAGGTAATTTCGATCCTTCCGCCGGGGACGGAGTTGCCTGCCTCGGATCCGTTACAACTATCAGCAATACAGCATTCTCCGGCTGTACCTCTCTTAAAAACGTGACTCTCGGAAATGTGACCGCGATTCCGTCCAGTCTGTTCAAGGGCTGCACCTCTCTCGAAACCGTGACAGGTTTGGGGGAGGTTACGTCTGTAGATAATTATGCATTCTCCGACTGCACCAATCTTAAAACAGTAGATCTTGTCGATGTTACAAACATTAATCAACAGGCATTCTCGAATTGTGCCGCACTTACTTCCGCGGGAAATCTTTCCCATGTCACAACCATCGGAGATTCAGCATTCTCCGGCTGTGCCGCACTCACCTCGGTGACATTGGGTAACAACATCACGGCTATCGGATATTCTGCGTTTAGCAATTGCACCTCTCTCGAATCCCTGACTGTCAGGGACGAAAACGTATCAACAGCCGATGAAATTACTCTCGAAATAAAATCCTCTGCATTCAGCAGATGTACTTCTCTCAAAACCGTGGTTTTCAACGGAGAAGGAGAAGATATCATCACCAAAATCGGAAGCTCCGCATTCAGTAACTGTTTCAGCAATAACATTACGGACGGAAGCGTAACCGCAGGTTATGATCAAGTCTTTTACATCGGAGAATCGGCATTCTCTGGCTGTACGGGACTTAAATTGATGAATTGTAATGGGATTTATTCTATCGGAGAAAGCGCGTTCAGTGGATGTAAATTACTGGAAACCATTGATTTCAACGCTCTCGGCTATGGATCGAATTCCATCGGGAAAGAGACATTCTATAATTGTTCGGCCCTGAATGAAATAGATCTGTCGGGTATCACAACTATCGGAGATAAGGCATTCTACAACTGCACCTCCCTCACTTCCTATTGGAATACTGAAGAGGGATATAAATGGGATCTCAGATACGTCGAATCCATCGGAAAAGAAGCATTCCGCGGCTGTACTTCTCTTGACTCATTAACCATCTATTTCGATGAAGCACACGAAAAATCTATCGGACAAAGCGCGTTCAGCGGATGTACTTCTCTCACAACTGTAACCATCGGATATGAGGGAACTACTGCCGACGGAAACGATTCTCTCACCATCGGACGCACTGCGTTCTTCGATTGCAGCAAACTTTCTTCTCTGACAGTTTCTTCGGTTTTTAATAGTTTAAAACTCACCGTCGAAAGCCAAGCATTCAATAGTTGCAGTGAACTGAACACCGTAACTCTTCCCGGCACCGTCAGTATCGATGGCATCGGCAATCTGTTCTCATACTGCGCAGTCTTCAAATCGATAGACGGACACCAAACCGTCGTGAAGTATGGGATTGATGCCATTAACAAATTACTGGGCCCCAAGCCTGAAAATACCGATTCGGATAAAGCCGAATGCAAGTATCGTTGGGAGGAATATTCGCTCACCGGCGCTGCACTCATTACTGTCAATGAAATCGACGAACATATATTGGAGAAAACTCCGGCCAAAGTTCCGACCTGTACCGATTCCGGTAACAATGAGTACTACACATGTTCTGTCTGCGGTAAGATTTTCAGATCCGACAAAACCACTGTGACCACTGTTGAGGGTGAAACCCTTGAAGCTAAGGGACACATCTACATTAAAGTGGAAAAGAAGTCCGCGACCGCAGAAGTACCCGGAAACATCGAATACTACACATGTTCAGGCTGCGGAAAGTATTTCACAGGTATTGATGAAAAGACAGAAACCACTGCCGAAGCCGTGAAAACCTACATTATCAGATTTGTGAATGATATTTCCACATATCACTCAAAAGAATACAGATTCGGAGAAAAGATAGAAGTTCCCGCCGATCCGAAGAAGGATGCGGATGCTCAGTATACATATGTCTTCAAAAAATGGGTTGATGAAAACAATAATGATCTGGCGGCCGATGCTACGGTCACAGCCTGTAAGACTTACACAGCTCAGTTTGATAAGAAATACAACAAGTATGATGTTATCTTTATAGGCGAAGACGGAACTAAACTCTATAGTACTAGGGCCTTATACGGCGATATTCCCGTATTTACAGGAAGCAATCCGTATAAGCAGAGTACATCTGAATACACTTACGAATTCAAAGGTTGGTCTGCCGAGGAGGGCGGAAATGTTATCGATCTTACAAAAGAGACTGTCAAAGGTGACGTTACATACTATGCAATCTTCGATAGCACTCCCCAAAAATATGATGTCAAATACACGGTGTACGGAACATCCTCTGTAGAACAAATTCACAAAGAGACTCACGCCTATGGTTCTGAGGTCACAGTCAAAGATGTTTACACCAAGACCGGTTACGACGTGTCTGAATGGAAAGCCGAAGGAATTACAATATCAGAAGACGGCAAGTTCACGATGCCTGCTCACCATGTGTTTTTCGAAGCTACACTCACAATCAAGAGCTACACTCTGACCTTTGTGGCCGACGGTAAAACGGTCGGCACACGTGGCTACACTATGGAAACGACAACCATCACTCCGCCTGCCGTGCCTGAGAAGGAAGGCTACACCGGAGTGTGGGAGAAATATAATCTTTCCGACCTCGGAAACAAGACTGTCAATGCAGTCTACACCGTTAACTCTTACACCATAGCCTTCGATTCCGACGGAGGATCTGAGGTTGAGGGCATTACCGCAGATTACAATGCAGGTATTACCGCACCCGAGAAACCGACCAAGACAGGATATACATTCCAACATTGGGCTCTGGACGGCGAGAAATACAACTTCGGCAGTATGCCTGCGAAGAACATCACTCTTACGGCTGTTTGGAAGATCAATTCGTACACTGTCAAGTACCTGGTGGACGGCAAAGCGTTAGAACAATATCCGAATAAGACTTATGGCTACAATTCCGAGGTCACAGTCAGTGAGGCTTACACCAAGACCGGTTACACTGTGTCTGAATGGAAAGCCGAAGGAATCACGGTGACAGGCGGTAAGTTCTTCATGCCTGCCGGGGATGTTACCTTCAATGCTACATCCACAGCCAACAAATATACGCTTACTATAAATTTTGTCTACGAAGACGGAACAAAAGCCGGAGAATCGGATATTACTGAGTGTACATATGGGATGTCCTACAGCAGATGGGCAATTAAGTTGGATGGTTATACTGCCACACCTTATTCAATAGTAACCGGCAGTATGCCGGCAAACGATCTCACTGTGACCGTCACCTACAAAATCAACCAGTATACCATCACCTTCAATTCTGACGGAGGATCCGATGTTGCGAACATTACTGATGATTATAAGAAAACCGTCACTGCCCCCGAGAATCCGGTCAAGACAGGATACACATTCCAGTATTGGACTCTGGACGGTACTGAGTACACTTTCTCGACAATGCCTGCAAAGAACATCACCCTGAAGGCTGCGTGGAAGATCAATCAGTACACCATAGCCTTCGATTCCGACGGAGGATCTGAGGTTGAGGACATTACCGCAAATTACAATGCAGGTATTACCGCACCCGAGAAACCGACCAAGACAGGATATACATTCCAGTACTGGGTCGAAAAGGACAGTAATGTCAAATACGGCATTCCGGCATATATGCCGGCTGATAACATAAGCCTCAAGGCAGTCTGGGTGATCAACACATACACCGTCAAATTCATGAACGAGGGTACCGAGCTTCAGACAATTACTGTGGAACACGGAAAGGCTCCTGTCTATTCCGGAAAGGCTCCTGAGAAGGCTCAGACTTCTGACAATTACTACAATTTCAAGGGATGGTCCGTATCTGCCGAAGGAACCGAAACAGTCGCTCTTACCGATGTGAAAATCACAGGAGATGTCACATACTACGCACACTTTGAAGAAGTTCCCCTGAGCAGCAGCTATACTGTCACTTACAAAGTAGATAATGAAGTGATAGAAACCGTGAAATATGTCAGCGGAACCGAAGTAACTCTTCGTGATGTTTACGTCAAGACCGGTTACGACGTAGGAGAATGGACAACTGCCGACACTGTTACAATTACAGGCGGCAAGTTCACCATGCCCGCCAATGATGTGACTTTCACTGCCACTTCCACCGTAAAGACATACAAAGTCACCTTCATTGTCGACAAAAAGGAATCTTCCGAAATGTATGCATACGGAACTCCCGCAGCAGGTATCGAGCAGCCCAAGGATCTGACCAAAGAGGCTACCGCTCAGTATGAATATCTCTTCAGTGGTTGGGACAAGGAAATCACCACAGTAACCGGAGATGTGACATATACTGCCGCATTCACCGGAGTACTCAGAGAGTACACAATTGCCTTCAAGAACGGAGATGAGACTCTCAAGAGTTACACCGTGAAATACGGTAATGTTCCGGAATATAACGGAGAGACTCCGACCAAGGCTGAAAGTGTCGGGTCGACATACACCTTCAAAGGATGGAGTCCCGGTATCATTGCGGTCAGCGGAGATGCTGTTTATACGGCAGATTTCACCGAGACTCCCAGAAAGTACACGGTTACATTCAATATCAACGGAACAGAATCCTCTGCGGAATACGATTACGGAACTTCCGCCGATACCATCAGGCCTGAGAATCCGACCAAAGAGTCAGACGATCAGTACGCTTACAAGTTCAAAGGATGGTCCGTCAACGGAGAGATCGTCGAAATCTCCTCTGTTGCCGGTGCAGTAACTTATACGGCGGAATTCGAAAATGTTGCCCATACATACAGCGCAACTTACGACTGGTCCGATCTGAATACCTGTGTGGCGGTCGGAAAATGTACTGTCTGCGGACACACCGTGACAGAGTCTGTTAAATCCTCTTCCGCGGTTACCAAGGAAGCAACCTGTAAGGAAGAAGGTGTCACCACATACACTGCAGTATTCACTTACTGCGAAACCGACACTAAGAACGTTTCTATTGACAAGGCCGATCACAACTACGTTGAACACAAGGCAACCGAGGCAAAGTGCGAGACTCCGGGAAACAAGTTGTACTACACCTGCAGTGTCTGTGACAAAGTCTTTGATTCCGGAAAGAACGTGACTACTCTCGACGAACAGACGATTCCTGCAGTCGGTCATAATCTTGAGAAGATCGATGCCAAGCCCGTAACCTGTACGGATGACGGTTATGAAGAATACTACAAGTGTAAATCATGTGACGCTCTCTTCAGCGACGGAGA
>CAVATL010000012.1:0-49783 GCA_963591575.1 Candidatus Methanomethylophilaceae archaeon
CCGCGGGAACGGCGTTCCTTTCGATTACACAAACTGGCTTGGGATGCATAATGCGAGACTGGCTCCCTGGAACATGAAAACCGAGATCATCAAAACCATCATCATTTCCGATAATGTCACAGATCTGGGCGAATACATGTTCTATTTCTGCCGTATCGGGGAGCTTTCCATTCCGATAAGTTTCGTTCAGAGCACATCATCGCCGGCCTTCTACAAATCGAATGAACATCTGGAGAAGATCACTGTGACCAAAGGTTCCAGATCGGGACCTGACTACTCGGGCCCAGACACACGTCAGTACAATCCCTGGAATGATGCGAAACATCTCCGGGAGTTCATAGTGGGAGAAGGTGTCACATATATCGGGGAGGAAACGTTCTTTGAATGCAAGGCGGAGACCGTTGTTCTTCCGGATTCACTGAAATCCGTGGGTGAGCTCGCCTTTGCATATGCCACGATAACACATCTGACCATTCCGATCAGTCTCAATGCTGTAGGGGACAATCTTTACCCCATATTCAAAAACGTGTCTGGAATAGAGACGATAACGTACACTCCGGGTACCGGAGACGGGTTCGATTATTCTGCCGGCAAATTTATCAACAGCTGGTACCAGATAACTCCGTGGTATCAATGCAGGAGCACTTTGAAAGAGATCACTTTCGAGGAAGGTATCAAGTACATCGGCACTCACGCATTCGAGACGTTCATGCTCTTCGATCACGAAGCCCATCCGTTGCTGCACGAAGCGCAATATCTGAGCGGGCATACTTTCGCGGGAAAGAAGTGTGTACTGTGCATGAATGACTGTGTCCTATAAGTCCTGGGTGTTTCCTTGTCGGATATTCTGACGATTGCTGATTTGAAGCGTTTTTGGGCGCGGTCATGAAGTCATGTCAAATGAGAGGCAGGCATGCGGAGATCTGATCTTCTGTCAGGCCATAGGGTTGGATAACTGGCAAGCCACATTTCGAGGCGATAAAGGTAATACTGTATTCAGGATAGTGTGGAAGTTGTGAAATTTGGCCCCGAAACCTATCATATGAGAAGGTTGTTTTATTACCGTTATCCAATATACATCGCCGATGAGCACCATCACTGTTTCAGGTAAGGGAATCGAGACCATGGTCGGATTGACCATCGAGGAGAACATTCTGAAGGCCGGTCTGCTGCCCGATGCGTACCTTTACATCATGGACGGAAGGCCTGTTCCCATGGACACCAAGGTCGAGGATTCCATGCAGATCCGTGCTGTCAAGGTCGCCTCAGGCGGATGAATCAAGAAGATGTGCCAGACCTTCGAAATCGACACCTGCTTCCATCGAGGAGTCAATGAGGCGGTCGAGATTGTTCACAAATTCCTCATGGAGATCTCCGGAACCGATGTTTCCGCCGCTCTGGGACATGCTGTCCTCTTCGGGAAAACGGAGTGTCTCGTAAGGGATGACACCGTAGCATTTCATTCCCGTGAGTTCTTCTACTTTTTCGATGCCGGGTCCGAGGATAGAAGCATCTCCGCGGAAACGGTTGATGACAAATCCTTTGGCCAAATGACGGACGTCATCGGGAAGAAGAAGCCAGGTTCCATACAGGGCGGCGAAGACCCCACCCCTCTCGATATCACCGACTATTACGGAAGGAACGTTCCTGGCGCGCATCATTCCGACATTGGCGAGATCGGTGTCCTGCAGGTTCAGTTCAGCAGGGGAACCGGAACCTTCGCAGATGACATAATCAAAAGACCCAGACAGTCTGTCGAAGGACTCACAGACCTTTTCTTTCATTATGTTTCTGTCCGCTTTTTTAACAGCGGTCTGTTCGGCATAGGGACTTCCCTGAAGCACTAGCTGTATCCTACCGTTTCCGGACGGTTTCAGAAGAACGGGGTTCATATCTCCTTTCGGTTCGAGTCCGCAGGCCCATGATTGAAATGCCTGGCCCATGCCTATCTCCTCGCCTTCAAGGGTCACATATGAATTGAGCGAAAGATTCGAGGCCTTGAACGGAGCGACTTTCTTACCTTTTCTGACAAGATATCTGCAGAACGCGGCACAGAATGTGGTCTTTCCGGCCCCGGATGCGGTTCCCAAAAAGAGCAGTGACCTCATCTCTTCACCCCCGTGATCTCGAGGAACTTATCCATATCAAGGCCTTTCTCAAAAACATCCGCAAGGATGTCGAGGTTCTTGTCGACGAGGGCGGTATAGTCCTCGACTTTGGGCTTCTGGGTCATCGGCCTGTCGGCCCTCGGTCTTACCTTCGAGAGGAACCTTTCCCTGAATGCGGGCCTGTCGAAAACACCGTGCATATAGGTGCCGTAGAGCATCTCGTCTTCACGGACGGAGCCTTCGACCTCGTCCTTTCTTCCGAAGTTCGTGATTTGGAAGAGAGGTTTCTCTTTCACCACGGAGAGTCCCATATGGAGTTCGTAACCTTCGACCTCTCCGCCGCCGTCGATCATGACCGCAGAGTCCCTGACCACCCTTTTTTCATATTTCTCCCAATATGACACGTTGTCGAAGAAGTTCAGTCCTTCATAGTATCCGGGT
Organism: Candidatus Methanomethylophilaceae archaeon; assembly: GCA_963591575.1. GTDB lineage: Archaea > Thermoplasmatota > Thermoplasmata > Methanomassiliicoccales > Methanomethylophilaceae > Methanomethylophilus. The sequence continues at coordinate 2,550 of CAVATL010000012.1, forward strand.
TCCTTGCCTTCGATACCCTTGGGGTCGAGCAGTTCGGCACCCATCATCTGATAGCCTCCGCATATACCCAGAATGGGAACTTTGCCTTTCATTACCCTGAGCGCATCGGCGATTCCGGAGGAGACCATCCATATGTAATCGTCGATGGTGTTCTTGGTTCCAGGGATGACGACGGCGTCCGCACCCAGGACATCTTCGGGAGTGTCAGCGAAGACGACCGTGGTGTCCTCGGTGAACAGCGGATCGATATCAGTGAAATTCGCTATGCGGGGCAGCCTGATGACCGCGATGTGGATCGCACCGTTACCTCTGGTCTTTACATTCCTGAGTGCTTCGGAATCCTCCATCGGGAGCTGAATGTCCGCGTGGGGAATGATTCCGATTACCGGAATACCGCATCTCTTCTCCAGTTCGTCCGCTCCGGGACGGAGTTTCTCAGGGTCTCCCCTGACATTGTTGAGTATGATGCCTTTGATCCTTGCCCTGTCCATCGGAGGGATGAGTTTCACGGTACCAATGGCGTAGGCGAACGAACCGCCCCATTCCACATTGACCACAAGGATGCAGTTCGCGTCGGCGATCTCCGCCGCCCTCATGTTTGCTATGTCCTTGTCATAAATGTTGATCTCCGCCGGACTTCCGGCACCTTCCATGATGACGAGGTCGTATCTGTTCTTGAGGAATTCCACGTTCCTCTTCACGATCTCCACTCCGGGGCCGGGGACGAAGTCGTTGTAATACGATATCACATCGTAATCTCCGAACGGTTTCCCTTCCACGATGGCCTGGGATTCCGTGTTGCCTTTGGGCTTGAGAAGGATGGGGTTCATGTGACAGTTCGGGTTCTTCAGCCCCATCGCCTGGGACTGCAGATACTGGATCATGGAGATCTCTTCTCCCTTGGGGGTCACCTTGGAGTTGAGACTCATGTTCTGGGACTTGAATGGGGCACAGAGATAGCCTCTCCTGAGCATGATGCGGCCCAATGCGGCCACGGTGATCGATTTGCCGGCATCGGAGGTGGCGCCCACCACCATGATAGCCTTTCCGGGACGCCATATTCTTTCTGTTGCGTCTCTGAAGATCTCCTGCATGCGTTCGTGGTCATCAGCAGTGAGATTCTCTTTTTTGATGGTGGCCATGACGTCCTTTACCAGTTCATCGCGGTGTATGAAGAGACATTCCTCGCAGGACCAGACATTCCCGTGCTTTCCTTTGATCATATTTCCGAAACGTGGGTCTTCGCAGGGATAGAACGGACAGTAGCAGAAGGTGCAGTTTTGTCCTTTGAAATGGCAGGGGTTGTAGCTGCAGGTCTTATCGGATCCGATATCGCCGCGCTCGATCTCGGCCGCGACCTTTGCTTTGATGCTCTTCATATGCTCAGGCTGTGAATGTGATACAACTAAAAAATGGTTCTACGACATTTGGCTTGAACAGCCATCTCTGTGGTGCATGTCAGTAATTCATTGAACTCTTGTTTTTGGCAATCAGGGTAGAATTTCTATTATTACATTGGTAGACGAAAAGGGGTTATAGATGGGGTTGTAGACATTTACTAAAGAATTATCTTGAATTCCCGAGAAAATTCTTACTACTTCGGCATAAAATCTAAAATTTCTATGCTGATTCCTCATATTTTCATTCATTTTCTTCAGCAATTGCGCTTATTTTGCGGAAAAATTCACAAATCGGTGACAATTCGGGGACATTGTCTTTTGTGTAGTAATAATATTCATTCTTACTACAGTCCATGATCGAGAACGGTTTGGGCATCAGCATTCTTTTGAGACTGATCCTGCGCCGTATCCCGTATGATGTCAGTATCCTGCCCCTCGAACATCCTCATTTCCGTCATATCTGCGTGGCCAAAAAGGCCAGTAGGACACTTTCGTTGGCATCTCGGAAATTCCTTGGATATCTCGACAGGCGCGACTGCCAGTGAAGTCGGAAATGCAATGTGCCAGCAGTCGGTTTTCGGTGAATTGTTAACATTGATAAGTTATAAATCGGCCGATCGTGAACGATCTCACTTTCGGCCAACCCCCGGTTTACTTTATATCGCACCAGGGCCCTACTGCAGGTTATGGTGTGCGATTTCTCATTCATTCACTGTGCCGACCTCCATCTCGGCAGCAGGGCGTGGGGAGTCTCTAAAAAAGACAGCGATCTCGGGAAACGGTTCTATGAATCCATATTCAGATCGTTCACACGTATCATCGATGCAGGCTTGGAAAAAGCTGATTTCATGGTCATATCCGGGGACGTCTATGACGAACTGTACGAGACCCCCCGTACCAGACTCTTCTTCGCTTCCGAGATGAAACGGTTCGGAAAGCCGTGTTTCGTGGTCACCGGCAATCACGATGCCGTCCACAGCTGGTCTTCCAGCATACCATATCCGGACAACGTCGTGCTGTTCGGGACCGAACCTTCCTCCGAAGAACTGAACATCCGCGGACGGAACATCGAGGTCACCGGAGTAAGTTTCGAAGGGCCGCACACCGACGAGAATCTTGTATCTAGATTGAAAGGAAAAACGGGGTTTTATTCGATCGGTGTGGTGCACTGTTCTGTCGGTCCCGGAGGCAACGGATATGCTCCCTGCAGCACCGAGGATCTCCTGGGAAAGGACATCCAATATTGGGCGCTGGGACATATACATAAAAGGTTCATTGTGCACAAGGCGGATCCGGTTGCGATCTACCCCGGAAACATTCAGGGGAGGGACATCAACGAGTCCGGTGAGAAGGGCTGCATCCTGGTATCGGTTACAGGCGACCGTACCGAAACAGAATTTGTTCCCACGCAGGAGATATTGTGGGATGATATCCTTCTCGACATCTCGGGCGTGATGACTGTGCAGGAACTGGTGGAGAATGCCAGAGAATGCATAGTGCCAGGATCCATTGTGGGACTCACGGTGAAGGGCAGGGGACCCCTCAACCGCCCCCTGCGTTCGAACCCTGAGGTCCTTACTGAAGCTCTTTCGGCCGCCACCGGTGCCTACGTATTCATAAGGGGTCTGGAATCCCTTCCTGAACTCGATATCAAAAGCATCGAGAACGGGCAGACCCTGCTGTCGGAGGTTCTCCGCAGTACGAAGGAACTCGAGGCGATGAGCGACCAGGAACTTCTGGATCTTCTGTGTTCCAAAGGCCCCTCATCCGATGTCAGACCGTATCTCCAGTATTTTGCCGATAAAGGAAAACTGCGTGAACTGGTGAAGCAGGCGGGACTCTCGGTCATTGACCGTCTTTCGGGGGCTGAGGAATGAGGATAATCAACACAAGGATCGGTTCCTTCGGAAAACTCCGCGAGAGGAACTTCACCTTCGACGAAGGACTCAATGTCGTCTACGGCCCCAACGAGGCCGGAAAGTCCACCCTGAGGTCATTCCTCACCACCACCGTATTCCCCAAATCACCGCTTAAGTATCCAACCCCCAAAGGAAGTGATTCCGGCTCGGTCGATGTGGTGCTGGAGGACGGAAGCAGATACACATTCAACCGCGAAGGGAAGAAGAGTTCCGGCCTCGGTCCGCAGCTCTGTGAGATTGACGACAGGGAATACACTTCGATTTACTCCATGTCACCGGAGGACCTCCGCGATGTGAAAGGGATCGAGAAAGGCGAGATCCGCAACCGTTTCCTCACGATACCTGGTGGCAACGACCTTCCGAGGGTCTATTCGGAGATCGACCAGGCCCGTACCAGATTGCTGCCGGACCAGAGGAGGACATCTAAGTGCGCTATCGCCACCCTGATGATCGAAGAGAATGAATGCAGGCAGGAGGTCCGCCGTCTGCAGTCCCGTGAGGCGGGTGACAACCACTACACCGAACTGATCTCCCAGAAGAAGGAACTCGAGGGGAGGATAGAATCCGCCCGGGTCGCGGTGCAGGAGGCGGAGAACACATATTCTGCGGCCACGAAACTGTCCGGCCGTTCGAAAGATCTTTCCACCATTTCCGAACTCGAACAGGAGGAGTCCCGCCTGAAGTATGCGGAGAACGTCGATACCGCACAGTACGCGGTACTGAAGAACGATCTTGACATGAAGGAATCCGCACTGAAGATCGCTCAGGCCGAAGCCGAATCTCTCAAACGTTCCGTGTCCGGGCTCGATATCAACACCTATCTTTCCGTGGCCCCGAAGATCGAGCATCTCCGCGATATGGTCGGAGAATACGGTAAGTCGGTCCCGAAGCCCGCACCTGCTACACCTGCAGTAAGACAGCAGAGGATCGGAGGGCCGTCGATGATCGGGGTTCTGCTGATGCTGTTTGGTGTTGTGGCATTCGTATTCGTAGGAGTGGCCGGATTGGCGGTGTCCGCAGTCGGCCTGATAGTGCTGATTCTGTCCCTGCGCAATGTCAAGGAGTATGTTCCTGAACCTAACGCCGTTCCGGTCTTCGATGATCCGAACAAGGTCCTGGAAAGAGAATTGGATGATGTTGCTCTGAGGGTTGCATTGCCCCGTCGCGGTTTCCATGCCGACGTCCGTACGCTTGTGGGTAACTTGGAGAACATCAGGGCGTGTCTGAAAGCCGAAGATGAATGCACAAAGATGGCCGCTTCAAAGGATGATGCCGGCAGGTCGATGTCTCTGTTCCTTTCGGGATTCGGGGGTATCGAAGGATACCAGCGTGCGGTCAACGATAACAAGAGATTGAATGAGATCAGGCCGAAGATACAGGCCCTCAAGGAGAGCACCGAAGGGATCGCTGTCGAAAATGTTCCTGATGAGGGCACCGCAAGAGAGGCATTCCAATCGGTCAACAATGATCTGACCGCTCTTAAAAGCGAACTCGCCCGCGTGGACCAGGCATTGAAAACCCTCTCGGGAGATACGACCGTGGAAGAGGCGATAACTGCTGAAGCCGAGGCCAACGACAGGATCTATTCCGCCTGTTACGAATGGGCTTCACTGATGCTTGAGAAGATCATCCTTGACCGCGCCTCCGAAACGGCCTACGGTGCCCACCGCCCCGAAGTGCTCAGGAGAACAGACGACCTGCTTTCGGTCATGACCGACGGAAGATACACTCTTGACACCGATCCTCACAGGAACGAACTTGCAGTATCCGAAGTGTCCGGGGGAGAGGTGAAGACGGTCTCCGAATGGTCGAGCGGTCTTGAGGACCAGGTCAAACTGTCAGTGAAACTTTCGGTCGCACTTAGTCTTTCAAAGGAGAAACCGCCGATAATCCTTGATGATGTGTTGCTGACATCCGACAGTTCCCGTAAAGAGAACGCATGCAAGGCGATCGCAAAGGTGGCCGAGGAGATACAGGTGATCTACTTCACCTGCGACAAGGAATCCTTTGATTTCCTGCGCGAATCCGGCGCGAATGCAATCTGTCTTTGAAACGGTTTACATTAATTTCCTGCATCGGGAAATTGTTCCTGGTGCGGGATTTCTTCGTTAATCCTTTATGTATTCACTGTCAAAAGTGGCAAATCTGCCAAAAGTTTCACTGTCAAAAGTGGCAAATCTGCTAAAAGTTTCACCGTCAAAAGTGGCAAATCTGCTAAAAGTTTCACCGTCAAAAGTGGCATCATTTAAATACTCTTTAAATAAAATGAATAATGATCTTTAAGCGGAAAATCTACTCTCAATTACTTGCATGGAAACAGAATTTTGATGGGCGTAGTGCCGTTATGGTCCAAGGTGCGAGACGTGTCGGCAAGAGCACAGTCGTTGAAGAATTTGCAAAAAACGAGTATAAAAGTTACATTCTCGTGGATTTCAATATTGCAGATGATGAGCTGTTAGGCATTTTTCATGATATCAAATCCGACATGAATATGTTCTTTAACCGGCTCCAATTAAACAGACATGTACAACTCTATGAGCGGGAAAGCGTGATCATTTTTGACGAAGTACAGGATTTTCCTTTTGCAAGAGAGATGATCAAGTACCTTGTCAAAGACCATCGTTATGATTACATCGAAACCGGGTCATTGATAAGTGTCAAAGCGCGTTCAGCGTCTATCAGAATACCTTCCGAGGAGCATCGCTTGGATATGTATCCCATGGATTTCGAAGAGTGGCTTTGGGCAAACGGCGATGATTTTTCTATGAGGCTGCTCCATGAATTTTTTGTTAAGAAACAGCCGCTCGGAGATGATACTCATTCTGCCCTTATGAGGCGGTACCGGGAATATATGGTGGTGGGCGGAATGCCTCAAGTTGTCGAGGCGTATCTCCGGAAACACAGTATTTTCGACGCCGAACTCATTAAAAAGGAAATTCTTAAGCTGTATCGGGGGGATATCAACAAAAGTCCTGATTCGATTAGGATCCGTTCATTAAACTTGTATAACAGGGTGCCGGCAATGCTGTCCTCACCGCACAGGGCATTGTCTCCTGCTAAATTCGAAAAAGGTACCAGGAGGAGGGATTATGAAAGCAGCCTGGAGTGGCTTTGTGACGCAATGCTTCTCAATCGTTGTCGGTGCAATCCGGATCCGGACCTGGCATTGGAACTGAATGAAGATCCACGCAGAGTGAAATGTTATTTTCTTGATACCGGGCTTCTGATCAGTTTTGCTTTCGGAAAAGAGTCCAATGTTGTGGAAGATGTATACAACCAGTTATTGGACGGTAAACTGTCGATCGATCAGGGAATGTTCTTCGAGAATGCAGTTGCACAGCAGTTGGTTTCAATGGGCAGGGATTTATGGTTTACAGAATTCGGGGAGAACAATAGCGGAAAAAAATACGAGGTTGATTTTCTGCTTTCTATAGCCTACAAAATCGTTCCGATCGAGGTCAAATCATCTAGATCTACAATTCATCATTCATTGGATGCACTATTGGAAAAATATCCCACTCGTGTCGGGCAGGCATACGTGGTACATACGGGGGATCTCCGGTTTGATGGCAGGATAACCTATATTCCGATCTATATGCTTCCTTTTATTCTGGAACGCTGAGATTACAAAAGGTTTGAAAACCCCTGTTTAAGGAGGAATATGACAGAATATTGGCATATATCACCATTGTATCTATCACCATATATTGCACGTGAAGACCGTTCGGTACGTAATATATAATATAGGGAAAAAAGATATCCCAACAAGGAAAGACCGGCATCCGGTTTCCTGTTCACAATCACATTCACTGATACGGTCGAGCCGAGCTCCCGTATCATCAAGCTGGCGCACCGACGGGTCACCGCAGCATAATTGACAGGCTCACTGCTGAGCGATATGGCATACAGAGCGGTGGAGCCTGACCGAACAAGGGGCCGATGTTGTTTTTCCGAGCAATCGGAGTGTTCACATGAACAGTTACAGTGATCCCAGTTCAATCAAATATCAGGTAAAGGCAAAGATCAACGCCGACGGTATCGTCGACAAGCCAGATGTGGTGGGTGCCGTCTTCGGACAGACCGAAGGTCTGCTCGGCGACAACCTCGATCTCAGGGACCTTCAGAAATCCGGAAGGATCGGCAGGGTCGAGGTCGAGATCGTCTCCAAGGGCGGAAAATCCGAAGGTATCCTTTACATGTCTTCCTCTCTCGACCAGGTCGAGACCGCCATCATCGCCGCCACCCTCGAGACCATCGACCGTGTCGGTCCCTGCAAGGCCACCGTCAAGGTCATCGGCATCGAGGATATCCGTGTCACAAAGAGGGAACAGATCGCAGAGCGTGCCCGCGAACTGCTCGAGGTCCTTATGGAACAGGCCAAGGACAGTGGCGCCAACCTTGCACAGAACATCCGCGAGTCTGTTCAGACAGAGGAGATCACCACATACGGTAAGGAACGCTGTCCCGCAGGTCCGAACGTGAAATCCTCTGAGGCGATCATCATCGTCGAAGGACGTTCAGATGTTCTCAACCTTCTCCGCGCAGGCATCAAGAACGCCATCGCGGTCGAGGGAACCAACATCCCTAAGAGCGTTCAGGACCTTTCCAAAGAGAAGGTCACTACCGCATTTGTCGACGGAGACCGCGGAGGAGAACTCATCCTCAGGGAACTCTTCCAGACCGCAGATATCGATTTCGTCGCCCGTGCGCCCCGTGCACACGAGGTCGAGGAACTTTCTGCCAAACAGCTTGTCAAATGCCTCCGCAACAAGGTTCCCGGCGACCAATACATGGAGATGAACGGTCTTTCCTTCGAGGAGAAGGAACTCTCCGAGGACGCGGAGGAGGATCTCAAGAACAACGGACGCCACGTTCGCAGGAATGCAGAGGAGATGGCTGCAGAGCAGCCCGCTACTGCAGAGGAGGACCGCGGATACAGGATCCGCAGGGCAGCCCCCGAAGAGGATTCCGATACCGAGGGCCGTTACAGGAACCGCAGGGAACGCCGTTCCCGCAGGTCCAACGACGACGAGGAGAAGTCCCGCCGCCATGAGCGCCGCCCCCGCAAAGGTGCCGAAGAGACCGAGGAACCCCGCGCAAGGTTCGAGAGGAGGAGAGGCTTCAGGTCCAATTCCGATGATTATGAATCCGAACCCGAGACCGAGTCCGTGATCAACGACGACGGAAAGATCGAAGAGGTCGAGATCAAGGAGAAGGAACCTGTTGCAGAACCTGACGAAGAGGTCTCCGAGCCTGTCGTCGAAGAACCTGTCGTCGAAGAGGTCATCGAAGAACCTGTCGTCGAAGAACCTGTCGTCGAAGAACCTGTTGCAGAACCTGTTGAAAAGGTCTCCGAGCCCGAGGTCAAGGAATCTGTCGTCGAGGAACCTGTTGCGGAACCCGTCGAAGAGCCTGTCGTCGAGGTCCCCGCCGTGGAAGAACCTGTTGCGGAACCCATCGAGGAACCTGTCCGGCCCATCCGTGCCGGACGCGGCAGAAAGCCCGCTGCCAAGGACAAGACCCTCACCGATGAGCAGATCGTCTACAGGGACACCCTGAGTGACATCTCCGGTACCAAGAACTCCGTCCTTATGGACGGTCAGGGCAATGTCCTGAACAAGGTCGAGGTCAAGAACCTCGTCAATTTCCTTAAAGAATCCGAATCCGACGATGTGTGTACCATTGTGTTTGACGGGGTCATCTCCCAGAACATCCTGAACATCGCATCCCAGAAGGGCATCAAGACCCTTGTCGGAAAGAACAAGGGCAAGATATCCAAACTGCCCGCAGAAATAACAATTTGGACCAGAACCGACCTCGTTTGAAGTGAGACCATGGCGTCCCCCAAGAAAGTAGCTGTTGAAGAATGGGAAGATGTTGAAGCGCTGAAACACACCGGACAGGTGCTCATTCCCGCCGACCCTCTCGACCGTGTGCTCGGTCAGGAGGAGGCCATCACCCTTGCCAAGATTGCGGCCGTACAACGCAGGAACCTCCTGCTCGTCGGCCCTCCGGGAACCGGAAAATCGATGATCGCCCGTGCGATCTCGATGAACCTTCCCAAGGCCACCCAGGAGATCAGGGTCTCCAACAACCCCGAGAATCCCGAAAGGCCTTTCCTGAACATTCTTTCCGCAGAAGATGTCAATGCCGAACAGAGCGACGACAACGATGCGGTCGGTACCCTTCTCGATCCCACTCAGGTCCCCAGCAACGTGGCCGAGGAACTCGGTTTCCGCTGCAAGGGATGCGGACACCTCTCCACCCCCGAGGACATATCCTGTCCCCAGTGCGGAAGGAACAAGATCGAGGGCGGAGCGAACAATCCCTTCGGTGTGAACATCATGGGCATCCTTCAGTCCGCCGGTCTTCAGAACATGGTGGCCGGAAAGGAGAAGGTCAACACCATCCGCACCCAGAACGGTGTCAGGGAGACCATTGTCTTCGAACGTGCCGGAAACAAGATCCGCATGCTCGACACCAAAGCTCTCGAGAAGAGGAACAAGCTCAACAAGAAATCCACCAGCAAGACCATCGTTAAACTGGACCGCAACCCCTTCGTCATGGCCACCGGAGCCTCTGAGACCGAACTGCTCGGAGACGTGAGGCATGACCCCTACGGCGGACACGACAAGATAGGTGTGCCTGCCTACCAGAGGGTCATCCCCGGAGCCATCCACGAGGCCCATGAAGGTGTCCTCTTCGTCGATGAGATCTCCCATCTCGGTTCCCTTCAGAGGTACATCCTCACCGCCATGCAGGATAAGAAATTCCCCATCACCGGGCGCAACCCCCAGTCCTCCGGAGCAAGTGTCAAGGTCGAGAACGTGCCCTGCGATTTCATTCTCGTCGCCGCATGCAACATGCAGGATCTGGAGAACATCCTCTCGCCACTGAGGTCGAGGATCATCGGAAACGGATATGAGGTCCTTGTTGACGTGGCAATGCCTGACAACAGCCACAACCGTGCCAAATACGCGCAGTTCGTCGCGCAGGAGATCGCCATGGACGGTCATATCCCCGATGCCTCTATCGAGGCCGTGGAGGAGATCATCGCCGAAGGCAGGAAGCGTGCTAAGCACGACAATCAGATCAACTCCCTCACCCTCAGGCTCAGGGAGCTCGGTGGTCTCATACGTGCTGCAGGTGACATTGCTGTGATGGAGAAATCCAAACTCATCACCGCTGATCATGTCAGGCGCGCCAAGAAGAGGTCCGAACCCGTCGAGGAGCAGATCAAGGAGAGATACGGTTCCTACCAGAAGGGTATGACCCATGACATCTCCGATGCTCAGAAGCAGAAGTCCGAGTACTATCTGCAGAACGAGCACATCGACGATTCGATGTACCAGTAAACCATTCACGCCCCCGCAAGGGGGTTCTTTTTCCGACCGCGGATGCGGTCAGACTTCCAGCATCCAATAGACCGCATTGATGAGTTTCACATCATCTGGGACATCGTGTGCGTCGCGGTCCAAAGTTATCAGGATCTTCATCGATTCGGGACTGAGTTTTTTTGAAGGAATCGAGTTTTTTTCAGGGTTCCGGGGTCGTCGAGTCTGAGTGCCACATGGTAAAATTCGATTTTTCCATCGGGCCCCCATGCAGTGAAATCGATCTTCTTGTTCTTGTATCCCGACCTAGACACATCTATTATACGCGCGCAAAGGAGCAATTTGCCTCTAATTGAGGCAGATTCGAGGTCGATGGGGTGCGGTAGGGCAGAACGGGTATTCGAAGCGATTTGGGATCGATAGCGTCCGCTGGTATCGACTAACCTACGCAATTGACACTTGGGCCTTATGTGAGCTTATGCAGTGGCATTCGGCCCCAATGGGACCTTCTTGAGGCCCCATTCCGGGGCCTCGTGAGCATGAATATCCTCGAAAATAGCCTTTGAAAGCTCATCCCAATTGCTGAGTTTACTGTCAAATTGGCCCTTACTGTCCTTGAAACGGGTAAGTGTCAAATGGCCTAGGGAAACTGCTATCTTCCTTGTCGACGGGTGATGCTCATTGTCGCTCTTTGACCGCTTATCAATGCTTTTGTAGTGCTTTCCGACACAATACCGTATCATCGAGACCACAGCTTCAGCTAAAAGTGCCAAGATCATCGAACCTTCGATGCTATTGTCGGACCAAACTCTGATAGGTTTGATCCCAGTGATTTTTTTGAGAGAACCTATCGTCTGCTCAACAATACCTCTCTGACGGTATCTTCTCAACACCTCTGCCGCGTCCAAAGGTACTGAACTCTCGAGTTTGAAGAACCCGGCCCGCGGACCTAATTTCTTACGGACCATGAACTCCAAGTAACTCTTCACGGCACGTATCAGCCCGTAAGGTATCGTAGTGTTACCATTGGGTGATTCATCTACGCAATTGTAGTCTAAAGTGGTTTGAACGGTCTGAGAACTGTCATCTGATTTTGGTTTGTTTCTTTTGCTCACAATGTCATCTTGCAGCAACAGAAAGATACCCTTAACTACCTCTTGGGTGTTCAGTAGTATGGGTTCTCTCTGTTTTGGTGCAACTTAACAATAGGACCCACCCTTTTTGATTTTTGCTAAAATTTGGCCTGCTGTGCATTCATTCACAGCATTTTCCTATCAAGGGGTCTCCGACCCAAAAATCCTCCAAATCGCTCCTTCGCGTGCGTATAATAGATGTGTCTAGGTCGGACTCGATACATTCGGATTGGGCGATGATGAAGGCATCAGAATTGTTAATCTTATTGATTGGTTGATGGGACGTGACGAAGATAAGTGAAACCCAGATGTGCCAGATGCACAGAATCGATGACAGTCTCAGCAGATGCTGACGACGTTGATCTGCTTCTTCAGGGCACCGACCATGATCATTGCTTTCTTGTGACCTGCGTCGGCAGCGAGTTTGAACCATCTCATCGCTTCGAACTCATTCACAGGCATGCCTTTTCCTTTGTGGTATGCCATTCCAATGCTGAACTGTGCTTTGGTGAATCCGAGCTCAGCGGATTTCTTGAACCATTCCAGGGATTTCGAGAAGTCCTGTGTGACGCCGTTCCCGTCGCGGTACATGGTTCCGATGTTATACATCGCCTTGGCGCTTCCGAGTTCGGCCGCTTTCTCGTAGCATTTCATAGCTTCGGAATAGTTCTGTTCGACACCGGTTCCGGCCTCGTACATGACACCGAGGTTGTACATGGCTTTCTGGTGGTTCTCGGCCGCAGCCTTGGAGAATAGTTCGACGGCCTTTTCAAAAGACTGTGCGACAGCAAAGCCATGGTAGTACATCACTCCGAGGTAGTACATAGCATCGAAGTTCCCGAGTTCTGCTGCCTGTGAGAAACATTCGAATGCCTTCGGTGCAAGGGAATCATCTTCGGAAGTGTAGTATTCGTAACCCTTTTCGAAAAGTTCCTGTGCTTTCGGAGCCTCTGCCATATATTGCGGTAAAATCCGCACATATATGAAATTTAGGTGTCCCTACTAAACGTAAATGGTGTTATAGCGAGGTCGCAGACCATTCTTATGCCGGCAGAACCGTCGTTGTAGAAGTTGTCGAGTCTTTCTACGGGTACGAATCCGCGGTTCGAATAGAATCTGTATGCACGGTCATTGTCTTCTCTGACCTCGAGCTGAATGATGTGGTATCCTTCCATGACGGCGGTCTGTTTGAAACGGTCGAGGATGAGTCCTCCCAGTCCGTTCCCCCTGTGGCTGTCGGCGACACAGAATAGGTGGACAGAGGCGTGGCCGTTGGGTAGTTTGGCCCCGGCAAGGTATCCGATGATCCTTCCCGTGAAATTTGTGGCCACAATCTGTCCGCGACCCCATTGCATCCTGAAGAAACTGACCGTCTCAGGAACGAAATAATCCTCGAGCGAACTGCATATGAGCGAATACACCTGAGGTTCGTCCTCAGGGCGCATGATGCGTATCTCCATCTTCTCCGATGTGAATGTTGAACAGACCTATTAAGGTATTCTGCCCTTCTTCATCAGTATCTGTATCTGCCACAGGACCTCTTCTTTCTTGACCTGTTCTTCGATCTTATCACGTATGAAACAGCGCCTATACAGGGCATCAGTACTGCAAGTGCCAGAGCACATAAAATGACCGGATCATGAGATTCTTCGCCCCTGCTTCCTATGATAACGTCTACCGATTCTATGATGTCGAATCCTTCTATCAGGACGGTGGCGAGATACTTGCCTTCGGAAGGTGCATCGAACAGGACGAACGGATTCTCTGTTTCGCGGGAGGTGTTGTTACTCAGCAGCCATTTGTACTTGTATCCGACAGGTCCGTCGACCGACAGTTTGATAACTGTTCCGCCTTCGGTATCGACCACCTGTGCCTGCAGGTTCAGACCGGTTTCCTTGACAGTGTAGATGTTGATCCCGTAATCGAGATCGAAGAGATCGGCGAAATGGTATGCTATATCGGGGGAATTGATTATCACGGCCGTTTCACGGTTGCGAGTGAAAGAGGTATCTGTCCAATTGACAGATCCGATCCACACAGAAGAATCGGAGATCAGTCCTTTGTTGTGGATGAGGTCGAAATCCTCGCCTTCGTAAAAACCGATGGCCTTGATGGAAGTGGTGCTTTTGATGAGGTTCAGATATGTTGTGTGAGTATCCGAATCGGTCTGTGAACAGTCGAGGACGAATCTTGTATCGACTTCTTTCGAGCTTATCTGGGACATCCAAGAGATAGGTGTTTCTCCGGTGGTCGCACTCATCGATCCACCGAGGTCCATCTGTTCCGCATAGAGTCTTTCCTGGGAAGATAAGATGAACCGTTTCAGGGTATCAAATGAATTGTCGGGTGACACCGTGGGTGTGACCTCGGATTCATAGAATGTGAGATTCATCTCATCGATGTCTGGCACTTCGAGATCCGTCTTTGCTTTCAAGTTCGGATATACCGTGCTCAGGGGAGAGACATCGCCCCAGGTGAGGGCATAGTCGTTCTCGAATACTGTTCTCATATAATCTGTGTATTGGAATGATTCTATCACAGCACCCCATCCGCGGTTGCCGTATTCCCCTATGTTGCCTGCGGTCCAGTTCTCGGAGGTTATGATGACCGTATCGCTGTCGATGAGGGCGTATTTGTTGTGGACGTATGAATAACGGCAGTTATCGGCCCCGGAGTAGTTTATCAGTCTTACCTCTCCGCCCGCATCCTCTACAGCCTTCAGCAGACTGAGTTCCGAACTTATATCGACCCCCAAAGGACTTCCTTCAACTAGCATGCGGACCTTCACCCCACTCTGGGCCTTCTGGCACAGTATCGAGATGACATCTCTGCTGGTGACAAGGTAGATGGAAATATCGATAGAGGTTTCGGCTGAATCGAGTGTTTGGAGGATTGGAAGTCCTTCCTCTTCTGGGAAGGAGAATGGTGAGACCATCGCACTGAACGTGTACTCATATGGCCATGTTGTTGTCCACCCTCTTTTGGTGACGGTCCAATCCTGTGCTGTGTTCGTATCGGTAGTGCTCTTTCTTATCAGGTGCTGTCCTGAAGAGATCTCTGCCGGTTTTCCGGCCCATCCGGTGACTCCGTTCGAGTTTCCCCAGCATACTGAATCCACAGTGTCTGAATTCAGAATAAGAGAGAGTTCGTCGCTGCTGTCGGCCAGGATGAAACTTCCTTTTTTGCTCAGCGAATCACTAGAATATGTAATGACCCAGTCATCGGAATCGAAGTAATTACCGGGGTTCTCTTTGGCTATGGTTATCTGTTGATCCGGAGCGAGTTTCACCGAATTGATAAACTCAATAGAGCCTTCGCCGTCAGTGATCCGATATCCTTTTAGATCCGCCTCGGAACCCCCTAGGTTCTTCAGCGAGAATGCTTCTTCTTTGGGGTAGACTTCTGAGATCTGTATGCTCGGGTTCTGTGCCGCATCCGAATCGAATGTGAAGAACGACGGCGCTAGCAACAGTGCCAGACATAGAAAAACTGCTGACCGGATATGTTTCATGCACGGTGTTCGGAAAACACCGTTATAAACGCGGACAGTACAGTTAGCGAATCTGCTCTGTGATCAGAGGCCGCTGACGAGGTCCCTGAGGGTCGCACGGGGGTCGGACGATTTGACGACTCCGGATGCGAGCAGGACACCGTCCGCACCGAGTTCGATGGCGGTTGCCACATCCTTTCCGTTCTTCACGCCTGCCCCGCAGAGCACCTTGATGTCGGGATTGACGGAGTGGACCTCGCTCACCGTGTTCTTCACGATGTCGGGGTCGGCGGTGGTGACGGAGATGTCTCCTCCGATGAGTTCGGGGGGTTCCACAGCAATGTAATCTGGAGCGAAAATTGCAAGCTGCTTGGCGGATTCCACATTGTCCGCGCAGACGATAACGCAAAGACCCAGATCATGGGACATGCGCACTGCCTTGCCGACGATCTGCGGATCGACCTTGTGCTCCGAATGGTTGATCAGGGTTCCGTAGCATCCGCAGGCGCGGACCATGGACGGGGTGACCCATCCGGTTGCGGAACCGGGTTTCTTTGCATCCACGTTCTGAGAAAGAACAGGGATGTTGACCGAGGCCGATACGGCGGCCAGTTCCACCATGGGCGGACAGACCATGATAGCGGCCCCGGTCTCGGTAGCCACCTCCTCACAGGTTTTGGCGAGGTCGACGGCCTTCTGACCGTCCACTTCAGCATATGCCTTGAAATTGACGATGACTACCTTGTTCATGGGTTTCACTCGACGTCGGATTTGCTGCTCTTCTTGCAGCATTTCTTGTCTTCGTCGGCGGGGGTGACGAACCTCTTCTTGAGGTCTTCGAGGACAGCGGGCCTGGAGGTGTACTCCATCTCGTCAGCTCCCAGGATGGAAGGCATGAACGGTCCCTGGCGCCTCATGAGGACGGAGGCCTTGATCGCGTTCTGGCGGGCAAGGTCCCAAGTGTCGCTCTTGAAGATGTCGACGGGGACGTGGTCTCCGCCCTTGACTCCGGGTGCTTCGAGTCCCTGGAGCTTACCTTCGTTGAGCTGGAATCCGAGACAGCATATTCTCGGCGGTCCGTCGTAGTAGACGGGGTTGGAATCCTCGGGGCTGCAGGGGTACATGGCACCGATGTGGGAGCCTCTCATCCATCCAGCTGCGAAGAAGACGTTCTGGAAGACCTGGGTATATTCTCCTACGGAGGGGAATCCGGACTGACACCTGCAGATGCAGACGGGGTCGTCCTTACCGACGTAGGTACCGGCGGTCATGTTGAGCTTGTCGGTGGAAACAACCGCTGCAGGTCCGAGGCCGGAACGGCTGTAGACCCTCTTGATGGCGTAGCGGTAGGTGTCTCCGAGAAGGGAGAGGATACTGTAGGTCTCCTCAGGTGCGGAAAGGGTGACGAACTTGTTGTCAAGGACGTCCTGGATCTCGATGTCGAATCCCTGTTTGGCCCTCTTGTCGATGACAAGTCCGGTGGTGGTGAAGGGGTCGAGGAAGATCCTGGAAAGGATGGGGGTGTATGCGGAAGGCTCGGTCTTGTCTGCCATGAAGAACAGAAGGGGCTCGGAAGGCCTCTCTTCGAAGGTCATCTCGGCTGAACCGGGTCCAGCACCTTTGACGTTTCCGGAGAAAGCGTCGGTGAGCAGGTCCTGACCTGCTGCGTAGAGATGCATGGATTTGGAAAGTTTGGTGGCTTCCTGGAAGCATTCCCAGGCGGCTCCGTGGACCTCAGAGTTGTTCTCTCCCTTATAGTGGGTGAGGTAGAGGTTGATGTCGTCACCGCAGCGGGTGACATAGAAATCCTCAATGATTCCCTGTTTCTGTTTGTCTGTCAGGATCTCTTTCGCCTTTGCCATCATAGAAGGATGGGGGGTCATATGACCGGCGATTGATCCGATGTCTGCTTTGATAATCGATACAGTGACTTTTTCAGCCATAGGTTAACACCGAATTGAACCCTTGATTTCTTTTAGATATAATAAAGATGGGTACTGACTGCGGCCTGGATTTTTCTTCTGCAGTTCTATTCGGACCCACTTTTTTCCAAACCAATGAAAAGTCCTATAACAGACCGACAGATATCCTGCCCGATAACATGACCGAGATCAGAAACTCGAAGAACATTTCCGTAGAGGACGGTACCGCCACCGTCAAAGGATGGATCCAGGATATCAGGAACCTCGGAGGCATCTCTTTCGTCACCCTCAGGGACCGTTACGGAACCATTCAGATCACCCTGCCCAAGAAGAAGCTCGACCCTGAGCTTTTCAACGGTCTAACCAAGCTCCCCCGCGAATCCACCGTCGCCATCACCGGCGAGGTGAAAGCCAGCAACCAGACCGCTCTGGGTCTTGAGATAATCCCCTCCGCATATGAGATCTATTCTCTCGCCGGAACCCCTCTTCCCCTCGGTGTTGTGGACAAGGTCAATGTGGAGATGGACACCCGTCTCAACCACAGGTACATGGACCTCAGGAAGCCTGAGATCAAAGCCATCTTCGAACTCAAGTCCATCATGGTCGAGCTCATCGAGGAGGCCGTCCGCCAGAACGATTTCACTCAGGTCTACACCCCCAAGATCAACGCCGCCGGAGCGGAGGGAGGAGCAGAGCTCTTCCAGATCAAATATTTTGACAGAAATGCCTTCCTGGCACAGTCGCCTCAGCTCTATAAGCAGATCCTCATGTCCTCCGGTCTCGACCGTGTCTTCGAGCTCGGACAGGCCTTCCGTGCGGAGCAGTCCAACACCAATCGTCACGTGACCGAGTTCATCTCCTTCGACGGTGAGATGTCCTGGATCGAGAACGAGGAACAGGTCATGGCAATGCTTGAGTCCGTTGTGGATTATGTCCTCAAAGGGCTGAAGGAGAGGGGACAGAAACAGCTCGAGATTTTGGGCAAAGAGATCAATGTCCCAGCAAGGCCGTATCCAATCCTCACCTACAGCGAATGTCTCAAGATGGTGCAGGACCACGGACTCTCTCTCAAAGAGGGAGACGACCTCGGAACCGAGGGTGAGAAGATCGTCGGTGAGGTTATGGCCGAGAAAGGGGTCGAACTCTACTTCATCGCCGAATATCCAGAGGAGGCAAAGCCTTTCTATATCATGGAGAAGGACGGAACCCCTTACTCGTTCTCGTTCGATCTTGATTACAAGGGAACCGAGATCACCTCCGGCGGTCAGAGGGAGCACAGGTACGACAGGCTCGTAGCAAGGATGGAGAAGAAAGGTCTCAACCCTGCCGACTTCGAGTTCTACCTTGAAGCATTCAGGTACGGTATGCCTCCGCACGGCGGATGGGGAATGGGTATCGAGAGGCTTCTCGTCAAGATGCTCGACCTCGGAAATATCCGTGAGGCCATCCTTTTCCCGAGGGATCCGGTCAGACTCACTCCTTGAAAAAGGCAAACTTCAACCCCCTGCACCCGACCTGGGTGTGGGGATACATTTCACACTGTTCATTTGGCTAATGAAAGTGCTTTTTTGAGAAATTATATATAGCCGTTTAAATAATACATACGTGCAGTTCGTAGTCGTGAAAACGATGAACGGATCGGTAGCCAAATCGGACCTCCGGGAACCTATCGGTCTGGGTACTGTCATGGTCTGCCGGACTTCTCAAGGGTCCCGCGGATATGCAATGGATATCTACACACGGTCAGATACGGGCCGAAAGAAACCATGATAAAACTGTGTAAGCACCATTGGGTGGAACGGAGTCTGAGGCTCCGGCTTAGCGGCACAGGTTCACCGACACATGTCGGTAAAAGTATCTGATGAAAATCCGTACCGATTGTTCCATCGGGACGGCCGTGGATCGGAATGAAGAACACGAAATGGTTGGTGTTCTGAAGGGGACAACCGGGTAGCAGTTGTATCCTGTAGAAGTTAGTAGGCAGAAAAAGAGCTGGCGAGGGACGCCGTCCAAGTCCGAAGCTGTTCTGTTGAAAGCGGAACGTCCGATTGCAAGTCTGTCCGTTTAATAGACGGACAGGGGGTGACAAGGGTTCTACTACTTACGCATTCAATTGCGGAAACCTGTTTCCCGGGATAAAGACCTGGGAAATGTAGAGATTCATGTGAGCGATCACAGAGGTTAAAAGCCACTGCAGGTGGGAGTCCTGCAATGTTTTCATTTAAAGTTTAAGGGTGAAGGAGTGTTGTTCACTCCTTCTTTTCAAGGGCTTCCAATGCTCTGCGGGCAGCCTGATTTCCTCTCTTTTTGGCTTTGGCGTACCATTCCTTGGCTTTCTTGAGATCTTTTTCGATACCGATCCCGTCCTCGTAATAACGTCCGAGGATGTACATGGACTGGGCGTTTCCGGCACGGGCGCTCTTTTCGAAGGTGGCGAAAGGAGACTCGTCGGTCAGGATCTGGTCGACCTTGCGTTCCTCGAGGATCTTCTTGGAAAGGGTGTGTCCCTGACGGGCCGCCTTGGAATACCATTTGACTGCTTCTTCTGTGTTCTTTTTGGTTCCGCGGCCGTTGTCATAGCAGTCGCCGAGGTAGTACTGACAGAATACGTTGTCCTTCTCAGCCCCTTGTTTGAACAGATCGAACGCGGCCTTGAAGTCCTGTTCGACATAATCTCCGTGATAGTATCCTTCTGCGACCACGACTATTGATTTGATGAATCCGTGTTCCGCAAGGGTCTTGTGCATCTCGAAACCGAGTTTGCCGTCCTTGGCGGTGCCTTTTCCGCGTATGTAGCAGTTGGCGACGATGTAAGCGGCCTTCATGTAATTCTGATCGGACGCCATCTTACACAGGGAGAATCCGCGTGCTTCATCCTTTGCAACGCCGTTTCCACTGAGAAGCGCCGAACCTGCGATGTAACAGCCCTCGATGTTGCCGTGACTTGCGGCACGGAGAGCGTACTGAACTGCAAGTGGATGGTTCTTCTGAACTCCTTCTCCGGATTCCAGCATCTCTGACATGCGGATCTCGGCCACGGGTTTGCCGAGGTCTGCGGCTTTGCGGAAGTATTCGACGGAAAGGGAAGTGTTCTTCTTGACAATCTTTCCGTCCTTACCGTAGAGCTGAGCGAGCATATACATGGCGTCGGTGCACCCTTTGTCGGCGGCAACGGTCATAAGTTCGACGCCTTTCTTGGTGCTGTCCTCGATGATGCCCGCGAGCATGCAGCGGGCCATACCGAAGTCCCCCTCGATGCAGCCGAGGGCCTGGGCAACGGTGAACCATGAATACGCTGCAGAGGTGTCCTTGGGGGTTCCGATGCCGTCGAGGTAACAGCGTCCCGTCTCGTAGGTGGCGACGGGGATCTTCTTCTGTGCCAGGTGCTGATATATGGCGAGTGCTTTGGTGGGATTCTTGGGGACGAACGCTCCTGTCTCCAGCATTTTGGCGTATTTGAGTGCCGCACGGATATTTCCTTTGTTGGCGACGGTGATGAGCAGTGCAAGTCCTTCTTCCAGGGCCTGGGTCCTCCCGGCGCCCCTGATCATGCAGAGCGCTTTTTCGCAGGCTCCGTCGAGATTGCCGTATTCCTCCGATCTGCTGAAAAGGCCGTATGCTTTTTCAGCATCGAAGTCGACGCCCTGACCTGTGTAGTGGGCCATTCCCGCAATGAATGCGGCGGCGCCGTTCTTCTGATCCGCAAGTCCCAGACAGTGTTCCACGAACTTCTTTGCGGAGAATCCGTCGTCAGTTTTGAAATGGGATTCCATCCATTCCCTGGCATCGGTGGAGTAACCGAGGTATGAATATAGGGCCCAGAATACTGAATCCATTTTGTCACCGGCGGCCACACCCATATCTAGGTATTGGCTCACCATGTATGCTGCGGCGGGATTGCCTGCGGTGGCGGATTTCAGAAACAGGGGGTAGGCGTCGGTGCTGCCTTCGATGGCAAGTTCCTGGGCTTTCTCATAATCTGGATCTTTGAGAACTCCCAAGGCCGACATATCAAGGTCTTGCTGTACAATTGTCGACATGATATCACGATATCAAGTGTTTGGTAGTGTGATTAAGCGGGGGAATAGGTTCCCTTCAAAGTGCATTTGGCGAGGATGTGGTCCTTGCTCACCTTCATGAGGTCTTCAAGCTTGAATCCGTTCCTCAGTGCGGGGACGAAATCCAAAGCGTAGACCGTCAAAACATAAGTGTGCTCTTTGTCAGGTGGTGCGGGACCGCCGTAAAAAGATGCCTCGAGGCGGTCTTCGACTCCGTGGTTCAGCCAGTCGTTGCATCCCTGAATGAGGGACGGGTCCTCTCTTGAAGCATTCTCCGGGAGAACGGTCTTTCTGAGACCTGCGACCACCCAGTGGATCCATTTGAATCCGCATACAGGGGCCGAATCCGGATCATCGAAGACGATGGCATATGAGGCGGTGCCTGCCGGGGCGCCTTCGATCTTCAGGGGAAGGGAGCGGGAAGGCATATCTCTGCTGGCGAACTCGGTGCCTTTGCATCCGAATCTGTCAAGGATTCTGCCATCAACGATACCATCACAGCTGATTTCCATAATCAGATATGTGGATGAGGATATTTTACTGTTCCCTATTCGCCAATGTCCCCATACGTTGTTGGTCGAGCTTCCTGTTCCTGAAATAGAGGGACATATCGGTCGATACGAGTATGATGTCGAGGATGTAGAATGCGATGACCATGTTGATCTGGTCGTTCACGATATGGCTTCCGATACCGCAGAAATATCCGATGATCACGATGACCTCGAACATTATGCTCTTCCCGATGGCTGTACGGCACTTCCAGGACTTGGCGATGTTGAACGGCCACGATGCCGCGAAACAGAGAAGCATTAGGATTTCCAGAATACTTCCTAACGTGGTGTCACTCCCACGAACGGTTGTCCGTGACGTGTTTGGCCTTGCCCTCGAAACGTTCGACGGTTCCGGGGAGGTTGATCTTAACGATTGCTTTGAGATTGAGGATCTCTTTTAGCCTCGCCTGGACCTGCTGGGTCATTTCGTTAATCTTCACCATGTCCTCGGTGAGGGCCTCGTTGGTGAACTCGACATCGATGACCATCTTGTCCATATAGTTCTCGTTGGTGAGGGTGATATGATAGAAGGGTGCGAGGAAGTTCATCTCCCCGATGACGCTCTCGATCTGCGAGGGGAAGACGTTGATTCCCCTGACGACGATCATGTCGTCGCTCCTGCCGGTGATCCTTCCGAGGCGGGGATGGGTCCTTCCACAGGCACATTTCTCCCAGGTGAGGGTGGAGATGTCTCCGATCTTGTAACGGATCAGGGGGAAAGCTTCTTTCTGAAGCATGGTGACGACGACCTCTCCGGGCTGTCCATCTTCCACAGGTTCGCCGTTCTTGTCGAGGATCTCGATAAGTGCCAGATCGGCCCAGACGTGGGCTCCGCACTGCTTCTCGCACTCGACGAACATAGGTCCGTAGAACTCGCTCGCCCCATAGCAGTTGTGGGCCCTGATACCTGTCCTGTCGTACAGTTTGCGCCTCATTGACTCGGACCAGGGTTCTCCTCCCGCGAGGGCGAGTCTTACCTTGGTGTCCTTTCTGATGTCAACACCTTTCTGGTCGCAGACATCGGCGATATGGAACATGTAGGAAGGGGTACCTGCGAGGCAGGTGACGGGAAGGTCCTGCATGAGCTGGATCTGCCTGTCGGTGTTGCCGACCCCGGTGGGGACGACGGTGGCGCCTGCCCTTTCGGCAGCATAGTGGGCACCGAGACCTCCGGTGAAGAGGCCATAACCGTGCATGTTCTGGAAGACGTCCTTGGGGCCGACACCGAAGGATACCAGTCCGCGGGCCAGGGATTCGGTCCAGTTGTCAAGATCGTTTTTGGTGTAACCGACGACGGTGGGGCGGCCGGAGGTTCCGGAGGAGACGTGGATCCTGACGAGGTCCTCATAAGGCCTGACGAAGAGTCTGTCGGGATAGTTCTCGCGGAGGTCGTTTTTTACCATGTACGGGATCTTCCTGAACGTCTTCATGTCGGTGATGTCATCGGGGGTGAGACCCACGGACTGCATCTTCTTGCGGAAGAATTCAGAAGAGTCATACATCGTGCGGATCTCTTTGCGGAGCAGGTCGAACTGCATCTTTTTGAGATCTTCGGTCGGCATAGTCTCTAATTCTTCGTTTCTGAACGTCATGGTATCCCTCGCGTGCCATCAAGTGACACGCTGTAATGAAGACCCTATCCTAAGCACGGTATTTAAGCCCATTACTCTATCGGGGGTTATGCGCAACGACTTCGAACTGTCAGGCCACAGATGTCACACATATTCAGCGGGAGATTCAGGACCGTGCGTCATCTGGTGTGCCGGGACACACACTTCATCCGACCCCTTCGGCGAGCTCCTGGAGGTTTTGGGTCCGCAGGAGGATTCCATCGCACCTTTTACTCTGTTCTGTTTCGAAGTCGACGACTGGGACAATGATATGTCGCCCTGGCCGATGGAAGCTGAGGGCATGAAGTTCGGGGCCGGGGGAAATGATACCCTGAAATGGATAGGATCCGAAGCTGTTCCTTACATCAGATCGACCTTCCCTCAGACCTCGCAGATCGCCGTTACAGGCTATTCTTTGGCAGGTCTTTTCGCCCTGTGGTCCTTCTACGAATCCGATGTTTTCAGGGCCGCAGGTTGCTGTTCTGGGTCTTTATGGTTCAAGGGCTGGAACGAGTATGCCGACACTGCCAAAGTGCCTCAGAACAGTGCAGTCTATCTCAGCCTCGGGGGGAAGGAGGCTGGGTCCGGGAACATCGTAACCGCATCAATCGGTTCACAGTATCTGCTTCAGAAGAAGCGTCTTGAGAACAGCAAGGATCTCCGTGCTTTCAAATATGAACTGAACCAGGGCGGACATTTCTCCAATCCTGTGAAAAGGGTCGCAAAATCCGTCGTCTGGCTCATTGATGAATTAGCGGTTTATTGAACCGGTGGGGGAAACCCCCCGGACCGGTTCAGAAGTCTCTTTTGGAAAAGAACAGGTATGCGACGAAGTTGCATATGATCCCGTATGCGACAAGAACTCCGCATGCGGTTCCGACGTCCGTCATGTTGTATGCTTCGGTAAGCACATTGGAGCAATATCCGAAAGCAGTGTCGAGGGACCAGAGGGTGGTAATACCCGAGGTCATATTGAGCATGCTTGCCACCATCGAAAGCAGGAGCATAATCACGAACAAGGTCATGATCGAAGCAGTACTGCCTTTCTTGAACAGCGAACTCATAAGCATTGCGATTCCGGAACATCCGAAGGCTCCGAGAAGGCTGATACCTAGTGATAGGCCTATGTTCGAGGGTATACCGCCGGTGGCGATCATAGAGAGTACTATCACGTAAAGATAGTAGAATATCGAGTAAGCGAACACGATGATGATCGATGCGAGCAGTTTTCCGAGGAAGATGGTACGTTTCCTGACCGGCTTGGTGAAGAGGATGAGTGCAGTGCGTTCCTCGAATTCGGACACGATGGAGGTTGCTGTGAAAAGGACCACTGCAAGCTCAACTATTATGGGCACAAAGGCGATGAATATCGACATATCCTCTGTCTTTTCATATCCGTCCGCAAGCAGATAAGGGATGGCGGTCATAAGTGCCAGAATAGCGATAATCAGTACACTGAAAATAAGGATCCTGTTTCCTCTGAGGAATTTCTTGATTTCATTCCTGGCGATTACGACCATTTGGTGTACGTCGCCTTTGAATCCGGAAATGGAACTGTAATCAGATATAGGTTCATCCTGCAGCATGATATCACCTCGACTCCTTGATGAGGCTCAGATACTTGTCCTCGAGAACATTGGAACTTTCGCTCATCGAAACGATAGGGAAGTCCAGGTTCGAGAGGTCCTTGAAGAAGGCCGCCATCTCGGGAAGGTCTCCCTTGAAGTGAACATTGAGTTCGCCGCCCATCCTTTCCACATCGACGACATTGTTCAGCGATTTGATCGCTTCAACGGTGTGTTCAGTGGGGGTGTTAAGAGGCTTCACTACGAGTAGACGGGTATCCGAGTTCTTGACGAACATCTCATAGTCCTGGTCCTGGACCAGGGTTCCATGGTTGATCAGAGCGATGTGGTCGCAGAGGTCTGAGACCTCGTGCATCATATGGGAGCTCATGAGCACGGTGAGGTTCTTGTCGTTCCTGATGTTCTTGAGGATATCCCTCATTTCGGCCATACCGCGGGGGTCGAGACCAGAGGTGGGTTCATCGAGAATGATGATGCTGGGACTGTTGAGAAGTGAAAGGCCCAGAGAGATCCTCTGTCTCATTCCTTTGGAGAATTGGCCGATCTTCTTGTCGGCCCATCCGGTCATTTTGACCTTGTCGAGGATGGCAGATGTCTCGTTGGCGATGGACTCCCTGCTCATTCCATAGATCTCTCCGACATACCGGAAGGTCTCGACGGGTGTGAGGTAGGTGTAGAATTCTGGTGTCTCGACAACGGTACCTACACCCATGAGTGCCTGTTTCGGGCTCTTCTGAACGTCGATGCCGTTCAGATAAGCGTGCCCGGAGGTAGGTGTGATAAGGTTGGTGAGGATCTTCAGCGAGGTGCTCTTTCCGGCACCGTTGGGTCCCAACAGGCCGGTGAAGCTGTTCCTTTTGATCTTCAGGGTAAGGTCGTTGACGGAGACAAAGTCGCCGTATACCTTACGCAAGGTATCAAACACGATTGGATATTCTTCAGACATTTGTATCCGCCTTCTTTTGAAGGGATTAAGTAGGTTTGATGGGTGTTATCAACCATATTACTTAATCATATCTAATGTGTTTGAAATTGGAATATGTTTAGGGGAAGGTGATGGTACCGATGACGCGGAGTTTTCCGCCGTCATAGTACATGAGGATGCCCTCATCGCCGGATTTGTGGATCATCTTTCCGTCGAGTTCGAAGGTGACCTCGGAATCTTTGTCGGCTCCGGCAAGGACCACCCTGACGGGAAGGATCTGCATCCAGTGACCGACGTGAAGCATCATTCCTTCTTTGACGGCGTTCTTCCAGAACTTGTTGTAGTGGACCTTGCCGTGGAAGGAAGAGCTCATTTTGATCTCGGGATCGGTGGAACAGACGAATCCCCTGTCGAGTTCATCGCTCTCGATGTCTCTAAGGGCGAGTCCCACGTGGTCTCCTTTCACTCCGTCGTCGCAATCGATATCGTGCTTCTGAATCGACTTGAGGGTGACCTGTTTGCCGAGAGGCCATACAGTCATCTTGTCGTGCTTCTTGAACCACCCGTCAGCCACAGAACCGAGGACGACGGTACCCACGCCCTTGACGTTGAAGTGGCTGTCGACGGGACAGGATCCGCAGCTTCCCTCGCCCGCCTTGCGGTTCTCGTTATGGGCCATTTCGATAAGTGCCAGACGGATGTCAGTGTAGTTCTCCTCGATGATCTTGTAACCTTCAAGGGAGGTCCCGGCAAGGAGCGGTTTGAGCTGTTCGGGCTGTATGTAGTTGCGGAGGATGATCCATCCTTTATCGAGTTTCTGCTCGTCGACCATGACGATGGTCTCGCCGAGGAAGGAGTCGATCTTGTCCACCACGAGGATGCAGAATTCAGCCATCTCGGTGGTGTAGAACAGGGACTGGAGCTTATCAGGGTATTTTGAGGGCTCGATGAGGGTGACCGAGTCGGATCCCTCTTTGATCTCATAGAATGTCATGTCGGTGACGGTACCCTTCTTGCCAATTTCCTTGGCGAGTCCGGGGGCTCCGACGACGGCGACGTTCAGATTTCCCATGTTCAGATCTCCGAGGAGTCCACCAGGTCGAGTCCGGCATCCTGGAGGACGGTGATGGCCTTTCTGGGGTCGTCGACCCTGATGAAGAGGCCTTCCACGTTGCCGGTGAACGCGTATCCGTACTCGATGTTGATGTTGGCGTCTCCGAGGACCATTGCAGGTTTGTAGAGGGACCCGGGGACGGCGGCGATCTTGATTCCGATGATCTCTGTCTTCTTCACGATGATGCCCTTGTCGATGAGCTTTTTGGAAGCATCGTCGGGATCGTCGACGATGGCCCTGAGGATACCGAATTCGGTGGATTCGGCGAGGTTGCAGGCCTTCATGTTGATGTTGCACTCCTGCAGGATCTTTGCGGTCTTCGCAAGAGATCCGGGGGAGTTGTTCACGAAAATAGACAGCTGTGAGATGATGTATTTCTCCATTTCAAAACACCCTTGTATCAATGACTCTTTTTGCTTTTCCTTCGAACCTCGGGAGTTCTCCCGGTGCTTTCAGTTCCACCTGGACCGCGATGTTCAGATACTTCTTGAGCTCATACTCGATGTGGGAACGCAGGGATTCCATCTCTTCGAGTTTGTCGCTGAACGCCTCGGGTTTGATCTCGACCTGGATGACCATCCTGTCGAGGTCTCCTTCCCTGCTGACGTTGATCATGTACTGGTCTCCCACCTGGGGGATCCTCATGAGCGTGTATTCGATCTGCGACGGGAAAACATTGATTCCGCGGATGATAAGCATATCGTCGCTCCTTCCGGTGATCCTTCCGAGACGGGGAGCGGTCCTGCCGCATTCGCAGGGGGTCTCATCCACGTAGGTGATGTCGCGCATCTTGTAACGGAAGATGGGCATCGCTTCTTTCTGCAGCATGGTACAGACGAGCTCTCCCTTGTTTCCGGGTTCGAGGACCTCTCCTGTGTCGGGATCGAGGATCTCGCAGTACATCACATCGGGACAGATGTGAGGTCCTTTCTGTGCGGTACACTCGCTGAACATAGGTCCGGCCTGTTCGGAGGTTCCGTAGATGTCGTAGCAGGTGGCACCGGTCTCCTGCTGGAACTTGGCCCTCATGGACTCGGACCAGGGTTCGGCACCGAGGATGGCCTTCTTGAGTTTCATATCTCTCCTCCAGTCGATACCCATCTTCTTGGCGGTGGTGATGAGGTGTGTGAAGTACGAGGGGGTACAGGCGATGGCCGTGCATTCCAGGTCCTGCATCATCTCGAGCTGCCTCTGGGTGTTTCCGGTGCTGGCGGGGAGGACGGTGGCCCCTACTCTCTCCACACCGTAGTGGAGTCCGAGACCGCCGGTGAAGAGGCCGTATCCATAGCAGACCTGAACTGTGTCATCGGGTCCGATGCCGCAGGAGGAGAGGGAACGGGCAAGGGCCTCGGTCCAATAACCGAGATCGTTGCGGGTGTATGCCACGCAGGTGGGCTTTCCGCTGGTACCAGAGGACATGTGGTAACGGACGATCTCCTTCTTGGGGACAGTGAAAAGTCCGTCGGGGTAGTTGTCCCTCAGGTCCTGTTTGTACATGAATGGCATCTTCTGGAGGTCGGTGAGCGAGTTGAAGTCCGAAGGGGACACGTTCGCGGCCTTCATCCTGTCGTGGTAGAATTTGTTGTAGGTGTACAGATTGTTGATCTGCTTCTTCAACATCGTGTACTGCATCTTCTTGATCTCGTCAAGAGGCATTGTTTCAATACGGGGGTTCCACATCATGAAAAACCACTTGTTCTGAGGCGGTCAAATATTTTTTATGATATAATCATAACCAGCCGTGAACGGGCAGAGAGAAGCTTGGGATGCACTGTATTCGACGCAGGGCCGTCCGTGGAGAGGCGTGACGGAGATCTCTTGGACGGGTGTTGTTTCGGGGATGAAGGTTCTCGACTTGGGGTGTGGGAACGGGAAGACCTCGGAGGCGCTTCTGGATATAGGGGCTGAAGTGACGGGAATAGATTTCTCCCAGCCTGCGGTCGATTCATGTATCAGCAGATTCGGGGATTCAGCATGCTTCGTCTGTGGAGATGTGTGCAGGCTTCCTTTCGATGACAATGAGTTCGACGCGGTGTTCGCTTTTCACGTGCTGGAACATCTGACCGAACCTGAGTTGAAGATCGCCGTTTCAGAGATCGGAAGGGTGCTCCGCCCCGGCGGAAGGTTGTGTCTGAAGTGCTTCGCGGAAGGCGACATGCGTTCGGAAGGAAAAGCAGAATCCGTCCGTAACGGAATACTTTACCGTTACTTCTCTGAGGAGCAGGTCCGTTCCGTTTTCTCCTGTTTCGAGGTAGGATCTTTCACTCCTGTGACCGAAAAGACCCGGTTCGGCACTTACAGGAAACGGTTCGAGTGCGTGTTCTTCAAATATATATCCACCTGAATCACGAACGCTGTCTATTTTATATCCCATACATATCCACATATTATGATTGATTTCGATCCGGGCAACAAGGCCCGCAGCACCGCACCTATCGGTGTCACGAATCTTGTCGCAATGACTGTTGTGATCGCTATCCTTGGTATCGTGTTCTATCTCGCTAAGATCTCCGTCGGAGCCGTCATCTTCGGTGCCGTCGGTCTGGTCCTCGGCGGATATTCGATGGGTTTCGTCCGCCGCCATGCCGACGGCCGCAGAAACCTCATGATCCTTGCCGGAGTCTCCATTCTCATCTCCGTCATCGCATTCATGCTCGGATTTATTCAGATCGCTCAGTGAGGCCGTATAATGGTCATATACAGGGGAAAATACGAACTCGACGGTCTCGGCACCATCTCTCCGCAGATGAAAAAGGACCTTGATAAGGCGTTCTTCATCTGCGAGACCCTCAGAAGCGAACTTTCCTGCCACATGTGTGGAAAGTGCTGCCACCAGCCCAATATCATCGTCCGCCCCGAAGAGGTGGAACGCGTTTCCGCCGCCGCTGGCACAGATCTTTACACATTCATGACCGAGTATGTCTACCAGACCTCGGACGGCAGACTACTGTTCAACAAAAAGGAAGGCGCCCCCTGCCGTTTCCTCAACAAGGACAACCGTTGCTCTATCTGGAAGGATAGGCCTCAGATCTGCGACGATTTCCCGTTCATGGTCTCCATGCTCATGAGCAGGGTGTATCTGGCTCTTACGAATCCAGATGTTGACATCTACAAACTCGTCTCATACATGGATGATTCCTGGCCCTGCACTGCCGAGATCAAGGAGAAATTAGGTCCTATGATCGCTGAGGCCCGCGGTGCACAGCGATGAGTCTCTTCGGTTCTGTCAAAGCATCGCAGATGGCCTGGGTTCATGCGGGACTATTGCTGATCTCTGCGTTTCTGGGACTTCTGCTTGGTTCCGTCACGGATGTATTCGACGGATGCGGTTCTCTCATCGAACCGTTCCTGATGGTCCTGCTTTTCTTTGTGTTCGTCTGCGTCGACCTGACCTCTCTGAAAAGGTCATTTTGCAATACCCGTTTTTCATTCAGTGCACTGCTTCTGAATTTCGTTTGGACGCCGGTGTTCGCGTACCTTCTGGGTCTTTTGTTTTTCAACAGCGATCTCGACGTCCGCATAGGGCTTGTTCTGCTGCTGGTGACGCCCTGTACCGACTGGTACCTTACCTTCACGAAACTCTCGGGAGGTGACGTGGCATTGGGAAGTTCCATACTTCCGATCAATTTGGTACTTCAGATCGTTCTGCTGCCCGTTTATCTCATTATTTTTTTCGGGGTTTCGGCAGACATCAATGTTGTGGACCTGCTGAAAGAGGCATCTTTCGTCGTCATCATTCCTGTTGTTGCCGCTGCTGTTTTCAGATATGTTTCCAATAAAGTTCATGCCGGTCGGAAGTTACGCGACGTATTCGAGTCGAACACGGACGAGATCCAGCTTGCGGTACTCTGTTTCGTCATCTTCTTCATGTTCTCTTCGAACAGCGGTTATGTCACGGACAACTACCATACCGTTCTCGCCCTGATTGTTCCGCTTATCATGTTCTTCTTTGCGAACTATTTGATATCGTCTTTGATAGGCAAAGGTGTCGGGCTGGTCCGCGATGAGACCACCTCGTTGATCTTCACCACCGTTGCAAGAAATTCGCCTCTGGCACTTGCCATTGCATCGGCCACGTTCAGTGATTCTCCTATTATCCTCGTGATCCTTGCGGTGGTCCCGCTCTTAGAATTGCCGGTTCTTTCCGTGATGAGTTTTGTCCGCACAGCGAACTGACCAGTTCAGAGATCCATCTTTTCGAGCAGGACAGTGGCAGTTTTCGCCCGGAATGCTACACCATATAGGAAGGTCCTTCCCGACATACCTCTGCAGTAATCTTTTTCGTGGATCTGCTGCAACGCTTTCTCAGTGAGTTGTTGCACAGTCGTGTCACTGTCCTCCGGATCGGCCTTCTTTATTTCGACTATGATGTTCGGGTATCTGGGATATCTGGTCTTCATGAAGATATCCTGTGTTCCGCATCCGGATTCCCGGTCGATTTCGATACTGTATCTCCCAATGCGTCCGAGTATGATCGTTGCAAGAATGACGTGGTAACGGCCTTCATCCACCAGCAGCAGCGAAGAGAAATTGTTGTAGAACACATCTAGTTGATGTTTGACTTTTGCCACATCTCCAGTTTCCAATGAATCGAGCAGTTTTTCGAAGGGATCATTGCCGGCGAATGTGTAATTCACGATGTGGTCATAGAAAATCTGATACATTTCACGGTTCGGAATGGAAAGAACATATTCCTTCCCATCAGGAATCGCGTTAAGATACCCTGCAACCGCCAGTACGGAGAAAATTGCATTCGCTCTCGTTTTCAGGTCATTCATAACGACCGATTCAGGGAGGGATTTTGTGACGGCCTCGCCGTTGCCGAGGGCAATCAAGTCATTGAATGTATCAGCGTCAGCGTTTCTCAGAAGAGTGTCGATAATGTCATTACCGCTTGTACCGCCCCAATAAGTATCCGGTTTGAATCCTTCCAAAAGGTATTTCATGATACTCCAGGGATTGTATATTTCAGCATCTCCGAAACGATATCCATAATACCATTCCTTTGCTTCGTCGAATTTCTCCGGATGGCCGTAGTACAAGCAGAGTTCTTTCACTTCCGACTCGGTGAATCCGTATGTTTCATCAAATTTAGTGCTGAAGATATTGTTTACGTCGAGATTGTTAAGGCCTGAGAATATTCCATCTTTGGCGATCTGCATTACTCCGGTCAAGACCGAAAATGTGACAAATTTATTGCCTTTAAATGTCCTGGAGTAGAAATTGCGCAGTACGTTCAGTATTGCATTGTACGACTCCTCACCGTAAGCATGGTTGAGTGTGTCGTCATATTCGTCTAAGAGGATTATCGGTTTGATTCCGTGATGCTGAAACAGCATTGAACACAGTACGTACAGCGAATCAGTGAGCAGGGCTTCATCAGTGTTTTCTGAAACTATCCTCTGATAATCGGCACGACGTGCAGGATCCACCTTTTCGCTGTTTTCGAGATATCTGTATGAAATGTACAAATCCCGTATTCTGCGTCCGAAACTTGACATGAAACCTTCGAGT
Organism: Candidatus Methanomethylophilaceae archaeon; assembly: GCA_963591575.1. GTDB lineage: Archaea > Thermoplasmatota > Thermoplasmata > Methanomassiliicoccales > Methanomethylophilaceae > Methanomethylophilus. The sequence goes on from CAVATL010000012.1 coordinate 35,106, forward strand.
GAGAGGAAATTCAGGTCCTTCATCGACATGAATATCACAGGATAGGCATTCTTGAATTCTTCAGCTTCAGGATGGTTGCTGATCTTCAATCCGTCGAACCATGTGTTTCCTTTGTATTCGAGGTTGAAAAAGGCATCAAGCATAGATAGGTTGAGGGATTTTCCGAAACGTCTGGGTCTTGTGAAAAGGAAGACCTTGTTGCGGTTCTGGAGAATATCAGATATCAATTCGGATTTATCGACGAAATAGAATCCGCTTTGGCGAAGTTCTTTGAAATCCTCCTCGCCTATCGGTATCATCAAAGTCTTTTCCCCCTTGACCATGTATCGTACATTGTTTTACCGCCTATAAATAAAACTACACATTTCTCTCGGGAATATCAGTTGTCAATTTTCATTTGAAATATGATGTCTGGGTCATTTGTTTTCACGCTCCGATTACAGTGTGATTTTGTTTTGAAATGGTTTTGGAAATCTTTCAGACGGTGAGGCTGAGCGTAACTTCCAAGGTTCCTCCGAATCCGACAGTGTATGTTCTTTTCACGATCTGGTCGCCCGTGATACTGTTGATCTGAGCGGAATTGTTACCGTAATTCAATTTTAATCCGTACGAATTCTCCCAGGGATAGAGTTCGTTCAGCATCTGTTTCAGATATGCCTCTGCTTTTCCGTCGTGTAATGACAATGAAGCCGCAGTGAGATCGAAAAGTGCCATCACGCGTTCGTCGCCGGCATATCCGAAATCGGTCGATCTCACTTTAGATTCGAAGATTATATCGCACGATTCGGTGATGTTCTGGACCTCGTTCTGTTCCGTGGTCGCTCCTGACTGCGAAAGAAGGATGACTGCGAGTCCGATGAGGATTATGAAGAACCCCGCATCCATGATCGCTGTGAACCCTCTGCGGTTCATCTGCATAATGTGACCTCCACGGATACCGGAACTATTTCCTGCCCGTTCGTGACGGAGAACAATTTTCTTTCGATGTACTTCGAATCCCCCTTCTGACCGAATTCGTATTCGGAGCTTTCAAGGTCCGAACTCGTGGGAGGAACGGTCTTTACGCAAAGACCCAGAAGTCCCGTTGATTCGATGTATGCAAGCGGGTCCGATGAGAATGTGACCGTGACTTCGGAATCTGAGACGTTCACTTCTTTGATGTAGCTCCAGTCGAAATCCGGATCTTCCTGATGAGAATAGGCAACATCCGCCGCCACATAGGCAACGAAGACCATCATGACGATGCAAACTGTCATGGCACCGGCCATGGCCTCCATGAATCCGATATCGCCTTTGCGATCTATTTTCATAGAGAGGTGTTCGGCGACCAAGGGTATAAGAAGGGACCATTACAGTCTGTCAGTCAGTACCGCGGAGATAGGCTCCGTAGTTGATCCCGCCGCACATCTCCTGCAGATCGAACTTCTCGGATACGAGGTTCTCCCCGAATGCCTTGGCGACCTTGGATGCGATGTTCTCCGGCCTCTTGCGGACGTCGATACCGACGGATTCGATACCCATCTTTCCGAGTTCGCGGAGATACGGAAGGAGCATGAGGTCAGAAGAATTGAGAATGTGGGAGAGGCCTCTGCCGTCGCGGTAAACCGGGAATCTGAATCCCTTTTCGTCGGCGAGGAATCCGCTGTCCATCGCAGGGTCGCGGGTGCACATGAGCTCCTGCCTGCCGAACACCATGACCTCGAGACGGCCGGGATAGTAATGTGCCAGACTGCGGATCTCTTCGTTCGAGAGTTCGGGAGATAGGGTGCTCTGCCAGAACGGCTGTTTGGTGAACGAGTTGAACTGGTTCATGAACTGGCTCGCGTAGATCTTCTCACCTTTGCGGGGGATGTGCTGACCGACGGTGTGGATCATAAGCGGTCTCGAACTGGCATCGAATTTTTCAAGAGGAGCGAACCTAGGGGCGAGAGTGACTGCTTCGACGTTGTGTGCGTCGCAGATCTCGTGTGCTTCATCTATGGAATCCGAAAGTTCGTAATAGACCCTGTCGGCGTGGTCGATGACAGCCTCGAGATTCCTGATAGAGCTGACGTAGAATGACATTTCTGGAAGATCCACAGGTTTCCTTTCCACCGGTTCGCGTCTGATAGGGAAGGGCACCCTTTCGGTGTCTCCGTCGAATTTGGGCACGTCACCGATGAGATTCTTTATCACGTCTATACGGGGATCGTATGTGCGGTAGACGTCATAGGTGCCGTCTGGCACATCGAAGGGAGAAGCTGTTTTACCAACTGAGGTGAGCTTGAATCCTCCGACCTTCTCGTCGCCGGAGTAGAGGGTCAGTCCGTCGCGGATGTTCACCTTCTCGTCGAGCTGGTCGGTGTTGAACTTCCTCTTGCTGAATGTGGCCCTTCCTAGATACTGTCCGCGGTTGTCGGCGTATTTCTTCTGAACAGGCGAGATAACTCCGTTGAGGTATCCGTCGCCGTATCCGCGGTTGAATACCGTTTTGAGAAGTTCGACATCGTTCGCGTATTCCTCCGGATCAATGCCCTTGTTGGCCGAAGAATACACTTTCGCGGAGAGGTAGGCGTAGGCCTGACTGCGCATCCTGCCTTCGATCTTGGCGGATGTGATGCCTATCGATTCCAGTTTCTGGAGCCAATCGACCCCGTAGATGTCCGCACAGCTCATCAGGAATGATTTCTCCCCGTTCTTGGTGTAGCGTTTCCGGCAGGGCTGGGCGCACATGCCGCGATTTCCGCTGCGTCCACCGACGAGACTGGAGAAGAGACACCCTCCGGAGAGGCAGTAGCATAAAGCACCCTGAACGAAGACCTCGGTCTCGATGGGGGAGTCCTTCACCACTTCCTTGAGTTCATCGAAGGTGAGCTCCCTGTTGAGGACCGCGCGGGAAAGTCCGTTCTTGCTGCACCATTCTAGACCCTCGGCGGAACAGATCCCCATCTGCGTGGAAGCATGCTTCTTGATGTTGATCGTGTGGATGGATTTCAAAAGACCCAGATCTTGGATCAGGATGGCATCGGCACCGATGTCGGCGAGGAATCTGACGAAGGAAACGGCATCCTCCATCTCGGAGTCCTTGATGAGTGTGTTGACCGTGACGTAGGTCTTCACACCGTGGTCGTGGGCGTAGTTGATGGCACCTTCCAACTGTTTGTCGGAGAAGTTGCCTGCGAATGCTCTCGCTCCGAATGCTTTTCCGCTGAGGTAGACCGCATCGCATCCGCCTAAAATCGATGCGACGAGTCCTTCGGGATTGCCTGCTGGCGAGAGTATTTCCATGGGTATCCGCTGATACTAGACGGTATAAATAGTTTACACGGGAAGTCGGCATATGCTTGTGACCGCACCGGCACTCATTCGAGCAGCCAGTCGATGACATTCTTGTGTTCTATCCCGTTCGGTGCAGGCCTCTGAATCGAATCTAATGGGAGAATGGTTTTCAGATAGCTGTCGCGGATGGAATCCAGCGAATCAATCCCTTTTTCGTATACCTCATCCGGCATCAGTGTCGGGCACACCTGGTAATAATGGATCCGACCGCCTCTTTCTGCAACGAAATCCACATCTTTATCCTTATACGAACCTAAATAGATCCTGTATCCTCTGCGTCTGAGTTCAAGGTAGACTACTGTCTCCAAAACCGCTGAAGTCTCCAACGATTCAACACATATTGCTATTCTCACCAGCCCAGGGTCTGCGGTATAGTATTTCACATGTGTGTCTGAATCTTTTTCCCGACTATGTCATATCTTTCCGCTTTGAAAATAAGAAATGCCTCTTCGAGGGCACGAATGTACTTCTTTACTGTCTTTGTATTCATTTTCAGTTCGGATGTGATATATTCCACAGTTGTGAGGTTCTGGGATTTTTGAAAAGGAAATCTGCAACTGCTTCCAAAGCTGCTTCATCGGATATCTTAGCTCTTTGTGCCGCTTCTTTCAGCATATTGTGTGATACGCGCCTTCAAGGACCTTGTCATTGATCCGTATATCATTTATTGGATCTGTCAGAGGTATTCCGCCGAGCCTCAAGTACTGCTCAATTTCGAGGTCCTGTCATTGTCCGCATCAGCTGGGTTTGACCTGAGGAATTCCTTGAACGATAAAGGCAGGGCCTCGATCTCCAGATATCTGCCGGAAAGGTAGGTTGACAGTTCGGAGGACATGAGATATTCGTTGGATCCTGTTATCTAGTCGTCGGTGTCGTAGCCCACAGACAGGGAATTGATGGTACGTTCCCACCCATTTATCCTCTGAATTCCCTCGATGAAAACGTAGGTTCTTTGTCCGCGGGGCATGACAGAAGAGAGGTAATCGTTCAGGCTCCCGTTATCTATGATGTCATGAAATCCAGATGATTTGAGATCGATACTAAGCAGTGAATTCTCTTCAACCCCTGTATTTAGCAGATGTCTGCGGTATTGCTCAAGCAGGACGGACTTCCGGATCCGCGGGGACCTATGATGACCTTCAGGATATCGGTCCTGTCTTTGAAATAGAGAATTCTCTCGACATACTCTGTCCTGAGGATTCTTTCATAATGAGCTGATGTATCACCAAGTATCAATATTTGGTATTGAAGTACCAATTTATTAACGGAATATGGAATAATGGGTATTCAAATACCGTTTTTTCAGATGATATGCGGCTATGGCCCAATAGCATTTCAGTTTATTCATTGAGCGATTTGCTCTGTATCATCATGACGATCTTCCTGACCGCAGAACGCGGAAGGATCCTCACTGCGAACACCAGGAACTTGAATCCGATCCCACAGACAATGACTGTCTTGCCTTTCATCATCTTGCGGTATCCGTAGGCCGCCACCTTGGGTGCGGAGGCCGAGGACGATTCTTTGAATACATTGGTCTTCTGTGCACCGGCGGCCTTTGAAAATCCCGTATTCGTGGGTCCGGGACACAGGGCGTGGGCGGTGACCCCGGTATTCTTCAGTTCCGATGCGAGGGCTTCGGTGAAGGAGAGGACGTAGGCTTTGGTCGCATAGTATACGGACATCAGAGGTCCTGGTTCGAAGGAGGCGACGGAGGCGAGGTTGAGTATCTTCCCCTTTCCGTTCTCGATCATTTTCGGAAGGAACAGATGGGTGAGATGTGAAAGTGCCAGCACGTTCAGTTCGATCATCTTTTCCTGTTTCTCCCAGTCGCAGGTCGCGAACCTTCCGTAGTCTCCGAAACCTGCGTTGTTGATTAGGATGTCGGTCTCTTTGCCTGCGGCCCCGAAGATCTTTTCGCATGAGTCAGCTTGAGTGAGGTCTGCCGGAAGGTATTCTGCATTCACTCCGAATTCCCTGTTCAGTTCTTCGGACACCTCTTTCAGACGTTCTTCGGACCTTGCCACAAGGAGAAGATCGTATCCGTCACGGGCCAGAAGTCTTGCAAGTTCTAGACCGATACCGTTCGAGGCCCCGGTCACGACCGCTTTTGCGCACATACAGACACATCAATGACCCAGATTAAAAGAATTATACCTGATTTGTTCGGACATACTATGTCCTATCTTCTCACGGATCTTCAATCACAGCTATGTGCCAGACAGATGAAAAGAATCTCTGCAGAATAACAATGGTGCAGAGGTAGGGATTCGAACCCTAGAATCACTAAGAACAGGATCCTAAGTCCTGCGCCTTTTCCTAGCTTGGCTACCTCTGCCTTACTCCGTGTCAAGTGACGGACGTATTAAGAAATTAGGGTCGCCTGTGCGCACGCGTACTTATTATTACTAGCTCGCGGATACACGTCCGGAAGGAATCGCATTGTCAGATTTATTGTCAAATTCAAAAAAGGAGCTCCTGCTCGGAAACGAGGCCATCACCAGAGGTCTCTTCGAGGCAGGCGTGAAATTTGCATCGACATATCCCGGTACCCCCTCGTCCGAGGTCGGCAATCTCCTCGAGGAGTATTCAGAACGTGCCGGAATGTATTTCGAATTCTCATCCAACGAAAAGGTAGCCGTCGAGGTCTCCGCTGCCGCGGCATCCTCCGGTGTCAGGTCTTTTGTCTTCATGAAACACGTCGGACTGAACGTCGCCGCGGATCCCCTGATGACCCTCGCATACGCCGGTGTCCGTGCCGGAATGCTCATCATGTCCGCCGACGACCCTTCAGCACACAGTTCGCAGAACGAACAGGACAACCGTTATTATTCGACTCTTGCGCTCATCCCCATGGTCGAGCCTTCCAACCCCCAGGAGGCCAAGGACTTCATCAAAGAAGCTTACAAGATCTCCGAGGAACTCGAACTCCCCCTGCTCTACAGGACCACCACCCGCGTCAACCACGCCCGTTCCGTCGTCGAGTTCGGACCGATCGATGATTCGACCCCACTGAAGGGACACTTCGACAAGGATGACTCCAAGTTTGTGAACATTCCCGCCTACGCGATTCACAATAGGGTCAGGCTTCTAGAGAAGAACAAGAAGGCCGCTGAGCTTTCTGAGAAATCCCTTCTCAACCGCATCGAGGGCGAGGGAGAGATCGGAATCATCACTTCGGGTGTTTCATACAACTACGTCAAAGAGTTCGTCTCTGGCGTTTCGATCTTCAAGATCGGATTCAGCAACCCGCTGCCCGAGAAGAGGATCGCCGAGTTCATGAAGGGAAAGAAGGCCATCGTCGTCGTGGAAGAGCTCGAACCCTTCCTCGAGGACCAGGTGCTCCGTATCTGCGCACAGAATCAGATCAATGTTCCCGTCCATGGAAAACGCGACGGAACCCTCCCCAGGGAGTGGGAGTACTCGCCCGATGTCATTCAGAGACTCTCTTCCATTGCCAAGGTCAAGGCCCCTGCGATACCCATGAAGAAATCCGAGATGGCTCTTCCCGGCCGTCCCCCTTCACTCTGTGCGGGATGTCCCCACCGCGGTATGTATGCCGCTACCAAGAGGGCAGTCGGAAACACCCCTGTCGTCTACTGTTCGGATATCGGATGCTACACCCTCGGTGTGCAGCCTCCGTTCCGCACCGCCGATTTCATCATCTGTATGGGCGGTGGAGCAGGAGCCGCCGGAGGATTCGCTCAGGCCACCGATCAGAAGGCCATCTCCTTCATCGGGGACTCCACCTTTTTCCACGCCGGTGTGCAGCCTCTTACTTCGGCACTGTTCAACCACCATAACATCGTGATGGTCATCCTCGACAACCGTACCACCGCTATGACCGGACACCAGCCCAACCCCGGTACCGGAAGGTCTTTCGGCGGAATCAACACCGATGCCCTGGACATCGAGACCCTTGTCAAGGGAATCGGGGTCAAGTTCGTCAGGACCGTGAATCCGTATGACGTCATGGAATGCGTGAAGGTCATGAAGGACGCCATCGACTTCGACGGAGTCGCAGTTGTTATCTCCAAGTGTCCCTGCCCCCTGCTTCTCAAGAAGGAGAAGAGGCTCGAGAAGAAGGTATGCGAGGTCCGTCAGGAGGATTGTATCCACTGCTACACCTGCGTCAGGATGATCGCCTGTCCCGCTCTGATCAAGAAGGGCGAGAACGTGGTCGTCGACCCCAACCAATGTATCGGGTGTCACATGTGCGGAAGTGTCTGCCCTAAGAAATGCATCGAGGTGAGACAGTGAAATACACAGTTCAGATCGTCGGCGTCGGAGGACAGGGTGTCCTTCTTGCATCGATGGTATTAGGAAATGCCGCCATGAACGCGGGTTACAAGGTCATGATGAGCGAGGTCCACGGAATGGCACAGAGGGGAGGAACCGTCAGGTCCACCGTCCGTTTCGGAGACGAGGTGTTCAGCCCGCTCGAGGAGACCGGTGGTGCGGATATGATCATGTCCTTCGAGCCTGTGGAGACCGTTAGGGCCCTTCCTCTTGGAAACAAGGATTCTGTAGTGATAATGAACCTCGACCCTGTTCTTCCCGGAAACGTTGCGGCAGGATTCGAAGAATATCCTGAGATAAATGCCCTAATCCAAGAGGTCAAGGCACAGAACAGCAACACCATCACCCTTGAAGCGACCAAGACCGCCATCGAGGCAGGTAAGGCCGTGGCCGCCAATGCCGTCATGATCGGTGCCGTCGCCGCCGTCAAGGGCTTCCCCCTCAGCCGCGACCTCCTCAAAGAGGTCCTTCTCGAGAAGGTGCCTCCGAAGGCCAAGGACCTCAACGCCAAAGCGTTCGATCTCGGTTACCAGATCATCGAAAAAGCATGAATACAAGTGTAGTGTGATGTACTGAAATGTACACCATGCTACACAAATATGCATTAATGCTAAATAGTTTAACCAATTCACGTGCCCTGTAAAGTGCTCACTGTGCACCATAAATCTGAGGTATGAAAATGCTCAAACCGTCTCTGGAAGAAGTCGAGGCCTACGGAAAAGAGGAGAAATACACCCTCTGCCCGGTCTGCCTTGAGATCCTGTCCGATTTCACCACCCCGATCGAGGTGATGAGGATACTCATGAATGAGGACGAACACTGTTTCCTGCTGGAAAGTGCGGACTCTTCCAAGAGGTGGGGACGCTATACCTTCCTCGGATTCGACCCGAAGATGCTCATCACCGTTTCGAACGGTGTTATGGAAGTTGGAAACAGGGAGTTCAGGACCGATGACCCCAATGCCGAGATCCGTAAGATCCTCGAGATGTATAAAAGTCCCAGCATCCCCGGATTCCCGTCATTCACGGGCGGCCTCGTCGGGTATTTCTCCTACGATTACCTGAAGTACTCCGAGCCTTCGCTCCGCCTCGACGCCAATGATTCCGAGGGTTTCAAGGACGTCGACCTCATGCTCTTCGACAGGGTCATCGTCTTCGACAACTTCACTCAGAAACTGCTGCTCATTGCGAACATCCCCATGGAAGGCATCGATCTCAATTACTCCATGGCCGAGAAGGAGCTCAGGCGTCTTGAAACCCTGATCAAGAACGGAAAGAAGAAGTCCGGACTCAAGGGACACATGACCTCTGAGATCAGGCCTCTGTTCGACAAAGAGCAGTTCTGTTCGATGATCGACCGCGCCAAGCACCACATCTATGAAGGAGACATATTCCAGATCGTCCTTTCCAACAGGCTCGAGGCGGATTTCGAAGGAAGTCTCTTCGATACCTACCGCGTTCTGCGCACTATCAATCCCTCGCCGTACATGTTCTACTTCTCCGGCACCGATGTGGAGGTCGCCGGAGCATCTCCCGAGACCCTCGTGAAGCTCGAGGACGGAGTTCTCCATACATTCCCCCTGGCAGGGACCAGGCCCCGCGGAAAGACCGAGTCCGAGGATATCGCTCTCGAAAAGGAGCTCCTTTCCGATGAGAAGGAATTGGCCGAACACAACATGCTCGTCGATCTCGGAAGGAACGACATCGGCAAGATCAGCCGTTTCGGTACGGTCGAAGTGGAGAAGTTCCACTGCATCGAGCGTTATTCCCATGTGATGCACATTGGTTCCACGGTTAGAGGAGAGATCCTCGAGGACAAGGACGCACTCGACGCGGTCAGTGCGGTCCTGCCTGCCGGAACACTTTCAGGAGCGCCCAAGATCAGGGCCTGTCAGCTTATCAACGATCTCGAGAACAACAAGAGAGGCATTTACGGCGGAGGGATCGGATACATAGGATTCTCCGGCAATCTCGACCTCTGCATCGCCATCCGTATCGCATACAAGAAGAACGGAAAGGTTTTTGTCAGAAGCGGTGCAGGCATCGTTGCCGATTCTGTTCCCGATAACGAATTCCAGGAATGTCTCAACAAGGCTGCGGCCGTCGTAAACGCCCTGAAAAAGGCGGAAGGTGAGTGAAATGATAGTGCTCATCGACAATTACGACAGTTTCTCATACAACCTCTATCAGCTGCTCGGTACCATCGAACCGGACATCAAGGTCGTCCGCAACGATTCCGTCACTGTTGAGCAGCTTGAGTCGATGCACCCCGATGCCATTATCGTATCCCCCGGCCCTGGAAGGCCTGCCGATGCAGGTGTCTGCGAGGATGTGATCAAGGTCCTCGGACCTAAGGTCCCCCTCCTCGGTGTATGTCTGGGACATCAGGCGATATGCGAAGCATACGGTGCCACGATCACCTACGCAAAGAAACTCATGCACGGGAAACAGAGCAGGATAAAATTCGCCGCAGACCCTATATTCGATGGTCTCGAACAGAATCTCCCTGTTGCCCGTTACCATTCATTGGCAGTCAAATCAGACACTCTTCCCGAGTGTCTCGAGGCCATCGCATCCACTGACGACGGTGAGATCATGGCAGTGAAACACAGGGAATATCCGACATACGGACTCCAGTTCCACCCTGAATCCGTCATTACCCCGGACGGCATGATGATGCTGAAAAATTTCATCAGGATCGCAAAGAAGGGATGATCAATGATATCCGAAGCAATCATAAAAATCGTCGATAAAAAGAACCTCACCTATGATGAAGCGTATCAGGTCATGAATGAGATCATGAGTGGAAAGACCACTCCGACCCAGAATGCGGCGTTCCTTGCGGCCCTTTCTACTAAGAGCACCGTGGCTGAGACCGAAGAGGAGATCTTCGGATGTTCTGCGGCCATGAGGGACCACGCCACCCCGTTCGACCATTCCTATCAGGTCCTCGATGTCGTGGGGACCGGAGGTGACCATTCCTACACTTTCAATATCTCCACTGCTTCTTCCTTCGTCATTGCCGCCGCAGGGGTCAAGGTCGCTAAGCATGGAAACAGTTCGGCATCTTCGAAATGCGGGGCCGCCGATGTGCTCGAGGCCCTTGGTATAAACATCGATCAATCTCCGGTCAAAGCGGCCGCTCTTCTCAAAGACCCAGGCATCTGTTTTCTGTACGCTCAGAAGTACCATGGGTCGATGAAGTTCGTTGGCCCTATCAGGAAAGAGCTGGGCATCAGGACCGTCTTCAACATCCTCGGTCCGCTTACCAATCCTGCAAAACCCGCTTTCGAGGTCCTCGGGGTCTACGATGAATATCTCGTCAATCCCCTGGCACATGTCCTCACCAGTCTCGGCGTGAAGAAGGGTATGGTGGTCTACGGTCAGGACCGCATGGACGAGATATCCTGCAGCGCTCCGACGACGGTCTGTGACTTCGAAGGCGATGATTACGATACATACACCATCACCCCGCCTGACTTCGGAATACCCTTCTGCTCCAAGAAGGACCTCGAGGGAGGAACCCCCGATGTCAACGCAGGTATCATCAATGATATCCTTCACGGCAGGAAATCGCCGAGGTACAATGCCGTCCTGCTCAACGCAGGTGCCGGACTTTATGTCGGAAAGGCCGTGAGGGACATCAGGGACGGTGTCGAACTTGCGGATAAGCTCCTCAGTGACGGAACCGTGCTGAAACTTTTCGAGAAATACAAGGTCGCATCCAACCAATGACCGCCGATATCCTTGAGATCCTTGCAAGGTCCGCAGAAGAACGTGTGGTCTCAGCGAAGAAGGAAGTCCCGCTCGATAGGATAAGGGAACAGGCCTTCGAATGCAATACCGACACCGGATTCCCATTTGAGGGGGCATTGCATTCCGATACGATCCAATTCATCTGCGAATGCAAGAAGGCCTCTCCGTCCAAAGGTCTCATCGCCCCCGATTTCCCTTATCTGGAGATCGCGAAGCAATATGAGGAAGCGGGTGCCGCTTGTATTTCCGTTCTCACCGAACCCACCAGATTCCTCGGCGAGGACAGGTATCTGAAGGAGATCGCAGAGGCCGTGCACCTCCCCTGTCTGAGGAAGGATTTCGTTGTCGATGAGTATATGATCTATCAGGCGAAACTGCTCGGAGCATCCGCAGTGCTGCTGATTTGTTCCATTCTTGATGAGAAACGTCTGCACGAATATGCCGACATCTCCAGGGATCTGGGTCTTTCGGTTTTATGCGAAGCTCATGATAAAAACGAGATCGAGACCGCGGTCGCTTCAGGCGCCCATGTCATCGGCGTCAACAACCGCGATCTGCGCACTTTCAAGGTGGATATCAGCAACTGCATCAGGTTGAGAGAGTTCGTTCCAGACGACAGGATATATGTCGCCGAGAGCGGTATCAAGACCTCGGCTCAGGTCGCCGAACTGCATCATGCAGGTGTGAATGCAGCCCTCATCGGGGAGACGTTCATGCGTTCCCCGGACAGGAAGAAGGCACTTGCCGAATTAAGAGGTGAAATATGACCCAGATCAAATTCTGCGGATTGATGAGTCAGGGGGACATCGAATCGGTGAACGAGGTACGTCCCGATTATGTCGGATTCGTCTTCGCAAAGGAAAGACCCAGATACCTAGAACCCGAGAAAGCGAAGACCCTGTGCGAAGGGCTGTCCGGCGATATCCCCGCATTCGGGGTCTTCTTAGGGGAGTCTTTTGAAGAGATAGTCAACATCGCGAAGATGGACTTCCTCGATGCCATTCAGCTTCACGGCGACCAGTCCAACCGTTTCATCCGCATGCTCCGCCTGTATTCGGGAGCATCCATCGTCAAAGCCTTCACTGTAACCTCCAAGGATGTTCTGGAGGAGGCTCTTGCCTCCGAGGCGGACATGATCCTTCTGGATTCCGGAGCCGGTACCGGAAAGACGTTCGACTGGGGCCTGTTGGAGGATTTCGACAGGGAATACATCCTCGCCGGGGGCCTGAATCCCGACAATGTTGGGGAGGCCATCAACAAACTGCACCCTGCCGTCGTAGACACCAGTTCCGGTATCGAGACCGACCACGGGAAAGACAGACAGAAAATGATCCAATTTAAACAAGCGGTTGAAAAGGCCGATTCACAGTAATCATGAGGAACCTAAATGACAAACCCTAATGGAAGATTCGGGGAATACGGCGGACAGTACATGCCCGAGACCCTGATGAACGCTGTCACGGAGCTCGAAGAAGCATACAACAGGTACAAAGAGGACCCGCAGTTCCAGAAGGAACTTTCCGACCTCTTGAATGACTATGCCAACAGACCCAGCCGCCTCTATTTCGCAAAGAAGATGACCGAGGACCTGGGCGGTGCGAAGATCTACCTCAAACGGGAGGACCTCAACCACACCGGCGCCCACAAGATCAACAACGTCCTCGGGCAGGCTTTACTTGCCAAGAAGATGGGAAAGACAAGGCTCATCGCAGAGACCGGAGCAGGTCAGCACGGTGTCGCAACTGCAACCGCGGCGGCTCTGCTGGGCATGGAATGCGTCGTATACATGGGTACTGAGGACATGGAACGTCAGGCACTGAATGTCTACCGTATGCGCCTCCTCGGTGCTGAAGTTAGAGGCGTCCCTACAGGTACTGGCACATTGAAGGATGCGGTGTCGGAATGCATGCGCGAATGGACCAACCGTATCGACGACACCCATTACTGTCTGGGTTCCGTCATGGGTCCCCACCCCTTCCCCACCATCGTCCGCGACTTCCAGTCCGTCATCGGAAAGGAGATCCGTCAGCAGATCCTCGAGAAGGAGGGACGTCTTCCCGACATGCTCGTTGCTTGCGTCGGCGGTGGTTCCAACGCCATCGGAACCTTCTATGATTTCATCAAGGATGAGAACGTGGCCCTGGTGGGTGCGGAGGCCGCCGGAAAGGGTATCGACACCCCTCTCACCGCGGCTACTATCAACACTGGTTCCGTAGGGATCTTCCACGGAATGAAGTCCTACTTCTGTCAGGACAAATACGGTCAGATCGCTCCCGTTTATTCCATATCAGCAGGTCTCGATTATCCCGGAATCGGTCCGGAACACGCATGGTTGCATGATCTCGGACGTGCCAAATATGTGGGTATCAGCGACGAGGAGGCCGTTCAGGCGTTCGAGTACCTCTCCCGCACGGAAGGTATCATTCCCGCCATCGAATCGGCCCACGCCATCGCCTATGCGATGCAGGTCGCTCCCACCATGGACAAGGACAAGATCATCGTGGTGACCGTCTCCGGCAGGGGAGACAAGGATGTGGCCGCCATCGCCAGATACAGGGGGCATGACCTTCATGAGTAAGCTTGCCAAAGCATTCGACCACGGAAAGGCGTTCATCGGCTTCATCACCTGCGGTGACCCGGACTTGGAAACGACCGGAAGGATCATCAAGGAGATGGTCAGGAACGGATGCGACCTCATCGAGCTCGGTATTCCTTTCTCGGACCCCACCGCGGAAGGTCCCGTTATCATGGGTGCTGACGAAAGGGCACTGAAGAACGGGGTCACTACCGACGAGATCTTCGAGTTCACCAAGAAGATCAAGGCCGAAGTTGACGTTCCGATGCTTTACATGACCTATGCCAATGTGGTATTCCACTATGGTGTGGAGAAGTTCTGCACTAAGGCACAGGACGCAGGTGTTTCAGGACTGATCCTTCCCGATGTTCCGTATGAGGAGAAGGCGGATTTCGATCCCATATGTTCCGCCCATGGAATAGATCTTGTTTCAATGATAGCGCCCACTTCCGAAAACCGTATCGCGATGATCGCCAAAGAGGCGAAAGGTTTCGTTTATGTGGTCTCCTCTTTGGGTGTCACAGGAACCAGGAAGAACATCACCACCGACCTCGCACCTATGGTAAAACTGATCCGTGAGCACACAGACATTCCCTGTGCCGTCGGATTCGGAATCTCCGATCCTGAACAGTGCAGGAAGATGGCCTCTCTGAGTGACGGTTCCATCGTGGGCAGCGGCATCGTCAAGATCGTCGCCAAATACGGAAAGGATTCCCCGAAATACGTCGGCG
>CAVATL010000013.1:0-44036 GCA_963591575.1 Candidatus Methanomethylophilaceae archaeon
TACACCGCAGTGTTCGCCACTGCCGGACTCACCTCCACCACCACTGCATCCATCGCAGCTCTCGGACACACCGAGGAGGAAATCCCCGCGACTTCGACCACCACTGCCGGAAAGAAGTGTTCCGTCTGCCAGGAGATCCTTGTACCTCCGTCCACGATCTCCGAGACCGTGAAGAAGAGCGATGACGGAACCGAGACCAAGGTCCAGACCTACACTTCGGAGATGACCGTCGGTACCGATAAGGTCGAGACCGTGTTGGAAAAGACCGAAGGCAGCAACAGTGCCTCCGAGGTCAGCACTGTCGTCAAGACCTCTGGATCAGAAGTTTCCGATGACACGATCGCAAAGGCTGTGGAACTGATGATTGAGTCTGTTACACAGTCCGGATCTGACAGTTCCGAAAAGAAGACCGTGACGATCGACACCTCCGCATCCTCCGAAGATAAGAAGACCGAGGTCACTATCTCCAAGGATGCCCTGCAGACCATCAAGAATGCAGGCGCGGAGACCGAGATCAAAGGAAATCTGGGAACCTTGAAGATCAGTAAGGAGGCAGCGTCCACCCTGATCTCTGCAGGACAGTCCCTGGTCATTTCGACAGAATCTTCCGAGAAGTCTGTTCTGAACGAGGCAGGGTCCCAGAAGGTCGGTGCAGATGCGGCAGTGTTCAAACTGAGTGCACTTGTTGATGATAAGGTCATCAGCAAGTTCAACGGAAAGATCTCCGTCACCCTCCCCTACACCCTTTCGGAAGGAAAGGCAGCCGAAGATGTCGTTGTGTGCTACATCGATGATGCCGGAAAGATCAACAAGATCGACAACTGCTCTTACGCGGGCGGATACGTCACCTTCGATACCGACCACTTCTCCTATTGGGCAATTACCGACCGCTGGGTCGCAGATGAAGATGTCAGCACCTTCACCTGTGCTGCTTTCCTCGGCGCTTTCATCGCAGCTATGATCGTCATCGCGGTCGGTGCTGTCAGCTGGAAGTACTCCAGGGACGAGTGATAAAACCCTTTGATCCTCCGAGAGGAGGATCCTAAACCTCTTTCCCCCACATCGGGGGTTTTTCATCTTTTATTCGATTATACTGCCCCGTGCTAACATTTAACACGGTATTGTACATTTTTGGACACGCTAAATATTTATCAATCCCTAAAATAAGGGTCTTCAGAGCCGAAATATCGGTGAAAGAGGAATACTATGGATGGAAAACAGGTTCGTCTCGAAAGGATTATGGACAGGAAGACCGGCCGTGCGGTCCTTGTCCCTATGGACCACGGTATCTCGAACGGTCCCCTCGACGGCCTCATAGACATGAGGGCGACCGTCGACGCTGTCACCAACGGAGGTGCCACTGGTGTCATCATGCATAAAGGACTCATCAGGTACTCGTACCGCGGGTCTGGAAAGGATGTCGGACTCATCATGCACCTTTCCGCATCCACCGACGTCGGTCCCACTGTAAACCACAAGGTGAACATCACCACCGTTCAGGAAGCCATCAAATACGGTGCCGACGCGATTTCCATCCAGATCAACTTCGGCGACGAATACGAACCGGAGATGCTTGAATCCGCCGGTCAGGTCGCCAGGGAATGCAACGAGTGGGGAATGCCCCTCGTCATCATGGCCTACCCTCGCGGACATGACGTCAATTCCTTCGATGCTGACAACATCGCCCACGTGGCACGTGCATCCGCCGAGATCGGTGCTGACATCGTCAAATGTTCCTACACCGGAGACATAGATTCCTTCAGAAAGGTCACCCGCGGCGCATTGGCACCTGTCGTCATCGCCGGCGGACCCAAGATGGACACCGATATGGACATCCTCAACATGGTCTATGATTCCATCCAGGCCGGAGGAAAAGGAGTTTCCATGGGCAGGAATGTCTTCCAGAACAAGAACGTCGAAGGTATCACCAAAGCCATCTCCAAGATCGTCCTCGAAGACTACACGGTCGAAGAAGCATCCAAGTTCCTCAAGATGTGATCTCCATGGACGGCAAGAAGATCTTCGTACGCGCCGACCTTCCTGACGATAAAGAGGATAGGAAGGATCTGGTCACCAACGGACTCGAATCCGGAATCGTCTGCTTCGTCCTCCGCAAGGGGGACGAGGAATTTGAGTCCCTCGGAAAGATGGAAGAGATCATCTACCTCAACAAGGGAAAGCCTGTGGATGATTCGATTGCATTCGAATCCATCGATACTCCCGAAGCTCAGGACAAGGTGTTGGGCCTTGTGGGAAAGAAGAAGACGATCATTGTTGAAACATCAGACTGGACCATCATTCCCCTGGAGAACATGATCGCCAAGTTCAGGCTTGCCGGCACCGAAATTCTGGCAATCGCCAGGAAGAAGGAGGAGGCCCACCTTTACCTCACCACCATGGAGAAGGGTGTCGACGGAGTCGTCATCGAAACAGACGATCCTCTTGAGATCGGGAAATTCAGGGATGTGCTCACTGTAAGCGAACCTGTCCCCCTTTCCGAAGTTGAAGTTACTTCGATCGAACCCGTGGAAATGGGCGACAGGGTCTGCGTCGATACCTGCTGCCTCATGAACCCCGGAGAGGGAATGCTCTGCGGTTCCTATTCCAATTGCTTATTTCTGATCCAAAGCGAGAGCGAGGCCAACGGTTACGTCGCCACCCGTCCGTTCAGGGTGAATGCCGGTGCGGTCCACATGTACTGTATGGTCCCCGGCGGAGGCACCAGATACCTCTCCGAGATCTCCGCGGGAGATCCTGTCCTCGTCTGCGACAAGGGCGGAAAGACCCGTACAGCCAGCGTCGGAAGGTGCAAGGTCGAGGTAAGGCCCCTGCTCATGGTCACCGCTACCGACGGAAAGAAGCAGTACAACGTCATCCTTCAGAACGCCGAGACCATCAAGGTTGTTACCGCCAAAGGTGCGGTCTCCGTCACCAAATTGAAGAAGGGCGACAAGGTGCTGGCACATCTCGCATCCGGCGGCAGGCACTTCGGCATGAAGGTCGAAGAGACCATCACGGAGAAGTGAACGATGCGCGTCTGCGCCTCTTACGGGTCCGTTCCGGACGTTCCGGCGGACGCGGACATGCATGAGATCAGACTTGACGTGTTCGGATCTGTTCCTTCCTTTGCGGATGAGAATTCCATCGCGACCCTTGCGGGAAGGGACATCTCCCTGATCCCGGAGGGTTTCCCCGGATTGGTCGACGTCGGAGAATCCGACGTCGACATCCCTTTCCGCAAGATCCGTTCTGTTCACGATTATGAATCAACTCCTTCCTTTGACGATCTGGCATATATACTGAACACTGGGGATCAGGAGCTTTCCAAGTGCGCCTGCATGGTGAACTCGTTTTCTGATCTTCATACAATATTCCATGCTGCGACCTCCGTTAAAAGGAAGCATCTTCTTCTCGGAATGGGTGAATTGGGAACGATTACCCGCATCCGTCAGACTCTTTTGAAGAACGATTTCTCGTTCGGATATGTGGGAAAAAAGACCGCACCAGGACAGCTTTCAGCTGATGAGATGAGATCTTTGGGCGACGACTGCAAGGTCGTCGGCATTGTCGGTCATCCCCTCGGACATTCAATGTCCCCTCAGATGCACCATGCCGCCATGAAGGCCGCAGGCATCAACGGGATCTATCTGAAATTCGATTCTCCAGATCTGGCACATATAGAAGATGTGATCCGCGAGTACGATCTGACCGGAGTGAATGTCACAATTCCTTATAAACAGGAGATCCGTGAGCATCTGGATTCCATTGAAGGTGCAGCTGATTCCATCGGGGCTGTGAACACCGTTGTGAACAGGAACGGCAGACTGATCGGTACCAACACAGACTATGCCGGAGTGACCTATGCTTTCGAGAGAGCAGGCAGGAAACTGTCTGATTGCGGCAAGGTCATGGTGTTCGGCACCGGAGGTGCCGCACGTGCCGCCATTTATGCGGCACAGGATGCAGGCTGTGATACCTTTGTTCTCGGAAGAACTCCCGAGAAGGTCAGCAAACTGTGCAAAGAGATGGGCTGTCATGTAGCATCCGATAACTCTATCAAAAGTTACGATGCCCTGATCAACTGCACTCCTATCGGGATGTACGAGGACTCGGAGTACATGTTCGATCTTTCCGAACTGAATTCCCGGACAGCGGTCATGGACATGGTCTACAACCGCAAGACCCAGCTGGTGGAATCCGCAGAAAAAGCAGGGTGTGTTGTCGCCTCCGGAAAGGATATGCTGATCGGTCAGGGTGCATTGGCATTCGAGAAATGGTTCGATATCTCGCCCGATACCGAGGTCATGCGGAAGTCGGTCCAATGAGCGGAAAAGGAACCTCCTATGGATGTATCTCCGTCATCAACGGTATCGTGAACGGAAAGGCAGCGGTCATCGGCATTAACCTGAAGACCGAGGCCGTTTTCTCCGAAGGCGGTTCCGGACAGATCATCGAGATCAAAGGTTCGGAAAGCACCGATGACAATCTCGCCCGCATCTGCGTCAGGCACACTTTGGAACGCATCGGGATCGATACTGAAATCCCTTATCATTTGACGATTCAATCGGAGATCCCCCCTTCCAGGGGACTCAAGAGTTCATCCTCTGTCTGCAACGCTGTCGTGAAGGCTGTTGCCGACGCATATCATTACAACATACCTGTCCTCGATGCCGTACTGCTCGGTGTTGAATGCGCCAGAGAGGCGAAAGTGACCATAACCGGGTCCTTCGACGACGCCTGCGGATGCGAGTTCGGCGGACTGATTTTTACTGATAATACCAAAGACGAGATCGTCAGAAAGGAACCTGTCGGGAGGTATGATGTCATCCTCTGCGTTCCGGAGAACATCAAGGTCAGGGTTCCCCACGAGGCATACAAGGCCGTATCGGACCGCATGTGCCAGATACAGAAAATAGCGGAAACGGATCCGCTCAAAGCCCTCACTCTGAACGGCAGGCTCATCGCAGAGGTCACGAAGACCTCCACCGAGGCGATGGACCTTGCCCTGGACGCCGGCGCCTTGGCGGCCGGTGTCTCGGGTACCGGACCTGCCGTCGCGATCGTCACCGAATTCGGAAAAGGTGCGGAGATCGCAGGAAAACTTCCTTTCAAAACCATCCTAACGGAGACCAGATGATGTCAGATATCACATTCACGGGCGGAGAACTTAAGGGAACCGTCTCCCCTCCCCCTTCCAAAAGTCACACTCACCGGGCGATCATACTTTCCGCATTGTCCGAGGGCCGCTGTACCGTCGGCAATCCGTTGTTATCTTTTGACACCAGGGCCACCATGGATGCCGTCCGCGCCCTCGGTGCAGAGGTCACCGAGGCCGAAGGAGCATTGGAGATCGAATGTGCCGGAGTGCACGCTCCCGACAGGACCATAGATGTTCTGAACTCCGGTACCACGATGCGTCTGATGACAGGCATATCATCTCTTTTTGACACCGAGGTCACCCTGACCGGCGACGACTCCATCAAGAAGAGGCCTATGGGCCCCCTTCTGGAATCCCTTTCTGCTGCAGGCGTGAAATGCAGTTCCGTCGACGGAAAACCTCCCGTTAGGGTATGCGGACCCATAACCGGAAATGAACTGGCGATCAACGGCGATGTCTCCTCGCAGTTCGTTTCGTCTCTGATCATGGCGTCTCCGCTGACCGGCCGCAGAACTACCGTTAAGGTCAGGGGAAAGATGGTCTCCAAGCCATATGTTGACATCACCACCTCGATGATGAAGAGGTTCGGAGTGACCGTCGATTCCTCTTTCGACGAGAATGACCAATGTCATTATTTTGTTGCTGAACCGCAGCATTATTCGCCTGCGGATTACACAGTGCCAGCAGACTTTTCTTCGGCCGCATTCCCATTGGTCGCAGGTGGTCTTGCAGGTTGCATCTCCGCTCGGGGGATGGATCTCGACGACCCTCAGGGCGACAAGAAGATCCTCGACATCCTGAAGAACGTGGGCTGTATGGTCACCTACGGGAACGGTACCGTCACCTGTCAGAGGGACGGTCCTCTGAAGGCGATGGATATCGATCTTGCAGATATCCCCGATCTCTTCCCGGTCGTCGCCGTACTCATGTCCGTGGCGAAAGGGACCAGCAGACTCTATGGTGCCCCCCACCTGAGGTTCAAGGAATCCGACCGTATCGCACTGACCGAGAAGATGCTCCGCACTCTGGGTGCGGATATCACTGCCACCTCGGACGGATGCATCATCAACGGAGTGGAGAATCTCCACGGAGGAAGGATCGAGCATTGCGGGGACCACAGGATGTTCATGGCCGCCGCCGTTGCCTCTCTTGTTTCGGACGGACCTGTCGTCATGGAGGACGACGGATGCTGGAACGTCTCCTATCCCGGGTTCCTGGAGCAGATGGGATCTGTTGGACTCAGGTATCAGCGTCCCTGAGTTCTGTATGATTTCTTTATATCATATCTCCATTCGGTGACTATGGCGTTCACTGAAGACACATGGTTCTGGTATCTTTTGACCGAGGCATTCGACGGACACATCGAAGGAAACGGTGTCAGAGAGATCTACACCGTCACCCGCATCCGCGGAGATGCCGTCGAAGTGAAGAAAGAGGTCCCCGGACTGAAGGAACCCGAGACCCTTCATACCATGAAGTCCTACGGTTCCTGTATCTTCGATCTTTCGAAACTGGCCGTCATGGGACAGGAGACCATCGACACCTGCATCGGAAAGGTGAAATGCGACATTCTCAAGTACATGGGCGGAAACGAGGAGATCACCGCCTACGTGGACAACAGGAACATCGTCTACAGATATTCCCAGCAGATCAAGAGGGGCGACGGAAAACTGCACACCTACGCCCGCGAACTTGTCGGGATCGGTCTCTGATCACAGTGAGATCATCATAAAGAACGTCTCATTGTCACCGGAGTCCTCGATGTTCTCCTTCACGAGACATAATCCGTAATGCTCTCCGGCGGCCTTTCTGCAGATCACTCCGCAGTCGTCGGGGAGCTCTCCTTTGGACAGCATCTCTGCAGCATAAGCCGTGTCGGAACAATCCATCTGAACAGCATCGGGATATGACTCCGAAAGGTTCTTCCTGCACTGTCCCAGGGCCTGGATGTGGGAACACAATCTGTTGATTTCTGATGTCTGGGTCTTTGCGAAAAGACAGTGGTGGATGTGTTCGGACCCCTCTAAAATCTTTTTGTAGATGATGCCCGAAAGGGCATCGGTGGTTTCCAGGACCTCTCCCGCGGAGGAGTTCCTGACCGCGAACACACCGAAGTCGATCGTACCTTCCTTCAGTGCCTTCACTGTCTCTGCAGAGGACATGAGCGGTACAAGTTCAACATCCTTCCAGTTCATCTCGCGGATGAATTCCAACGTCATCGCTTCGCTGTTGGAGAACGGGATCCCCATGTAACCGAGTCTGACTCTGCCTGACATCATAGTTTCAATTCACCCGATAAGGAGGTACTTTTTAATCATTGACCGTAAAATATCGGTCAATCTGCAGAATCCTGTGGTTTTTCCTTGATGGCGACCTTTTTTCTCTGTCTTCCGCCGGTCTTGCGGATCTTGTCCTGGTCGATCGCCCACTGGAAATTGTCCATCTCATTCGGAGCGACCAGGACCAGGTCGCCTTTCTTGTACTTCATTCCGGTGCTCCAGTTGGTGAACGGTGCGAGAACGCGGTATTCATCCGCGTCCATGACTATTTCCCGGATATTCGGTCTGCCCTTCATGGCGGAATACGTTCCTGCATAGGGGATGACCTTTCCGTCTTTTACTTCAATGACACTGTTGCACACAGCATCCAAAAAGTACCTGTCGTGTGTCACCGTAAGAATAGTGCCAGTGTATTCGTTCAGGGCCTCTTCGATGGCATGTCTTGCAGGAATGTCCAGATAGTTTGTCGGTTCGTCTAGAACGAGGATGTTGGTCTCGTTGAGCAGAAGAATAGTAAGTGCCACCCTGCATCTCTGTCCTCCCGAGAGGGTGGACATGGGTCTGTCCACTTCATCATTGCGGAGAAGGAATCTGGCGAGCATCTTCCTTGCATCGCCTCTCCTGTCCTTTCCGATGATCTGCATGACCTGTTCTTCCGCGGTCAGTCTCAGATCGAGGTTCTCGTGGGTCTGGGAATAATAACCGATCTTGTTTCCGGGGGCCTCCCAGAAGTCTCCCTCGATGGGGATCTCACCCAACAATGCCTTGATGAGGGTGGATTTCCCCTGGCCGTTGGCCCCGAAGATACCGATCTTGTCGCCCTTGTGGATATCGAGATTGATATGTTCCAGGAGGGGCACTTCGGAACCCGGATAACTTATGGAACAGTCCTTGAGGATGTACACGTTCTTTCCGGATTTGTTGGCGGCCTGGATCCTCACGGTGATCTCCCTTGATTCCTCGGGCTTCTCCTTGACCTCCATCTTCGCGATCATCTTCTCGCGGATCTTGTGGGTGCCCATGAACCACTGGTCGTGGCGCATTTTATCAGCGATTGCCTGTTGGGCACGCTTGTTCTGACTGTATTTGAGGTACTCCTTCTCCATCCTGTCGAGGTCGATCATCTTCTTCATGATGAAATCGGAGTAGTTTCCTCTGTATTCCCTGGTCTTTCCGTTCTCGATCTCCACCATCTTGGTGGCCATCTTGTCGAGGAAGTACCTGTCGTGCGAAACGACAAGAAACGCGCAACGGGTCTTGAGGACATAATCCTCCAGCCATTCGATGGTGTAGATATCCAGATGGGAGGTGGGTTCGTCCATGATCAGGATGTCGCATTCCTCGGCCTGGACCACGATACGGGCGAGCATGACTTTGGCCCTCTCACCTCCGGAGAGGGTGTCCATGTAACGGTCCATGAAGGTCTTGTTCAGACCCACCTGGGTCATTGCGGAAAGAAGGGTCTTTTCATCACCCACATCGGTGCTTTTCAGCTTCTGTTCGAGCTCCGCGTATTCGGTGGCGACGGTGTTCCAGTCCAGGTCCTGGCCGGAGGCCATGAGGGCATCGATCTCGTGCATGCGGCGCTTGATGTTCTCGATATGTCCGTAGGGTCTTCCCAACACTTCCCTCACTGTGAAATGTCCGCCCTCGGAGAACTGTTCCAGATATCCGATCCTCTGGGTCTGTTGTTTTATCTCTCCGGTGTCGTAGGGTTCGATACCCAGCAGGATCTTGATGAAAGTGCTTTTTCCCGCTCCGTTCAGACCTATCAGTCCGATGGCATCATGCTCGTTGATCTGGATGTTGGCATCGACGAGGATCTTCTTGGGACCGTAGGATTTGGTGACCGATTCGGCTCTGAACAGCATAACATGTCGGGGGATGTCCCCGGACCATATATCCTTAACCTTCATCAGATGCCGAAACATGGTCTGATCCATATTGCAGAATCAAATGACCCAGACATCTGATTCTGTCACTGATCGGGATAATATTGGATAGAAAACAGATATCCTGTCCTTTTTATAATCGATTTCCAATCGCACCCATATGAGTTCCGAGAACGCGGAAGCGGAGAAACCGAGTCTCCGTTTCGATGTGGTCACCGCACTGGTCTACTCAGTGCTCCTGGTATTGTGTACCGTCGTCATTCAGAACCTGGTCCACGGTTACCTCGACCAGTACGCCAAATACGTCGGCGCGTTCATCATCTCGATCTTCACCTTTTTCTTCGCGATGTTCTTCGGTTCCATTGGAAAAGCGGTGATCAATTTCGTCATGAGGAAACGTTTCCTTTCCAAACGTTTCGTCATCTTCGCCGTTATTTTCACGATCCTCATCTGCGCGATATGTTCAAGCCAGCTCGTCATCTGGTGGGCATCCGCCATCATGGGTGCGTTAGGTATCGTCATAACATTCTTCAAGGTCCTCTTCAAACGCGAAGTGAAGAAAAGGATCTCCGCGGTCCGCGATATGGAAAGCGATCTCAGGCACAAGTCCTTCGACCGTGCCGAGGATGTTTTCAACAAGTTCCGCGGAAAGAGATGAATTGATCATCAGACCATCTCAAAACCGATCGTCTGGGTCTTTGCGACACACATAATTGTATCCTTAACAGAGGTCAATCAGAATATCGAAGGGACGGTACATTCCTTTTATAATGTAAAGGAATTGTGCCCACTAGGTATTAACCATGGTTGATGAAGCAGCGATCAAGGTAGCGCAGGAGAAATACGGAGCCCTTCTCAGGAAGCAGCTCGAGAGGGTCGAGAGACTCAAGAACGAGCCTGACTGGACCGACTACTCCAAACTCGACAAACTCATCATCGGAGTCTGCGGCGGAGACGGAATCGGCCCCTACATATGTGCATCCGCACAGAAGGTCATGGAATTCCTCCTCGCAGACAAGATCAAGGCCGGAAAGGTCGAGATCAGGCAGATCGACGGTCTGACCATCGAGAGGCGTGTGGAGGTCATGAAGGCCATCCCCGACGACACCCTTGAAGAACTCAAGAAATGTCATGTCATCCTCAAAGGTCCGACCACCACCCCCGCCAAGGGAGACCCGTGGCCCAACATCGAATCCGCAAACGTCGCCATGAGGAAGGAACTCGACCTCTTTGCCAATGTCCGTCCCGTATCCGTCCCCGAACTCGGCATCGACTGGATCTTCTACAGGGAGAACACCGAGGGTTCCTACGCACTCGGTTCCGACGGTTTCTTTGTGACCGACGACCTGGCAATGGACTACTGTGTCGCCACCCGCCAGGGTACCGAGAGGATCATCCGCGCCGGATTCGAGCACGCCAGGAAGAGCGGCAAGAACTACGTTTCAATCATCGTCAAGGCAAACATCATCAAGACCACCGACGGACTCTTCGTCGACCTCGCGGACGAGATCGGAAAGGAGTACCCCGAGGTCAAACACGATGTCTGGTTCATCGACATCACCACCGCAAAGCTCATCGACCCCGCCAGGAGGGCAGACTTCAAGGTGTTCGTCCTCCCCAACCTCTACGGAGACATCATCACCGATGAGGCCGCACAGATCCAGGGCGGTGTCGGTACCGCAGGTTCCGCCAACATCGGAAAGAAGTACGCCATGTTCGAGGCCATCCACGGTTCCGCACCCAGGATGGTCAAGGAAGGCCGCGCACAGTACGCCGACCCCTGCTCCATGATCAAGGCGGTCGCCATGATGATGGACCACATCGGAGAGCCCGAGAAAGCCCGCAAGCTCAATATGGCCCTCGATGTCTGCGTACAGTTCGAGAAGAAGATGGTCATGACCGGAAGGGATACCGGAGCCACCGGCGACGAATTCGCCCAGTACGTCATGGACACCATGCAGAGGCCCGACCTTGAGTCCGTCTGGAACGGATACATCAACAAGGCCAAAGCGAACTGATAAAATGTTTACCGAGGGTCTGAGGAAGGCCGTTGACGAGACGGAGGCTGTTGCCTTCGATGTCTTCGACACGCTGCTCGTGCGTCCCTTCCTCAGGCCCGAACACCTTTTCTCTTTTATCGAAGACCTTAACGGAGCGACGGGTTTCGCCGGTCTCCGCGTCCTCGCCGAACGCACCGCCCGCAGGAGATGCAGGCCTGAGGTCAACCTGGATGAGATATATTCATTCCTTCCCGATTTCCCGGATATGAAGGAAAAAGAGGTCGAAGCGGAACTTCAGCTCTGCCGTCCGGACCCCCGCATTTCGGAGATCTGGGACTATGCAGTTTCCTCGGGAAAGAAGGTGCTTGTCGTATCCGACATGTACCTTCCGGAGAATGTAATCTCAGACATGCTGGAGCATTGCGGTTTCAGCGGATGGAGCACATTATATGTTTCCAATAAGCACTCCGTCGGAAAATGCGACGGCGGTCTTTATGACATTATCCTCAAGGACCTCGGCATCGGACCTTCGCACATCCTGATGATCGGGGACAATCAGCACAGCGATGTCTCCGTTCCCGAGAGCAAAGGCCTCCGTTCTTACCATTGGACTCCTATGCGCGAACTGTACTCGGAAAGGTATCCTCGCGAGTACAAGACTGCATTCCATGAACCTAGATTATCCTTCCTCGCAGGCATGGATATGCTCTCGATGATGGATGAAAAAGAGGACTACTGGCACATGGTGGGAAGGCGCTTCGCCGGACCTTTGGTATTGGCCTTGGCGATGTTCGTGAGGTCTGTGGAGAAAAACTATGACAGGCTGTTCTTCTGCTCCCGCGACGGATACGCCGTGATGAAGGCATATGAGCTTCTGGGCGGGAAGAAACCTTTCGAATATGTCTATTCCTCACGGTACATCTCCAATTCCCTGATCGAAGGCGTCATGGCGGACAAGAAGATGAGGACCTCCGTGCCGGGCTTTCTGAAGGCCTGCGGACACGATGTGCCAGATGATGTAAAACAGGTCGAAGATCTTCTTCATTCGGAGTCCGAGAAGTACACTGAATACCTCCGTTCCCGTGCCGGTGATGCAAAGAAAATTCTTCTCATCGACAGCACCACCATGAACTTCAGCGCCCAGGTCGACATATCGAAGAGACTGAGTGGAATCGATGTCGCAGGCTGCTACTGTTCCGTATTGAAGGATTCTGAGCTACCTCACTACACATTCAATGACCGTTCGGAACAGTTCATCTCCTGGAGTTATGTCAACCTCTGCGAACTGTTCCTTTCCAGCGACGAGCCCCACGTCAGAGCAGTTTCAAACGGAAAACCGGTGTTCGCAGAATCTTCGGACCTCGACCGCGAACGCCTCAGCCACTATCCCGATCTCTATGCGGGAGAGAAGGAATACATCCTTGATTTCGTGGAACATTTCGGACCTGATTGCGATGCGATCTCCTCGAAGACCATTGATGAGTGGTTCAAAGTCCTCATCAAAAATGAGAAGAAGACCAAGGGTCCGCTGTGGAAGATGAAGTGGCCGTCCGACGTATCCAACACATACTATGTCAATCTCCTGTTCCGCCCTGTGGAATTGGTCAACGTAGCCAAATGTAAGATCGGCGGACTGCTGAAAATCTGAACATTTATCTGGAATATTGGTCCTGTCCGCAACATTTTGCATAAAGTACTCGGTTCGATTATATTTTATATTTGTAATTTTGAACTTTACTTATTTTATATACAATTGGATGGATTGGTAATCCAGATAATGTTAATTAAATACATTGATGGATATGTTAACGCTTGGTAAGACACATATGCATTATTACAAAATCGAACTTGTAAGGTCCGAATTGTCAGGTCAGCACACCTGTCGCGGACTGCTCCCGATAGATTCCAAGCATATCGTTGCCACAGACATCATCAAGTGCTCTTCACAGGGCGAGGACGGCTGCGGTTTCTCCATCATGCGTATCAACACCGACGCCGACGTCGATATCCAGGACCCCACATACAAGGTCAACGGAGGAGAGGTCCAGATCGACAAGATCTCCACCAACAACTATCTCGCATCCATCACCAATAGGAAATGCTATCTCTGTGCACTTATCAACAAATGCAAATGTTTCCTGATGTCCGCGGTCAACCGTGACGACAAGGTCGAATGGACCATCGTCGGACAGGACAGTTCCTCCGTCAGGGAACTGGTCGCCGTCCTCAGGGACAAAGGTTACACCGTAAACCTTCTCGCCGGAGGCAAATTCAACGAGGAGATGTCCCTCACCGTGAAAGAGGAGAAGTATCTCCGCATAGCCTTCGACCAGGGATATTACGATGTCCCCCGCAGGACCGACCTCGACACCCTCTGCGAGAGGATCGGCTGTTCCAAATCGACCCTCAACGTCTCCCTCAGGAACGCCGAGAGGAAGATCATCGGCAATTACGAGCTGGGCAGAAACAACTGAACGGAGGCCGAGATGGCCGAGGTAAGAGTAGAGAACGAGATCAAGCTCTTCAGTACGGGGAGTGTGTTCGCATATGACGGCGACGATATCGGGCCGTCGATGGAACGTCTCATCTCGGTCATTTCCAAAGAGGATTTCACGTGTGGATTGCCGAAGTACTCCCGGCATACCGACCATTATTATACCGACACCGGGGGCGTGTTCGATTCCCTCGGTATCATCCTGAGGTATCGGGAATCCGGTACCAAAGCCATGCTCACCATGAAACTCCCCACGGTGTCCACCGGTATGGGGGTCTCCAGAAGGGAGATCGAAGGGGAGTTCTTCAACGATTCCCGTTTTGACAAGTGGAAACTGGTGCAGGACTATTCTGCAGAGGTCTACGGGTCGGCGGAGATCTGCAGGACCCCGGTGCTGATCATTGAAGCGATAAGAGGTAGATGCAATGTCATCTCCAAGGTGAGAGAATACACCTTCACTTTCGATAAGATCGTGTTCCGCGACCCCGTCACCAACATACGCAGCATGCCCTGTTACGAACTGGAACTGGAATCATTGGACAAAGCTATCGTCGATGACCCTTCTGTGGTCCGCCTGGTCAGCAGGTTCACCGAAAAGTATCTCTTCGATGAGGAGAAAGTAAGCAAATTCGACCGCGGAATGGCATTTTTAAGGTCATTGAAGTGACCGTTTATTCGTCAATCGTCGACTACATTGTTCGTCATTATAACAGAAATCTGTGAATAGCACGGATAACTGCACAGCAACGCATTTTCAACACTGATCAGAGAAACAGGAAACCGTCCAATCGAACGTCCAGATATCAGAATTGGTGGGCCCGTCCGGATTTGAACCGGAGTCAAGAACTCCCGAAGCTCCAAGGATACCAAGCTACCCCACGGGCCCACAGACCTCCAATTGCCTCATTGATAAAATAGTTGTTGGTTTTGCCAGACGAGGTTTAGGTAAAATGAAAAAACTGTAATTTCGACAATTGCAGTATTTAATAAAAACCCACATCGTTAATATACTGTATTGCAATCATTAACTTGATGAAGGGAATTATCCTTGCCGCTGGCAAAGGTACCAGACTGTATCCAGCCTCGGCGCACATTTCCAAAGTGTTGCTTCCGATCTACGACAAGCCCATGATCTATTACCCGCTCTCGACGTTGATGAGCGCCGGTATCACGGACATCCTGATCGTTGTCAGCAAAGATGACAAAGCATATTTCAAGAGACTTCTCGGGGACGGCTCAGAGTTCGGTATTTCCATAAAATACGCCGTTCAGAAGGTCCAGAAAGGTATTGCGGATGCACTTCTGGTGGGACAGAGGTTCATCGACAATGACTGCGTGGCCCTCGCTCTCGGCGACAACATCTTCCACGGGGATGAGCTCGACGAGATGCTCGCCACCGCGATGTCAGAATCCGAAGGAGCGACAATTTTCTGCAAATCCGTCGAGGACCCCACCGCATTCGGTGTGGCCGAGATCGATTCCGAGGGAAAGGTCCTGTCTCTCGAAGAGAAGCCCAAAGAGCCTAAATCGAACTTCGCGGTCACCGGACTGTACTTCTACGACAAGCACGCATGCGAGTACGCCAAGACCCTGAAGCCTTCTGCAAGGGGAGAGCTGGAGATCACCGATCTCAATAAGATCTATCTCGAGAAGGGACAGCTCAGGGCCCAGGTCCTCAAGGACGGGTCCGTGTGGGCCGACACCGGAACGTTCGACTCCATGCTCAGCGCTTCCAATTACATCCACTCTATCGAGGCGACCGGAAGGGCTGTTGTCGGAAGTCCCGAGGAGATCGCTCTGAAAAGAGGATTCATCACCCACAAACAGCTCAGTGACAGGCTCGAGAAGTTCAAATCAAACAGTTACTTCGATTATCTCCGTTCGCTCATCCACCGCGAATGAGATATTCACACCCCGATCTTCTTCAAGAGGGTCGGGATCTTCATTCTTTCATTTCCAGAAGATCTTTCCAGAATTCTTCTGATGAATAATCCGTGAAAGATTCCACGTATTTGCGGGAGATCCTGCTATAACGGAACATCAGTCTGATTCTGATCCTGAGGGCCCTGAACAGAAGCCTCATACTTGTCTTACGGTCTCTGGCACATATGATCCCGGAGCCGTCGTCGAAGGTGTAAAGGATCTTTCCGGTACGGTAGAATGCGGATGTTCTAGGCTCGAAGAAATCAAGGACGACATCGCCCACAGAGCGGCGGAAAAGCCCGTTCAGGGTCAGTGCACGGAAGGTATGGTTCCCTTCAGGGGCATGATCGATGAGGTTCAATTCCTTCTTCAGAGATTCTGCATCTGATGCCGTGAACTCCTTGGTGGCCAAAGGTCCGTTCCGGCACATTCTGTAAAGCGTATCGGGACCTTTGAGGTAATCATCGACAGCTTTCAGCCTGGTCTCGGCATTGAGGTACCTGTATCCTGCGATGTCTATCTCCACGTCCCTGAGCAAGATGTAGACGTACTCTTTGGGCAGGCGTCTGTGGACCGAACCGGCCACTATGATGTTCCTGAACGAGTAATAAGCGGACATCTCGCTGAATTTGGAACGGAACCCGGGGTGCCAGACCGACACTCCGCACAGGGTGATCTTCGGAGATTCTATTCTCAGTCCATACTCTACATCATCATATTTCAGGAACATGGGGAGCGGCAGTCCGATCTTTTTTACCATGTGTGACGGAATGGTGAAGTACCACCATCCGAAGTATTCGATGTCCCTGTCAGACGAAAGTGCCAGATTGTCCGATTCCTTGCTAATGTCAAGGTCATGGCACATCGAATGCACACTGACAGATTGGAACGATGCTCCGGATTCATGGACGATGTTAGGCCTTTCGGCGAGGAGCATAGTTCCTCCGAGGACGGCATCCTCATCATCGTCGGAGATGAGAGAATAGAACGATCCTGTACGGAATATGACCTCTGGGTCAAGTTCCGCATCGTCGTCGTTGAGGATGATATGGGTTATGTTTTCATATTTCAGACATTCCATCATGCCCCGGGTATACCCCGAGGATCCGCCATAGTTGGGGGAATGGACGACGGTCACGTTCTCTCCCAGGGAATCTATGGTCCTGCCGTTGTCGATGACGACGATCCTCATGCAATCGCAGGTGCCGGTCGACCTGAGCTGCGATATCTTTTCCCTTACGATGTCTTCTTTACGATACGTGCAGAGGACAAGCGCAGGGTTGACCAGTTTCACCTTTTCCGTATGAGCTATAACTTTTCCAGATCTGAGCACGCATCCGGACGGTCCGGCCTGCAGTACGAAGCCGACGAGTTTCGAATCGGAATACTCGAATTCAGCCGGGACATTGCTCCCCATTTTCAATGTCTGGGTCTTTACGGAATCATCGTTCAGACGGCGGCAGGTGACGGTGATCTCGCCGTCGAAATCAAGTGATAACGAAAGCTTTGCAACGGAAGTGAATTGTGTTATTTTCCCTGCAGGGACATAATTGAAATGGGTACAGAGGTCAAGCTCCTCGTTCGGCCCCAACTCGACAGGGAACGAACGGTCGCCGCGGGAGTACAGTCCCGTGAACCGCGGATCCTGGTTCAGGACAAGATGCTGGAGGGTGACCGTCTGCATTTATTCGCTTCCGATTTTCAATGTCTGGGTCATTGACCGAACAGGGTGTTGAAGACATCCATGGACCTGGCGACGGCCTTGTCCATATCGTAGTACTTGTAATCTCCGAGACGTCCGAGGAAACTGATGTTGGGAAGTTCCTTTCCGGCCGCTTCAAGGTATTTCTGATACAGCTCGGCGGTTTCGTCGGTGGGTACGGGATAGTATCTCTCGTTCTTTCCGATGACGAAGTCCTCGGAATACTCCTTGGCGATGACAGTTTTGTCAGACTTGTCGTTCAGGTAGTACTTGTATTCGTGGATACGGGTGAAATCGTAGTTGTTGGGGTAGTTGATGACAGCGTTGCTCTGATAGTGCTCCCTGTCATACGTCTCCATCTTGAAGTGGACGCTGCGGTAGGGCAGGGGTCCGAAGCGGTAATCCATCAGTTCGTCGATGGGTCCGGTGTAGAGGATGTGGTCGTAACTTTCCTTGTCTGGCACATCCTTGAAATCGGTGTTGAATCTTTTCTCGATGAGAGGCGAATCGAGCATTCTTTCGATCATTGCGGTATATCCTTCGGAGGGTATTCCCTGGAACCTGTCTTGGAAATACCTGCAGTCGCGGCTGAGATAGACAGGCACGCGGGCGGTCACGGCACCATCGATTTGCGACGGGTCCTTGCCCCACTGTTTCTCCGTATAATGGACGAAAACATTGTCATACACATACTGTGCCAGGAACCTCAGGTCCTCATCGTCCTGCTGCATGAAATCCCTGATGGGGATCTTGGAACCGTATCCGCGCACCGTGAGCAGTTTCTCCTCGATGCGTTTAGCCAATGTTTCAGGGAAACATCTGCGGATGGAGTCGAAGTTGAAAGGAATGGGGACCTCGTTCCCTTCGATCAATGCATAGACCCTGTGCATGTAGGTGTTGAAAGAAGTGTACTTCGAAAGAAAGTTCCAGACCTCCTTGTTCGAAGTGTGGAAGATGTGCGATCCGTACTTGTGGATCATGATGCCGTTCTCGTCACGGTAATCATAGCAGTTGCCTCCGATCGAGTCTCCTTTATCGATGATCACCACGTGATCCCCGGTGCTGTCCGCGATCATTCTAGCAATAGAGGAACCGGAAATTCCCATTCCGACGACGAGTATCTTTGACACATCCGGGAATAAAGGGTCGGTGTTAATAGTAATATGCCCGTACAAAACGTTCATTTCAGTGTTTGTTCCGGGATAAAATACACCTGTGAAGAGGTGAGAACACATACTTTATTAGACAGACCTCTATCGCGCACGTAAAAGAGCTGATTCGTCATGAACGCTATCGGAGACTGCACCAAGACCATCAAAACACCCGAGGGTGAACTTACTGTGTTCAGCCTCAGGGAGCTCGAAAAGAAAGGCGTCATCAAAGATCTGAAGAAGGTCCCCTATTCCATCAGGATCCTCATCGAAGGCGTCCTCAGGCAGAGAGGAGAGACCATCAACGACGACGATGTCAGGAACGTCGCATCCTGGTCCCCCAAAGGAAACGACAAGGACATCCCCTGGATCCCGGCCCGTATCCTGCTTCAAGATCTGACAGGAGGTGCCGTCGTCACCGATCTCGCTTCCATGAGGGAAGCGGTCGCCGTCATGGGCAAGGACCCCGAGTCCATCAATCCCATCATCCCTGTGAACCTGGTCATCGACCACTCCATTCAGACCGACTGCGCCGGAACCGCCGACGCCATGGAAAAGAACGAAGCGATCGACTTCTCCAGGAACAAGGAGAGGTATGCACTCTTCAAATGGGCCCAGAAATCCTTCAAGAACTTCGTCGCCGTCCCTCCCTGGAACGGTATCTGCCACCAGGTCAACATTGAATTCCTATCCCCTCTCGTCCACGTGAGGGAAGAGAACGGCAGGAAGATCGCCTATCCTGACTCCTGTTTCGGAACCGATTCCCACACCACCCAGATCGACGGTCTCGGAGTGGCCGGATGGGGTGTCGGAGGTATTGAAGCCGAAGCCGTCATGGTCGGACAGCCATCCTACATGGCGCTTCCCGATGTCATCGGTTTCAAACTGACCGGAAAGCTCAAGGCAGGCGTCACCGCCACCGATCTCGTCCTCACCATTGTACAGATGCTCAGGCAGAAGGGCGTCGTCGGAAAATTCGTGGAGTTCTACGGCCCCGGATACCAGTCCCTCGACGTCAGCGACAGGAGCACCATCTCCAACATGGGTCCCGAATACGGTGCCACCATGGGATTCATGCCTGTGGACCAGAAGACCCTCGATTATCTCAGGCTGACCAACAGGTCCGAGGATCATATCAAGACCATTGAGATCTACGAGAAGGAGCAGATGCTCTGGTACGATCCTGAAAACGTTCCCGAATACACCGACACCCTCGAACTCGACCTCGGAGACGTGGAGCCCTGTGTCGCAGGACACAAGAGGCCTCAGGACAGGATCTTACTCAAGAACCTCAAGTCCTCCTTCGGCGAGACCATGACCGCCCTCGGCTACAAGGAGCAGAGGGAACCCAAGAACGGAAAGATGGGCGACGGTTCTGTCGCGATCGCTTCCATCACCTCATGTACCAACACCGCGAACCCCTCCGTCATGGTGGCGGCGGGACTTGTCGCGAAGAAGGCCTGCGAACTCGGCATCAAGCCCCCTGCGTTCGTGAAGACCTCTCTCGCACCCGGTTCCAAAGCGGTCACCGACTACCTCACCAAATCCGGACTGCAGAAATACCTCGATCAGATCGGATTCCAGAACTGCGGATACGGATGCATGACCTGTATCGGAAACTCCGGGCCTCTCTCCGATGAGGTCTCCAAGGAGATCACCGACAACGACCTCGCCGTAGCATCTGCAGTATCCTCGAACAGGAACTTCGAGGGAAGGGTCCACCCTCTGGTGAAGGCCAACTACCTCATGTCCCCGCCCCTTGTGGTCTGTTTCGCACTCGCAGGCAGGATCGACATCGACATGACCACCGAACCCATCGCCGAGAAGGACGGAAAGAAGATCTATCTCCGTGATATCTGGCCTTCCGACGAGGAGATCAAGGCCGTTGTCAACGAATATGTGACAAGGCAGGCATTCGCCTCCGGTTACGCAGGCATCTTCGACGGTTCCGACAGGTGGAACTCCATCGAATGCAGCAACACCGCCCTGTTCGGATGGAACGACAAATCAACTTACATCAGGAATCCCCCGTACTTCGAGCACCTCAGCGACGCACCGAAGATTGACGACATCAAAGGCGCAAGGTGCCTTGCAAAGCTTGGTGACTCCATCACCACCGACCACATCTCCCCTGCCGGAGCTTTCGGTGAGAATTCCTCCGCAGGAAAGTACCTCATCTCTCTCGGTGTGGAGAAGAAGGACTTCAACTCTTACGGATCGAGGAGAGCCAATCACGAGATCATGGCCCGCGGAACTTTCGCGAACGTGAGGCTCAGAAACCAGATCGC
This sequence comes from Candidatus Methanomethylophilaceae archaeon, assembly GCA_963591575.1. Lineage (GTDB taxonomy): Archaea > Thermoplasmatota > Thermoplasmata > Methanomassiliicoccales > Methanomethylophilaceae > Methanomethylophilus. The sequence continues at coordinate 20,888 of CAVATL010000013.1, forward strand.
ACCCGGAACCGAGGGCGGATACTCCAAGTACATGCCCGACGGAAAGGTCGACTTTATGTACGAGACCTCTCAGAAATACGCCCACGACGGAACCTCTCTCGTGGTGCTTGCAGGAAAGGACTACGGAATGGGTTCATCCCGTGACTGGGCCGCCAAAGGACCTCTCCTTCTTGGAGTCAAGGCCGTCATTGCTCAGTCCTTCGAGAGGATCCACAGGTCCAACCTTGTCGGAATGGGAATCGTTCCGCTGCAGTATACGGACGGACAGAGCACCGAGTCCCTCGGACTCGACGGAAGCGAGACCTTCGACATCGACCTTTCCGGACTGACCCCCAAGAAGAAGGTCCGTGTCACCGCGGTCAAGGCCGACGGAAGCAAGGTGTGTTTTGATACCGTCTGCAGGGTGGACGTTCCCATCGAGGTTCAGTACATCTCCAACGGCGGTGTGCTGCCTTTCGTTCTCCGCAGAATGATCAACTGATAAGGTAAAAACGGACACTGTCCAAAAACGATTTACAAAATACTCCCGGGGGTAATCCCCGGGGTTTTGATTTTAATGTTTCAGAATTCCTTCGCGTTCTTCGCATGTTCCACGAACAGTTTCTGGACCGAAGGCAACTCTCCGAGACCTTTCACGATGCATTTGACATCATATCCGTTGGCAATCATGATGTTCTTGAGAGAATCCTCATCGTCTCCGGCAAGGTCGTTGTTCGCGTGATCTCCGGCCACAAGCATGAAGGGGACCAGGGTGACCTTCTTGGAACTGTGGCTCTTCATTATCTTAAGAGTGCTTTCGTAGTTGGGGAATCCTTCCACGGTGGTGACATAGATCTGATAAAGACCTCTGTCAAACAGTTTGAGCTGAAGCTGACTGTAGGCCGAGTTCGCAGGGTGCACGGTACCGTGTCCCATGAGGAGCAGGGCACCTCCGTCCGCCAGGGGCACGAGTTCCTTTTCGATGAGATCGATGGCCTTGTCGTAATCCTCTTCGGTGGTGAGGAGTGGGCTTCCGATCTTCACCGACTTGAACTTATCACGGTATTTTCTGACCGATTCGGTCACGAAATCATATTCGAGGCCGTTCATGATATGGGTGGATTGGACGACGATCTCCTCGAATCCTTCCTCGGCCATGGATTCCAGGACCTCATCGATGAACGGGAAATGCCCGCCCATCTTTTTCTCGGCGACCTTGATCACGGCTCTGCTGGTCCAGGCGGTTCTGAGTTCATAGTCAGGAAATTCGGCGGCTATTGCCTTTTCAGTCGCGTTGATGGTCTTCTCCATCGTATCTTTGAAACTGGTTCCGTAACTGACGACAAGGATGGCCTTTTTAGACATATGACTGTATTGGCTGTATCGTTCATAAACATTATTCGTGTGTACGACCAAGATTTATATCGACATGAGAGGTTTCGGGCCTTATGCGTTCCATCTTGCCGTCCGAACTCGCCGAAAAAATCCAGGCCCTGCAGGTCAAATCCACAGTGTCCGGGATACCTGTCGCGGTGATCTTCGAGGGCGGCAGCGGGAGGGTCATCTCCCGTATAATCAACGAATTGTGTCGCGAACTGGAGCCGATTGGAGTGAAATACTACCACTTCGACCCTACGCAGGCGGGATCCGGACCTCTGGCAGGTCTTCTCGGAGCCACTCCCGGCAAGGGGGACATCGCGCTTTACGACAGGTCCTGGTACTCCATGGCGGTGGACCGTTACAACGACGATCCCCATTGGCTCGATGAGGCGCTCAAAGCCGTCAACAGGTTCGAATCATACCTTATGGACAACGGTACCTTTGTGCTGAAGATACTGCTTCAGGTCTCAACTCCGGACCTGAAGGGATATGCCTCCGAATACCGTCCGTACACCCCGCTCGCCGGCACCTTCCTTTCGGTGGATCATATCGACAGAGTGAAGTTCAACGCAGTTTTCCCCACGATCCTGTCGGAAACGGATACGAAAAGGGCTCCGTGGCACATCGTGAAGGTCAGGGACCTCGATCATACCCTTGAGGATACCGCCGAGATCATCGCCGAAGGTCTGGGGGATGCACTCAAATCAAACTGGAAATCGGCAGGAAAATGTACTCTGAAGACCGATATGCACAATCCCCGCAAGGGATTGGACCTCAATGCGTGTTCCAAAGACTACAACGACCGTCTCGACGACCTCAGTTCCGAATTGGAGCGTCTGCAGATCCTTCTTGCAGAAAGCGGGAAATCGCTGGTCCTCGGATTCGAGGGTTGGGATGCCGCCGGAAAAGGCGGAGCGATAAAACATGTCTGCCATGCTCTGAACCCCCGCGGATATCACGTGGCGAGGATCCAGAAGCCCACGGAAGAGGATTATAAACATACCCATCTCTGGCGTTTCGCACGCCATCTGCCTACTGCCGGGCACATAACCATATTCGACCGCACCTGGTACGGAAGGATGATGGTGGAGCCCATCGAGGGTTTCTGCGACGAGTGCGAGTATCAGCGTTCCGCGGAGGAACTCAACGCATTCGAGCGTATTCTGAGCTCTTCAGGAGCGATCATAATCAAATTTTGGCTGGATATAGATAAAGACACTCAGTTGGAAAGGTTCAACGAACGTAAGAACGATCCCCTGAAACAATGGAAACTCACCGATGAGGACTGGCGTAACAGGGACAAATGGGATATCTACGAGGAATATGTGGACAGGATGATCGAGTCCACCAACACCTCTTATGCTCCTTGGATCGTGGTTCCGGCCAACAACAAAAAGGCCGCGAGGGTGTTCATTATGGAAACAATCGTGAATACTCTGAAGAAGGCGCTTGAAGAGAACTGAATCGTTTCTGATTCATTGATTCCATTTATTATTCCCTCAAAAAAGGAATAATAAAGGAATAATAAATCGGCAAATCACGGTAATTTCTGAGAATTGTTATGCAAAATGCTCATATCACCTGTATTTATTGACATTTTGCAGTAGCTGTTTAGTAAGATTCTTTGTTATCCGATCTATTGATTCCATTTATTATTCCCCAAAAAAGGAATAATAAAGGAATAATAAATTGATATATTTGAGAATTATAGAATTATTATTGTGTATTAAAATGATAATTTAGGGGTATTTTGTTAATAAATATTGCCAATTTTTCCAATTTATGCATAATATTTGGGATTTATTTTCAAACTAATTCAAAATAAAAGGAATTATAAAGGAATAATAAATTCTATATCTGGTGTGCTTGACGGACTCGGATAATCTCGGTTTTGAGGATGAAACAAAAGAATTCAAGGAAAGTGTCGGTGAATTAGAAAAGGGTTTGATTTCCCTTACTGCAATGTTGAATAAAAATCGCCATGGAACAATATACTTCGGAGTTAATGACCGTGGCTACGTGATAGGCCATAATATCGGGAAGACCACACTTAAGACGATTACTCAACAGATTCATAATCTCATTGATCCTCAGATTATAGCGGATATCAAGGTTCTGGAATCAGGTACAGGCAAAAAATACATCAAAGTCTCTGCAGACGGTACTGATCGGCCATATGCGTGTCGTGGAACTATATACATACGTTCTGGGGAAGAAGACCGTAGGGTACCTATGTCGGAACTCAGAAAAATGTTCATGAGTTCTGGAGATAACTTGATTCAGAGTCAGTCAATCAATCAGGATCTGACATTCAATGAACTCAGAATGATTCTGGAAGATCACGGGTACCACAAAGTTACCGAAAGCACATCGTTCTACACAAGCCTAGATCTTAAGAATTCTAATAAAACCTTCAACATTCAAGCACAGATTCTTTCAGATCAGAACCCTTGTGTATTGGCAGTCACAGTGTTTAAAGGGACTGATAAGACATTTATGTCTGCAAGAACGGAATTCTCAGGACATTCATTATTGAAAGAAGTGCAGGAAGTAATCGATCACACAGCATCATTGAATGAAACTTTTGTTGATGTCGGGGGCGGGGAACGTGTTGAGAGAAAATTGTTCGATCCTGATGCATTTAGAGAAGCTTGGGTGAATGCATGTGTACATAACAATTGGTTGAATCTCGTGCCGCCGTCAGTATTTGTGTTTGATGATCGTATTGAAATCGTATCTTATGGAGACAAGCCGTATTGGCTCAGTGATGATGATTTCTATTCAGGAACAAGTATGCCTGTCAACGAATCTCTTATGAGATTGTTTATGTCGGTGAGGCTTGTAGAACACACGGGTCACGGCATAACAGTAATTGTCGAGAAATACGGGAAAAAGGCGATTAAACTGTCTAATTCGGGGATAACGGTCACACTCAAGTTCCCAAGAGAGCGTTCTGTCGCTGCAATAAGGTCGGCTCTTCCGAAATTTACAGAAAATGAAAAGTTGGTCCTGGAAACGTTAAGGCTTCACCCGAATGAGACTTTGGACAAAATTTCAGAAATATCTGGAGTCAGTAGATCCTATGTCGGAAAGGTCATTGTAAAATTGAAAGATCTGGGTATTGTAGAGAGAAGAGGCTCAAACAAGAGCGGCTATTGGGTTGTAAATGATTGATTCCATTTATCATTCCTTTTATCATTCCCTCAAAAAAGGAATAATAAAGGAATAATAAAATTCCCGACCGAAGGACAATCATCACGAAGATACAATGTGCCAGCAGCCGGTTTCTGATCCCGGCCCGATCATCTTGGATCCGATATCAGCAAAAAACCGTATTATACACTTATTCGTCGAATGCCGACTTCCGTGTACGGCAGTCTTTTATATGTCACGGTAATCAATAGATTCAATGTCTGACGAGTTCAGGGAGAAGATCGCGGGAGAGATCACACTCGCAGCGGAGCCCGGTAAGGCCATCCGCAAATGGCGTGAGGAGTTCGGTATCTCCCAGTATGAACTGGCAGATGCCATGGGTGTGTCCCACAGCGTCATCAGCGACTATGAATCCGGAAGAAGGAAATCCCCCGGGGTCACCGTTGTCAGGAAGATGGTCAATGCTTTTCTCGAGGTCGATGAACGCAACGGTTCCCCCGTCGCGCTCAAGTATGTACCGGAAGGCAAACTCAGCTGTGTGCTCGCCATGGACGAATATCCGCAGGGGATCGAGGAATCCGTTTTCATCCGTGCGATCTCCGGGACCAACATCAACCCGATGAAGACCCCGGCCAAAAGGATCTACGGTTACACTGTCGTCGATTCTCTGAAGGCCATCCTGAGTCTTTCTTCGCAGGATTATCTGAAGATCTACGGGTGGAGCACCGAACGTGCGCTCATCTTCACGGACGTCCACTACGGCCGTTCGCCGATGGTCGCCATCCGCGCCCACCCCCTGACACCCGCAATGGTGGTGTACCAGAAGCCCGATCAGACCGACCAGCTCGCTATAAAGCTGGCGGAAAGAGAGGGAATACCCTTGGTCGTCACGGATCTGACGGTCGACCGTCTGATCTCCAAACTTTCAAAACTAAAGGAAGGGAACTGAATATGGTAGGAATAGTAAGTTATGGGGCATATGTGCCCAGATACAGGATCAAACCCGACGAGATCGGAAGGGTCTGGGGTGCCAACGGTGCCGCCATGGGAAAAGGTCTCATGATCACCCAGAAATCCGTCCCCTCACCCGATGAGGACACCGTCACCATCGCCACGACCGCCGCCAGGGACATGCTTGACCGTGTCCCCGATGTGGACCCCGCCGACATCGGTGCCGTCTATATCGGATCGGAATCCCACCCCTATGCCGTCAAACCCACCTCGTCGATCGTCGCAGAGGCCATCGGAGCCACTCCTGTCATGACCGCTGCCGACCTCGAGTTCGCCTGTAAGGCGGGAACCGCCGGAATCCAGGCGGGAATGGGTCTCGTCGCCGCAGGTATGGTGAAGTACGCCGTCGCCATCGGAGCGGACACCTCCCAGGGAGCACCCGGAGATGCACTCGAGTATTCCGCATCCGCTGGAGGAGCAGCTTACCTTCTCGGTAAGGAGAACGTCATCGCTGAGATCAACAAGACCCTCAGTTTCACCACCGACACCCCCGATTTCTGGAGGAGGGAGGGTATGATGTACCCCGTCCACGGAGGAAGGTTCTCCGGAGAGCCCGCCTACTTCAGGCACGTCATCTCCGCCGCGAAGATGATGATGGAAGACCGCGGAACCACCCCCGCAGATTACGATTATGTGGTTCTCCACCAGCCCAACGGAAAGTTCCCCACCAGGGCCGCCAAACAGCTCGGGTTCAGCGACGAACAGCTCGCCCCCGGACTCCTGACCCCTGTCATCGGAAACACCTACTCCGGTGCCGTCCCGCTCGGTCTGGCACATGTGCTCGATCAGGCCAAGGCAGGCGACAGGATCCTTGTCACCTCCTACGGATCCGGAGCAGGTTCGGATGCGTTCGACATCACCGTCACCGACGCCATCAACAAGTTCCAGAGGGACAACGCACCCATCCTCGATAAGCTTCTCGCCAATGTCGAGTATGTGGATTATGCAGTATATGCGAAATTCAAGGACACCATCAAAATGCCGGAGGAGTGAAAATGAGGGACGTAGCAATCATCGGGGCCGGAACCACCAAATTCGGCGAACTCTGGGGAGAATCCTTCAGAGCACTGGGACTCGAGGCAGGAACCAAGGCAATGGTCTCCGCCAACCTGTCCGGAGACGAGATCGACGCGATCTACATCGGAAACATGTCGAGCCGTTTCATCAAGCAGCAGCATATCGACGCACTTGTTGCAGACTACACCGGAATGGCCGGAAGGCACATCCCCTCCACCTCCGTCGAGGCGGGAGGAGCATCCGGAGGAGTCGCGTTCAGGCAGGGCGTCATGGCTGTCGCATCCGGAATGCACGACGTCGTCATCGTCGGAGGAGCGGAGAAGATGACCGATCTGGATGATGATTCGGTAAACGAGGTCCTCAACGCCACCGCGGATGCGGACTGGGAGGCCGGAATGGGAATCTCCCTCACCTCTCTCTACGCAATGATCGCCCGCAGGATGATGGCAGATGGAATCGCCACCAGGGAGGAGATCGCGGCATGTGCATACAACTCCCACTTCCACGGACAGTTCAACAAGGCCGCTCAGTTCAGGAAGGAGATCAAACTCGACACCGTCCTTAAAGCAGGGGCCACCGCCGAACCCCTCACTATGTTCGACGGAGCACCCATCTCCGACGGTGCGAGTGCAGTGATCCTCTGTCCTCTCGATGAGGCCAAGAAATATACTGACAGTTACGTCAGGGTCGCCTCCACCGCTCAGGCGTCTGACACTCTGGCACTGTTCCAGAGGGACACCATCACCAGTTTCAAGGCGACCACCGTCGCCGCCCAGCAGGCATATAGGGCCGCTAAGCTCACCCCTCACGACATCGATGTCGCTGAGATCCACGACGACTACACAGTCGCCGGAGTGATGGCCCTTCAGGACCTGGGTCTTTACGAGAAGGGAGGCAAGGCCTTCCTCGAAGGAGACACCAAGTTCGATGCGGGAAAGATCGCGGTCAACACATCCGGAGGTCTCAAGGCCAAAGGATATCCGGTCGGAGCCGCGGGAGTGTCCCAGATCGTGGAACTCTTCGAACAGCTGACCAACCGTGCCGAGGGCAGGCAGGTAAAGGACGCGAAATACGGACTGGCACAGTCCGTCGGCGGAACCGGTTCCGCTGTCACCGTATCTATTCTGGAGGCGATGTGAAATGGCGATGGTATCAGCAAGAGAATGGCGTGAGATCCCCGGAAGGTACAACCTCATCGGGACCAAGTGCGGAAACTGCGGAAAGATCTTCTTCCCCAGTCGTTCGTTCTGCCCCGACTGTAGGCGTGCCGGTGTCGGAAAGATGGAACCCTTCAAGCTCAGCAGGAAGGGGGAGGTCTACTCCTTCGCCATCAACCACGAGTACTCCGGATTCAACAACAGGATGATGCCCTATGCTGTGGCGTTCATCAAGAACGACGACGGGGTCATGCTCGCCGGACAGCTCGTGGATGTGGACCTCCAGAAGATCCAGATCGGAATGCGCGTCAAGGCCGTCATGAGGAAACTCAACGAGGACGGGGACGCCGGCGTCATCCACTACGGATTCAAATTCGTCCCTGACGAGTGAACAAATATCTTCCGGCCTCACGGCCGGTTCAACCTTTTCAGGATATTCGATACGATGGGAACCTTGATCATCTGGGACTTGGACGGGACGCTCACGGATTCCCGGCCCTGGATCGTCGCATCCTATCAGTATGCCGCCAAGGCCGCGGGTCTTCCCATCCCTTCAGAGGAACTCCTTTCCGATATGATGTGCGGGGGCCTCCACGACCATATATACGAGATCTTCGGGAAGACAGGTCCGGAGGCCGATCGGATCGCAGGGTACTATCGCGACTACTATGTCCGTGAATGTATGGATAAGGTCGAACTGTTCGACGGAATCCTTGATGTCCTCAGAGAACTGTCATCGAAGAATGTGACGCAGGCGATCGCGACCATGAAGGTCAGAAGCGCCGCCGAGGCTGTCGCGGAAAAACTCGGGCTTTCGGAATACATGGTGACCGTCCAGGGAGACGATCCCGGCGGTAATATCACAAAGTGCCAGATGATCAAAAACTGTATTGCGACAGGCACCTATGACAGGGTCATTATGATAGGCGACTGTCCTTCGGATCAAAAGGCTGCGGCCGAAGCGGGTGTGGAGTTCATCGCAGCCGTGTACGGCTACGGTTACACCAGGGCCCGCTGTCAGGCCGAGGGTATTGCGTTTGTGGAGAATGCTTCCGAAGCGATATCGCTGGCCCTCAGGTGAGATGGGTAGATCACCATATCCCTCAGGTGCACCTTCTCGTTGCGCCTGGCGAGGATATTGTCCAGGGGACCGTCGACAGCGAGCTGCCATGCGGGACCGCGGAAATGGGGCGAATATTCGGAGAAACTGACCTGAAGTCCGAGACTTGCGAGGGAATTCCAGACATCGCGTTCCTCTTTGAACCAGACGTATCCGTCGACGTTACGGCAGTCTGTCCAGGTGATCCAGTTGTCCTCACAGAACTGTTTGAACGAGTTCGAACCTTTCCTGAGGTAGATCGTAGCACCGTTGCGGGTGACCTTGACGGGGCTGTTGCTAAGCACTCTTCCGCAACATTCACAGACTTCGCTGACCCCTGCACGGATGATGTTGCTGGAGTCGCAGAATCTACAGGATACCCTATGTAGACCGAATCTGCTGGTTGGCGTGTTCATAATTCAGACTTGATTTGCCGTCATTTAAACCCACCGTAGACATGTGCTAGACAACAAATAAAAAGTGTATTTTGTCCTAAAACTAGGTCAAAATCAGCCGTGAACATACTTTACACGGGTGTTATTAGGGAAATCTTTGTCATTGTGCTCGGAATTTTTCATTATGGTGACACGGTTCAGTCCGGTGCATCCGGAGAAGATGTCCATGCCCGAGTACTTCACTGTTCCGAGGACCTCACACGTCTCCAAAGAGGTACATCCGGCGAACGCCTTCCTTCCGATAGACTTGATGGAGACCGGTACGGAAATGGCCTTCAGTGAGGTGCAGTTCTCGAATGCCCCCTGTCCGATGGCGGTCAAAGTGTTAGGCAGTTTGGCCCTGACGAGTCCGGTGCAACCTTTGAATGCGCATGCACCGATAGATGTGAGCGATACGGGAAGGTCGATCTCCGAAAGACCAAGACAGTCTTCCACTGCGTACTGTTCGATGCTGAGCAACGACCTCGGCGGGGAGAGTTTCCCTTTGAATGAACCTGCGATCTGGTAGATCCTGTCCTGTTTTCTGCTGTAAAGGACACCATTCACGAAGCAGAATCTGCCATTGTTCTTGTCGATCTCGATGGTCTCAAGGGAAGTGCATCCGGAGAATGCACCGACCCCGATCTGACCGGTCCTTTTGGGAAGGATGATCTTCTTGAGGTCCCGACACCGGTAGAACGCCATGCTCTCGATGTTCTCGAGATAATCCCCTGCCACAAGTTCCGTAAGGCGGGTGAAGGCGAACGCGTTCTGACCTATCGTTTTCAGGTGTCTGGGTATGTCGACGGATGTGAGCGAGGAACAGTTGCAGAAGGCGTTCTTTCCGAGGGTCTCGAGGCCGGCGGGAAGTTTAACCGAGGTCAATGAAGTGTTGTTCTCGAAGCAGGCATCACTGATAGAGACGATCTTCCATTCCTTTCCAGCGACGGTCACGGTATCGGGAATCACGAGTTCGTATCCTGGTTGGGTCACCGATCTGAGCAGTGCGAGACACTGTTTGCGGGCCGGGACCGCCTTGTAGACGAACCTTCCGTCGTCGAATTCTCCATCCGCCTTCTCCACACTCTTCCTTTCATAGTGATGGATGGCGGTGTGGACATCCTTGAGGGAGGCGATGCTGCGGTTCCCGAGCACATCGACCAGTTCTTTCTGCAGATCGCGGGTGTTGGCGAGGTCCGGATCGGTAAGGATCTTCTTGGTGAGCTTGCGGTCGGTGCTGCAGACCTCGATGAGGTCTTCCATATCGGCGAAGGTGAGGGCGGTCTCATGGAGTGCCTTTCTGAGTTTGCCTTCGCGGGCGTAGAATATATCTGCGCCTTCCTTCTCCACCACTTCTCTGAGGATGTCGATACGGTCCATGATATCACGGTTTCAGAAGGTCGACCATGGCGACCTGTTCCAGTACGCAGTCTTCAGGCGAGATGCCCTCGAACAGTTCTGCACAGAGGTTCTTTGCTTTTTCTTCAGACGGGTCGCAGAGGGAATCATCCCTTGCCGCATGCAGTTCGGAGAGGTGCAGATCGCCGTCGATGTCGAGCACGGCGGCCACCATCTCCTTCGAATCGGGACGGGGCCCCATCTTCTTCAGAGCTTTGCCTATCTGACGTTCGCAGGCGGCGAACAGGATAGTCTCGGTCAGGATGTTGCGGGCACGGTTGGTCCCTTCCGCAAAGGCCCTCTCCGCATGTCTGAACGCACTCTCGATGTGCGCCTTGCCGCAGACCATAGAAGGATCGAAAAGGATGCATTCCCCACCCAATGCGATGAAATGGTCGACAGCTTCTTTGAATGTGAACTCTCCGCGGAGACCGATGATCTGAAGTGTGGTCACGAGGGACGGTAGGTGGACGCTGGGATATTAACCTCTCTTTGTCTCAGAGCTTCAAACGCACGGAAACTATCAGATCTCCCGTATGTCTGGGACATTGGAAGAAGGAGTTGGGTGGAACACACCTCATTCGGTCTGTCCGGCCTTCTCCGTCTGTTCAGTCCTCTTCGCGTACCAGTTGGCCATGATGGCCCCGGACACATTGTGCCAGACACTGAACACCGCACCGGGAACGGTCGCCAGGGGGTAGGCCGCGAAGTGGACTGCGGCCAATGACGAAGCAAGACCGGAGTTCTGCATTCCGACCTCGATCGACACCGCACGGCACCTGGTGGTATCCATCCTTGCGAGCTTGGCGGCCCCGTATCCCAGAAGGTATCCGCATACATTGTGAAGGACCACGACGGCCAGGATGAGCAGTCCCGCATCAGTGAGTCTGGCGGAGTTGGCGGAGACCACGGATGCGACGATGGCGGTGATGGCGACAACGGACACCAGAGGCAGAACATCCACCGCTTTCGCAGTGAACTTTCCGAAGAACCTGTTGATTATGAATCCTAAAGCGATCGGTACGGCGACGACTTCCAGGATGGACAGGAACATGCTCATCATGTCGACATCGATGTTCTGTCCCGCATAGATGTATGTGAGGAGAGGGGTCATCACTGGTGCCATCAAGGTAGTGGTGGCGGTCATTCCAACGGAAAGTGCGGTGTCTCCCTTGGAAAGGTAGGTGATGACATTGGAGGATGTTCCGCCGGGACAGGTTCCGACAAGAATGACCCCGATGGCGAGCTCCGTCGGGAGGGAGAATATCACAGTGAGGACGTAACCCAGGAAAGGCATGATCGAGAACTGGGCGATGACACCGACGGCGACATCCCTCGGGCGGCTGAAGACGATCTTCAGATCGTTCGGTTTCAGGGTCAGACCCATTCCGAACATGACCACGGCGAGAAGATAGTTGATGTAACTGGTCTTGATGAATGAGACCGAGTTAGGTGAGAACAGTGCAAAAAGGGCGACGATAATGACAATCGGCGCCATATAGGTACTTACCAACCTGGAAATCTGCAGCAGTTTCGCCGTGGGTATCTTCCTTCTTTACATCGGTCTGCACACAGGGGTCCGATATAACGCCTTCTTTCTCGGACCCCTATTTAGAGAAAATACCTGGAGATATCACACCAATTTGCCGTAGACATCATCGCCGACGGGTTCGAGCCATTCGTTGGAACCTTCTACGGCAGGGACCTCGACCGCAAGATGGCTGAACCAGCTGTCCGGTGCCGCACCGTGCCAGTGCTTGACCCCGGCGGGGATGTTGACAACATCACCGGGCCTCATTTCGATCGCTTCTTTCCCTTCTTCCTGATAGTATCCGCGGCCTGCGATGCAGATGAGGATCTGACCTCCCCCCTGCTTGGCATGGTGAATGTGCCAGTTGTTCCTGCAGCCGGGTTCGAATGTGACGTTGTAGATGCCGACCTGGGATGTGGACACGGGGGCGAGATAGCTCTGTCCGATGAAATACCGGGCGAAGGCGGTGTTGGGCTGTCCGATGGGGAAGACCATCGATCTCGCATGTGCCCTCATCGTCTCATCCTCATAAGGAAGGTCTCCTTCGTCCAGGGCCCAGATCTCTTTGGCAAGGTTGAACACGGCCCAGGCCTTCGGCCATCCGGCATAGAAACCGACGTGGGTGATGATTGCAGCGATCTCTTTCTGGCTGACACCATGCGATTTCGCGTTCTGAAGATGGTATCTGAGGGAAGAATCGGTGATACCCTGTGCCATGAGTGTCACGACTGTGATGATACTACGTGTCTTCACATCGATGTCCTGGTTGTTCCAGTTCTCTCCGAACAGGATGTCATCGTTGAAACGGGCGAATTCGGGAGCAAATCCTCCGAGGGCGTCACGTCCTGCGGCCTGTACTATCTTGACCATTGAGTTACCTCTGAAACGCTGATTTCAGAACGGATATACACGTTTTTTCATATCATTTCGGGCATCTTTGGCACCAGAATTCGGGGTTTGGTAACAGTTCCCGATAACTTTGATATGGGCGTATGTAGGCAGGTGAACCTTTTTTTATACAGTGGGAATATGAGCCACTGGAGATTCATAATGGACAGCGAATGGGTTAAGATTGCGGCTCCCGCGACCACCTCTAACATCGGTGCGGGATTCGATACATTCGGCCTTGCGTTCAACGAGCCCTACGATATCGTCGAGGGCAGGAAGATCCCATCAGGGATCGTCATCAGCAGCATCGAGGGCCCGGGTGCCGAGAAGATCACCAGGGACCCGGAGAAGAACTCGGTCACCATCGCTCTCTCGGAGGTCCTGAAGAGGACCCACGCGGACTTCGGTGTCGAGGTCAGGATCACCAAAGGGATCCGTCCCGGAAGCGGAATGGGATCATCCGGTGCATCCGCTGCAGGCGGAGCATATCTGGGACATGTCCTCACCGGAGAGAAACTGCCCATCGATCAGGTCATCCTCTGTGCCGCCGCGGCAGAGGGATACACCTCCGGAACCATGCATGCGGACAATGTCGCCCCCTGCATCCTCGGAGGATTCACCATCATCCGCTCCTACGAGCCGTTCGAGGTCCTGAAGGTAGAGCCCCCGAAGAATCTGGGACTTGTCGTCGCCCTTCCCGATGTGGAGGTCCTCACCGCCGCCGCCAGGGCTGTTCTGCCCGAAGCTGTGCCGATCCGCGACCTGGTCTACCATGTCGGACATTCATCATCGCTCGTATATGCGATGATGACCGGCGATCTGGCACTTATCGGAAGGTCCGTCGGCGATGTCGTCTTCGAACCCGCCCGCGCCCATCTTGTCCCCCATCTCAAAGAGGCTGAGAAGGCCGCCATGAGCCACGGGGCCATCGTCTCGTTCCTTGGAGGGTCTGGACCCTGTGTTATGTCCTTCTACGACAAGGACACCCACAAGGGGGACACCATCGGAGAAGCTGTCCGCAAAGTGTTTAACGAAAACGGTTTAAAATGCGATATCTGGGTCACCGAATGCGGTACCGGATGCAGGAGGTTATGATCATGGCTGCACACAAAGTAGTATGTTGGGAATGTGGAGCAGAGGTTAGCGATCCTTACGCCAACCTTTGCCCTAAGTGTAAAGGTCTTCTGACCGTCAAGATGGACCTCTCCGAGGCCAAGGCCCTCAACCCCGAGGACCTCAGGAGCAAGCCCCTCGGAGTATGGAGGTACGCCCCCTTCATGCCCGTCGACGAGGCAAACAAGGTCTCCATTCAGGAAGGAGGAACCCCCCTCTACAAGACCGAGGCCCTCGGTGCCGAGGTCGGTGTCAAGGACGCATTCGTCAAATTCGAGGGACTCAACCCCACCGGTTCCTTCAAGGACCGCGGTATGACCATGGGTGTCTCCCACGCCAAAGAGCTCGGAGCGAAGATCGTCGGATGCGCCTCCACCGGAAACACCTCCGCCGCACTTGCCGCATACGCCTCCAAGGCTGGCATGAAATGTGCCGTGTTCCTCCCCTCCGGAAAGGTCGCCATGGGAAAGCTCGCACAGGCGCTCTTCTTCGGTGCCAAAGTGCTTTCCGTCGACGGAAACTTCGACGATGCGCTCGCACTTGCAAGGAAGATGCACGACGAGAGGAAACTGTATCTCCTCAACTCCATCAACCCCTACCGTCCCGAGGGTCAGAAATCCGTCCTTTTCGAGATCATCGACCAGCTGAACTACGAAGTGCCTGACAGGGTCATCCTCCCCGTCGGAAACGCGGCCAACATCTGGGCCGTCTACAAGGCATGCACCGAGCTCAAAGAGGTCGGATGGATCGACAAGGTCCCCAAGCTGACCGGTATCCAGGCCGCTGGAGCCTGCCCTGTCGCCACCGCCTTCCAGGAAGGTGCCCACGATTTCATCGCTGAGTCCAACCCCGAGACCGTCGCCACCGCCATCCGTATCGGAAACCCGATCTCCGGAAAGAAAGCACTCAAAGCGATCTACGACACCAAAGGATACTGCGCCACCGTCACCGATGAGGAGATCATCAAGGCACAGCTCCTCCTCGGAAGGAAAGAGGGAGTTTGCGTCGAGCCCGCATCCGCAGCATCTGTTGCAGGTATGAAGAAGCTCAGGGAGCAGGGAATTATCGAGGCCGATGAGAAGGTCGTCTGCATCTGTACCGGAAACGGTCTGAAAGACCCCGACACCATCCTTGCCAACGTTCCGCAGCCTATCTCTTGTAAGAACGAGGTCGCGGACGCCGAGCGCATCCTTAACGAGAACTGAAACAATTTACAGGTGCCGAAAGGCACCTTTCTACAAAATCAGAAATTGTCAATCGACATCTGTTTCTTCTTGACCTCAGGCGTTGTTTTCTTCGTCTGGGTCTTGCGTGCCTCTTCCTCGGCGTTCATCCTTTCGAGCATGTATTCCATCTCATCGTCGACGATATCGCGCTCCGGCTTCTCGACCACTTTGGGAACATAACCTGCCTGTTTCTTCAGGCTCTCGGCGAGTGCGTGGCCGATCTTCGGCAGGGCGGCGAGTTTGCCTACATCGATATTAAGAATGTCCTGTCTGGTGCGGACGCCGTTGTCGTACAGGGTCCTCGCCCTGTTCCTTCCGACCCCGCGGTATGAGACAAGGGGAACAAGTTCCTCCTTCACTCCGTATTTTATACGGGTCACCAGAGGCCTGATGATCTTGGTGCATTCGGGGCGGAGTCCGCCTGTCAGGGCGATCTCGTTCATCGCATAGAGTATCCAATTGGCAGAATCTACCCTGGAACGGATGTCTCCGGGACCGATCTTCAGTATATCGGTCAGGGTCTCCTCAGGAGTCTCCTGTATCCATCTTTTCAGTACAAGGGCCGTCTTGAGGTCGGCCATATGAATGTCCCAGCTCATGTCGGAATGGTCATCCCCACCGCATTCGTCACTGAGGGTACACAGGTATTTTCCTTCGTATTCGTTGTCGATATCCTCAAGTTCCTGGGCATCGTCCTTCTTCGGATACATGCCCATGATGTCGGGGGTACAGGCGATGGCCTGCATGATCTGGAATTCATCTGTCTCCTCGGTCATTTTCATAACTGCTTTCTTCAGGATGACAGCGGTCCAGGGGTCGATGTACAGATCTGATGTACGTTTTCCGAACGGAAGGATGTGCACATTATCCCCTATGCGTTCGATCATACCCTGTTCTGCAAGGAAATCGACCACATTTGAAACAGCTTCCTCCGCACCGTACATATCGGTGGTGGCACCGTAGAACGTGGATCCGAGGAAGGAGACTATCTCGCTCTCAGTATTCGCATCGCCTGTGGCGATAAGACCCAGGATGTGACTTCTGAGCACTTTTTCATCACCGAGTTTCGACACAAGCTGTTCTGTATCCCCCCAGATGTAAGTGTCGAACAGGTGATCGTACTGGTCGTAGCTTTTGGCCATCAGGACGGCCTCTCCCCATGGATCATAGCCGGGTCTGCCGGCCCTGCCGCACATCTGGCGGATCTCCATGACCGGGATGTCGGTGTTGCCCATGTTCGATTCGAAACGGGTGGTATCTCTTACAATGACCCTTCTTGCAGGGAGGTTGATCCCGGCGGCCAGAGTGGGTGTGGCAACGATGCATTTGATGGTCCTGTTGCGGAAACCTTCCTCCACGGTGCGTCTCTGTCCATAGTCCAGGCCCGCATGGTGGAAGGCTATGCCACAGGAGACGCAGTCGCAGAGTTTCTTTCCCACCGGAGTGCTCTCATCCCCTCCTTCCAGAAGGATCTTGTCCACATCGCTCAGTTCGGTCCCGATGAGTCCGGCCATCTTCTTGGCGAATTTGGATGCCACCGACTCGGTGGAACGGCGGGAATTGACGAAGACTATGCACTGTCCTCCCTCCTCCACGGTCTGTTTGATCATTCCCCATATGGGTTCCTTTTCGGGAGGGACCGCAACATCCGAACCGTCGTCGAAGTGGATGGTGTTATCGAGATAGACGCCGTTCTTCAGCTTCGTAGGCCTCCAATCCTTTTTCACATGTTCGGCATCAAGCCACAGTGCCAGATCGAGGGAATTGGATATGGTGGCGGACAGTGCGATGACCTGAAGGTCGGAGATCCTGTGCATGAATTTGGTGATCGCTATTTCCAATGTGGGGCCCCTACCGGGCTCATGGATCATGTGGACCTCATCGGCGATGACAAGACCCAGACCTTCGATCCACCTGTTCCCGTGACGGATCATCGAATCCGCCTTCTCGGAGGTGGCGATGACGATGTCGGCGGAAGAGACGTCGTCGTCACGGTCTGGGTCGCCGGTGGTCATGATGACCTTGAACCCGTCGTGTCCGTGAGATTCCAAGATCTTGGAGAATTCCTCGAGATCGTCCCTTTTTTCTGATGCGAGGGCCTTGAGCGGAACGATGTACAGGACCTTGCGTCTGGTGCGGAGGACCATGTTCATGGCGGGGATGAACCCGATCATCGATTTTCCGCTGGCAGTGGGTACCGCCGCGACCAGGTTTTTGCCTGTCAGGGCCTTGGGGATGGCCTCGGCCTGAGGGGGGTACATCTCGATGAATCCTTTCTCCTCGAGAGCATCCTTCAGTCTGTCCGGGATATCCAGGTCCCTGAATTTCATAAGGTGCGGTAATTCTGTTTTCAATATTAATCCTACTGCAAACGGGATCTTGTAGGTTTCTGCAATGTGCCAGATGTGTAAATCTGTGGCCGATCGTTCATCTGGTAAGTCCGTCAGAAGACGGGTATTTTCCGAACATTCGGGAATAGACTGTCGAACACAATGGCCAGCATATCCTGGTCGGTACCTGATGTGATGAGTCCAGAAAGCTGCTGGCATTGTGCGGTCTCGCTTAAATATAATTAATATATAGGCGCAAAGGATGAATTCAAAGCACACGGTCATGGGGATAATGGCCGTTATTGCGATACTTGTCTCGTCATCCATCCTCGCTGCGGAAAACTCGTCAGCGGAGGGCGAGATCAGTTTTGACAAGTACTACTACGGCCAGCTCAGTTTGGAAGAGAAAGTGATTTACGACAAGCTGTCCGGCCTGAAGGCGGATACCGTTGCTGTTTCCGGTACTGATGGTGCCCATTATATCGAGGTCGTCGTTGCAGCGAATTTCTTTTTCGGCACCGATGATGAGGGGCTGATCAAGGACAAGCTTCAGGAATATGCGACGAAGGCATGGCAGGCCACCAAGCTCGATGCCAACAAGGAAACGGATTGGGCGTTCTGGACCTGGACCCTGTCCGATGTCAAATCGACGGTTTCGGTGGATTCCGTGGTTGCTTCCGGCAATGAGGCCACAAGTGTCACCCTGCACATCGCTGTACCCGACCAGTTCGCGGCAATCGACTTCTTCAAGAATGCCGTCGCAGGCGTCAACGCCGCGCTCGACAAGATCACCGTCAGCGGCGATTCTGTCAGCGAGAAGGTCAAATCGATCAACAAGCTGCTCACCTCAGACCCGTACAAGCATGTCGATGACAACACCGACCACACCTACGCCAGGACCATTTACGCGATCGCTGAGGCCAACGCCGCCGACGGTTCTTACTACCTGACGTCCGAGGCGTACGCCGCTGTGTACAAGGCGATATGCGACAAGAACAGTGTCCCCTGTTCCGTGGTCTACGGTTACAACGACAGCAGCACGATCATCGCCTGGAACGTCGTCAGTATCGACAGCAAGGCATACGCGGTCGATGTCGGTTCCAACGCTGCTTCAGGCAACAAAGAGAAATGGCTCGCCGTCGGAACCTACTCTTCCGTGGACGGTTCCGCCTTCGGAAAGCTCCACCAGGCATTCCCCACCAATGCCGATCCCGGATTGACTTACAGCTTCAAGTCTGTGACCATCAACGTGGACGGATACGGATGGCCTGAGGAGAAGGACCTCTTCGCGACCCTTGCACAGTACGCCCCATGGATCATTACCGGACTCATCTGCGTGGTGCTTGCAATCGCATTGGCCGTGATGGCAAAGAAGGGGGCATTCAACTGAGCGGCAGCAAAGAAACCAACTTTAATATAGAAGAACATTCAAGCCCGTTTAACACCGAAGGGAAGAATATGGAGAACAAAGACGAGAACGATCCCGTTCTGACCGATGTCACCACCGAGGAATGGGTTGCTAACCAGACCTTCAAGTCCACCAGGGATGTGTCCATCCCCGAAAAGATGTCCGAGCGTGTCATCGGACAGGACAGGGCAGTCGAGGTCATGAAAAAGGCCGCGGCACAGAAAAGGCACATGATGTTGATCGGAGACCCCGGTACCGGAAAGTCGATGCTCGCCAACTCGATGGTCGAGTATCTGCCCAAGGACGATCTTCAGGATATCGTCGCATATTCCAATCCGGAGGACGAGAACGAGCCCCGCGTGAGGACCTTCCCCGCCGGAAAAGGAAAACAGGTCGTTCAGCAGCAGAAAGCACAGGCCGCCATGGCCAAGAATCAGAAGAACACGTCATATGTCTATGCATGTGCCGTCATCGTGATCCTCGGTTTCATCGGATCCTTCGTGTTCTCGAGTTTCACCGTTCTGTTTGTCGCACTGTTCGCGGTCATGATCCTTCTGATGTTCGTCAGGAACCCCATGGGCTCCAGGACCGACTCCTCATACGTGCCCAAACTCCTCGTCGGACACGATGCGAACGAACTTCCGCCATTCGTGGATGCCACCGGTACCCATTCCGGAGCACTCCTCGGTGATGTCCGCCACGATCCCTATCAGTCCGGAGGTCTCGAGACCCCCTCCCACCAGAGGCTGGAGGCCGGAGACATCCACAGGGCCAACAAGGGTGTTCTCTACATCGATGAGATCAATACCCTCAGGCCGGAGTCCCAGCAGGCCCTCCTCACTGCGATGCAGGAGAAGAAGATGGCCATCACCGGACAGTCCGACAGGTCCTCCGGAGCATTGGTGAAATCCGAACCCGTTCCCTGCGATTTCGTCCTCGTCTGCGCCGGAAACCTCGACGCAATGCAGGGGATGCACCCCGCCCTCAGGTCCAGGATCAGAGGATACGGTTACGAGATCTACATGCGCAGCAACATGCCTGACACCGACGACAACAGGATGGCCATCGTCAGGTTCGTCGCGCAGGAGGTCAGCAAGGACGGAAAGATCCCCCACTTCGACAAATATGCGGTCGGTGTGATCCTCAAAGAGGCCCAGCGCCGTGCCGGAAGGAAAGGAAAGCTCACTCTGAGGTTCAGGGAGCTCGGCGGACTCATCCGTGTCGCAGGTGATCTGGCCGTCGCACGTGTCGCCGGTATCGTCACCAGGGACGATGTGCTCACCGCAATGGTCAACGCCCGTTCCCTCGAGCAGCAGATCGCCGACCGTCAGGTCGAAGGTTCCATGAGCTACCAGCTCTTCGAGACCAAAGGTTCCAAGGTAGGTCAGGTCAACGGTCTCGCCGCCCTCGATCCCGGAAACGGAATGGCGGAGTACTCCGGAATCATGCTTCCCATCGTGGCCGCCGTCGTGCCTTCTATCCACAAGGACGGAGGACAGATCATCGCCACCGGAAAACTCGGAGAGATCGCCAAAGAAGCGGTTCAGAACATCTCCGCCGTGCTCAAGAGCATCATCGGTGAGGAGATGTCCAAGTACGACATCCACCTTGAGTACATCGGTACCTATGAGGGTGTGGAGGGAGATTCGGCATCCGTCACCATGACCACTGTCATTCTCTCAGCGTTCTACAACATCCCCATCCGCCAGACCGTCGCTATGACCGGAAGCCTCAACGTCAGGGGACTCGTCCTTCCGATCGGTGCGGCCACCGCCAAGCTTGAGGCCGCCGCAGGTGCGGGAATCGTCACCGGATTGGTGCCTGTCAGCAACCTCAAGGACGTCATGATCCGCAAGAAGTTCTCTGACACCATGCAGGTGTTCGGAATGACCACCTACCGTGATGTCGCAGAGTATGCGTTCGAGGACTGTGAGGCGAAAGAGGAGCTTCTCAAGAAGCTCGACTACCTCAACCCCAACGGCTCCACCGCTGTGAAGTGGGTCCCCCCTGTGGAGGAGGAATTCACTTCGCAGATGGCAGAGGAGGAGTCCGTCATCGACAAGGCGGCCGCTCCTGCCCCTACACCAGCGGAGCCCGTCCCTGCTCCGGCAGAGGCACCTTCTGAGGAATCTGTCGTTTCCGAAGTAAAGGAGGAATGAACATCTCCTGCGGATGCCGCTGGGACTCGATCGGGGGTTTCGAGAAGTACTCTCTCGTCATCGGTCGGTTCCAGCCCCTCCACCTCGGACATATGGAGGTCATCCGCAAATGTGCCAGCGAGTCCGAACACCTCACCATCGGTATCGGAAGCGCGCAGTACTCCCACACGGTGGACAACCCCTTCACTGCCGGTGAGAGATACCTGATGATCGAGAAGACCTTGAAGGCCGAGGGCATAGACAATTATTCCATCGTACCTATCGAAGACCTCAACAGATACAGCGTCTGGGTCTCTCATGTGGTATCCATGTGTCCTCCGTTCGTGAACGTCTACAGCAACAACCCGTTCACCAAACGTCTATTTTCAGAAGCGGGTTTCAATATCAAGGCATCCCCTCTCTATAACCGTACGATCTACTCCGGGACCGAGGTCCGCAGGAGAATCGCCGAAGGTGGTGACTGGAGATCGCTTGTCCCTCCGACCGTCGCCGATGTGATTGACAAGATTGACGGTGTGGGCAGGATAGCCAGTTTCACAGAGGCCGACAGTGCCTTTTGAAGGGTCGTTTCATGGAAAAAAGACTCATCGGGGCCTCTGAAAGACTGATAAGGTCTCTGGAAAGAAAGAAACTCACCGTTTCCACTGCGGAATCCTGTACCGGAGGGCTCATCGGGACTTCCATTACAGCAGTTCCAGGTTCGTCCGCATATTATGCAGGCGGTGCGATCACATACTCGAATGAACTGAAAGAACAGATCCTCATGGTCCCTCATGGGATTCTTTTCGCATATGGGGCCGTGAGTGAGGCCACCGCCAGATGTATGGCGAAGGGTGCATTATCCGCTTTCGGTACGGATCTTTCGGTCGCGGTCACAGGGATCGCCGGGCCCGGAGGGGCAACCGAGACCAAACCTGTGGGAACCGTTTTCATTGCAGTCACTGACGGGGTGTCGGTCATAGTGAAGGAATTCCACTTTTCAGGGGATCGCGATGCGGTCCGTTCGGAGACAGCGTTTTCAGCACTCGGGATGCTTACGGAGTTGGCAGATTCACTATGACCCAGAGCCGTTATTCCAGACAGATCCCTCTGATCGGAGAGGGAGGTCAGGAGAAGCTTCGTAAGGCGAAAATTGGCGTTGCAGGGTGCGGAGGATTGGGTACAACCCTTCTCACCAATCTCGCATCGGCCGGAGTGGGCACCCTTGTAATCGCCGACGGTGATGTCCCAGACATCTCAAATCTGAACCGTCAGTTCGTCTACCGCGAGGGAGATATCGATTCTAAAGCAGAACTTTTGAAAACATGGCTGACTTCTGTGAACACCGATGTAAAGGTCACTGCCTTCTGCGATGTTCTGACTGAAGAAAACCTGGATTCTGTGTTCTACGACTGCGATATCCTGGTCGACTGTCTCGATCGCATTTCGATTAGGAAAATCCTTAGCAGATATGCGGTCCGTACAGGCAAACCTCTTGTTCACGCGGGTGTCACCGGGTTCACGGGACAGCTGACCGTTGTGATCCCAGGCAGAACCCCCGACCTGGAACAGATTTACGATAAGGTCTCAGATTCGCCTGCTGGCACTGTCACTCCGTCAGTGGGATCGATGGTATCAACAATGGCCTCTTTAGAGGCTACTCAGGTGATCCAACTGATCACGTCAACCGGAGCTCCGTTCATTGGAAAGATGCTGCTGATCGATCTCAATTGCGGATCTATTGACATCATTGACTTAGCATGATATTCTGTTTTGGTCAGAGATTAACGATTTCAAGAAGGATCGTAGCGGTCTTGGCCCGGAATACAATGCCGTACAGGAGCGTCTTTCCTTTCATACCCCTGTAATAATTCTTTTTGTGGATCT
>CAVATL010000014.1:0-35881 GCA_963591575.1 Candidatus Methanomethylophilaceae archaeon
TCGTGCATGCTCTGACCCTCGTCGATCGCCCTCTGATCGAAGGTGCGCCTGCACTACCGGAAATCGAACTTCATGTCGAGATCCTCCTCGACCATACTCTTCAGGATGCGGATCATCCCGTAGGGGATGTACCCGCTATTGTACTTGATCGGAGGGAAAGGGGCACCCTCGTACTTCCCGGCCCTCTCCAGACAGAGTCTCCTTGCTTCGAGATACCTCTCGAACACCTTGACACCGTCCGGATGGACGGGCCCAACGGGCATTCCCGTATGTCCCCTCGCCCTTGACGTGCTCGGCAAGGATCTCGTAGCCGTGCGCGGTCTTGTTGTCGTTGTGGAGCGAGAACATGCGGAGCGCCTTCGACCTGAAACCCGCACTTATGACGAGACAGACGAGACCGTATGCTTCCATGTGCTCCAAGTTTCCGACGTTGATCTCCATTGCCCTATCGAAAAGTGGACCTCATCTTGGAACACAACGATCCTGTCGGGGTCGCCAAATCTTTTGGCGGCCTCTTCCCTGAAGATCTTTCGCGCAACATCGTCCGGTTCGTTCAATGAGGGGTATGTTTAAGGGCGGATCAGAGCAAAACCGAGTTCATGCATTAATTTCTGACAGGCTCTGACCGAATATTCAACATCGAATTCTTTCGATATGTAATCGGAAAGCGAGGGGCCATCCCAGTTCGTATATCCATATTCAGAGGGATCTTTTTCAATAGCGATTTTAATTTTTTCTTTTTGCTCAGAATTGAGTTTGGATGGGCGCCCGGATTGTTTGGTGGCCCGAAGCGTCTC
Source organism: Candidatus Methanomethylophilaceae archaeon (assembly GCA_963591575.1). Classification (GTDB taxonomy): domain Archaea; phylum Thermoplasmatota; class Thermoplasmata; order Methanomassiliicoccales; family Methanomethylophilaceae; genus Methanomethylophilus. The sequence continues at coordinate 798 of CAVATL010000014.1, forward strand.
GAATCCGTCCTTATCTACTTTTGCGACCCATCCCGATAAAGTCCGTTCCTCAACGCCGCAATACTTCGATAATTCAGATGGCAGGATTCCGGACAGCATCAGATTAACCATTGCTACGCGGAACAGGAATTTCGAGTCACGATCTGCGGATACGATCTTTTTTCCTTCTTCTAAGAGCTCTTCTTTCGGGTGTTTGAATTTCCTGTAGTACACTATATGTAATCTCCTTACTAAGAGATACATTAAGAAGAATTTATTTTATTGTTTACTATAATATCTTCTTGACCTGGTTCTCAGACGCCCTAGTCAGTACCGTTTCTACCCGAAATCATAGAGAGCCAAATAATGTGGAGGGCCCTGCCTCGTTCCGAGGCAGTAAAGTGTTTTCATTCGGTCTTGCAGACAGCCCACTTGGGTTTCTGTATCGAAATAACAACGACCGCGATCGCCAGTGCGAACAGTACCAGACAGATCACCGCAGGGACCACGGCATTGTCGTCATTTGCCACTGCTCCGGAGACGTCGAGTCCTATCGTTCCGCTCATGCATTCATCATCTTTTTCAGAGACCAGGAACAGATAGACATAACCGGTCTTGTCGGGCTTGTAAGTGTACTCCGTCAGGCTGTCGAGACGGTAAATGCTGGTGTCCACCGCAAGATAAACAGAATAATCGCTTTCGGTGAATTTCGGCACAAATCTCAGTTCGTTTCCATATTCGATGTACATCTTGCAAACGTTGTCGTTGCAGATTGTATAGTCCGGCTGAAGTTGAGTGTATATTCCCGCATACAGGCGGTATTGCACGTAGGTCTTGCCGGATTCCAGATACGTGCCACTGGTGGGCATAGGATAGTACTTGTTTTTGGAGACGTACTCATCGTAGAACTCCTTCGCCTCGTCGCTGCCTTTGACAAAGAATACTGCCTGTTCATAATCGGTCTTATCTTCGCCTTTGACCTCTTTGGTCACCCAGACATTGTCTGAGGTCAGTTCCACAGTGCCAGACACATCGGATTTCTTCTGTGCGGTGTCATCGGACCAGTTGGTTATGTTCAGGGTCGCCTTCGCATTAGGGAAATTGGATGTCGAATAGGTATCGCACAGAACATAGTAATAACAACCGACCGCCAATGTCACAGTATTGGTACCGTATGGGGAAAGATCGATCTCGCCTACACAGTGGAGATCTAACTCAGGACAAAGATAAAGGCGGTATGAAGAATTTGATTGCTTAATATCGTGGGTTCCTGCAGAAAGATAGATCTTTTTATCCTCATTATACGAGCACAGTTGAAGCGTATAGCCATTGTACTCAGAATAGGAACGGGAGTAAACGTAATACTCATTACCATCGACCGGATTTGATACAAATCCGCTCCGGTCGTTGCCGTAGAGACATTTGATGATCGCCTGTTCCCCTGCTTCCTTATCTCCATCAAAGAACAGAAATTGAGCAGTGGACTTATTATACGAATCACCGGAATACCTCATATATCCACTATATGGGTCATCATACTCAATCTTAATATCACTGGCATAATAGTGCCCTGCAAGAGATGCTTCCACGTCGCGGGCATCGGATCCGGACGAATCCTCTGATCCGAGGACACCTGCGGCCACAAGTGCCACTAATGCCACGACCAAAGTGGCTATCGCAATATTGTCCTTCATCACATATCCCTCCTTTTGATCTTGTTATATCCACTCACAAGCGCACAGCACCCGAGCACTATGGCAAGGACCACCATACATCCGGTGCTGCCGTAGGCAAAGGGCATATTCATGGAGCTCACGAATCCCGCGACAGACCCTGGCATCAGCATACATAGGCTGGGGGAACCGAGGGTGTAGATCGATATATCGGGCAGGTACACCGGGAGCGAGTGTACGACCGAACTGAGGAAGTCCACAAACCCTTTCGGGAGATATTCCGCAAGGAAGGGAACTATAACTGCCACGATCGGCAGCACGATGAACATCAGGATGAACGCCTTCATGGTCGAACTGCGTTTCGCCCTCGCGCTCATTCCGTAGGTCAAGGCGCAGAAGAAGAAGCATCCGCACAGTGCCAGACCCAATGATTTCAGAATAGGCATCATGTATGTCTCCGCACCGGAGGTCTGCGAAAGCGATATGAGGATCGCCACCCCGTAGGCGCCCAGAACGGTTCCGAAGGAAAGAGTCAGACCTGCCAGGAACTTGCCGAAATAGAACACGGAACGTGGCATCGGAAGAGGCAGCGACAGGTAGACCGTGCGTTCCCTGTACTCCGAGGGGAGCATCGTACCGCAGAGCAGTGCCGAAAGGAACATGCTCATCAGTGGTAGCAGCAGAAGGCATATGCACATACCCTGGTTCGTGATACCGCTTCCGAAGATGGGAATCGCCTTCGCGTTGTACAGATACGCGACCACGGGGATCAGAATGATGAGGATCGGCAGCATGACGGCCACCTTGCTCTTGGAGAATCTCTTCATCTGCACCATATAACATGCTTTATACTGAACGAAAAGACTCGGAAGGTCGAACGGACCATGGAGTTTCTCAGGATCCACGGGAGTTCCCTGCACCAGAGGCGCATCCCCTGGATATTCGAGATCAGTAGATTCCGTCTCGGCGGATTCAGCGGGAATTTCCTTTTCCTTCTTCTTTTTCTTGAAAGGAAGCAGGTCTTTGTCGAAAGAAGGCAGCTTCATTTGACGTTCACCTCGTCTCCTGCGGTAAGCTGCATGTACAGTGATTCGAGATCAGCACCGGTCTCGTTCATGCAGAGCATCCTGAGCTTGTATGACTGAACCAAATCAGCGATGTCTGCCTGCTGTTCGTCGGTTCCGGTGAACTTGAAACGGACAGACCGAGGACCCATACGGTCGATATCGGCCACACCTGCCATGGCCTCGAGGTCGGAACAGAACTGGGCACCCATCTCTCCGATGGTGCGGAGTTCGATCGAAACCTCTTTGGAATCCTCCGAGAGATTGTGAAGAAGTTCGGACACGTTTCCGGAGATTATCTTCTTCCCGCGGTTGATCATGGTCATCGAGGTACACATCTCGGAAACCTCGCTGAGGATGTGGGTACTGATGAGGAGGGTGAGTCCCCTGTTCTTCAGACCGTTGAGGATCGCCCTGATCTCGATCATACCCCTCGGATCCAATCCGGAGGTGGGCTCGTCGAGGATGATGACGTCGGGATTGGGGAGCAGTGCGGCCGCAATGGCCACCCTCTGCCTCATACCCTTGGAGAACTGCCCGATCTTCTTGTTCCTCCACTCCCACATACGCACCTCATCGAGGATTGCACGTGCGTTCTCTGCGATATCGCCCTTATTCATCCCGTGAACGGCACCGACATATGCCAGCATCTCCCCGGGCGTGAAATCCGAATAACACTCGGGGGTCTCGATGACACACCCGACGTGTTTCATTGCTTCTCTGTGGTTTACGGCGTCGACCCCGTTGATAAACACATTTCCTGAGGTCGGACGCACAAGTCCTGTCATTGATTTGAGGGTGGTGGACTTTCCGGCACCGTTAGGTCCCAGAAGCCCCATGAACTCTCCCTTTCCTACAGTCATATCAAGGTGGTCGAGAGCCGTAAAACTCCCGTACTGTTTGGTAAGACTGCGGACGTCGATTACTGCATCACTGCTCGCGTCCATGCCCGGGTGAAGCTTTCCAAATATATAGTATCCCCGCGATAATTGTAACATCTACAAAAATATGCAATATCAGCCAACTTAACGGATATTCAATAAGAAGAATAGAATAGGAGATCAATAAAACACACGATATCTCCTAAAAAGACACCTAACCTGCGGAAATCGCAGATTCATTTCGAATGTTTGTGGCATTTCTGCAACTATCGAAGACCGTATTTGGGGAACCTCCGGTTTTTCCAAGTTACAAAACAGGCTGTGGGAATGAACATCGTTTATATACGACGGGAATAAACGAATTCATGGGCAAACACGCTAAAGAGCGCCGTGCTGCTGCTCAGTCGAAGAACGCCAATGCAGGCACTGAAGCGACTGGCAAACAGGCTGCGAAAAAGAACTAAGCGACGAACCTACATCCGTTTGCTCTAAACTTTTCTTGTCCGATCCGCAAAGGTCGGGCAGGCATTTTTAGTTTCACTCAACAATCATAAACGATAATGGTATTCCTCTGTCACGGAAGGTACCTATGAACGGACACACCGAGAACCTTGAAAGACTGATGGCAGGCAACCGGCGCTACCTCGAAGGAGGATCAATCGGGGATGTGTCTGAAGCCCGCAGGCTGGAGACCGAGAACAAACAACGTCCGTACGCGGTCATTGTCACGTGTTCCGATTCAAGGGTCATTCCAGAAGTGATATTCTCGGCCAGCATCGGGGATCTTTTCGTGATACGCACCGCAGGCAATACTGTGGACGACACCACACTAGGCTGTATCGAATACGCCATGGAGCATCTCAAATGCCATTTCGTGATGGTCCTGGGACATACGCACTGCGGAGCTATCGCAGCAACTTTGGAAAACGGGCACGGCAGGTATTCGGGATCCTTCACCAGGAAGATCGCCTCCGCAATCGGAAACGAAACAGACCCTATCGCCGCATGCAAGATCAATATCCTCAACAGTGTGTCCGAGCTCGATCAGTGTTTCTCAAATATCTCCGACCTCGTGTGCGTGGGTGCATTGTATAATATCCGCACCGGAAAGGTCGAGCTTGTAGAACCCGCAATATGAGGCTGTTCTTAATTTAAGCTAGGCTAAACTTTATTTATAGATTTAATTATTCCTAAATATCCAATAGGATCGGAGGAATAGTTATCCAGAAAGCAATCGTTTATTCTAGCACGACCGGAAACACCGAAATGATGGCAGAGGCCATCAAAGAAGGCGCCGAATCCGCAGGCGCATCCGTGATCTACGCAACAGGCGACGCCGCCGACGCGGACGCCGTCCTTTCAAGCGACGTTCTCATCCTCGGCAGCCCTGCCATGGGGGACGAGGTACTCGACGACCCCATGGAAGATTTCTTCACCTCCATCGAAGGAAAAATTGCCGGAAAGAAGATCGCAATCTTCGGTTCCTACGACTGGGGAGACGGTCAGTGGCTCCGCGACTGGGCCGACCGCATCACTTCTGCCGGCGCCACCTGCATCAATGGTGAGGGACTCATGGTCAACCTCACCCCCGACGACGCAGGTCTCGAGCTCTGCCGCGAACTCGGCAGGACCGCTCAGTGAAACATTAGGGCCTCCGGGCCCTGCCTCCTTTTTGAAAACGGTTATAATCCACGTAACCATCCGTGCTAATCAATGACACAGCAGACCGTCGGATTTCTCGGACTGGGACTCATAGGTGGTTCCATCGCGCGTGCTCTGAAAGAAAGGGCCCCCGAAACCAAGATCATTGCATTCGATCCCGACAAGGATTCACTGTCCCAGGCGTACAAGGACGGTGTCGTGGATGTCGTGTCATCAGGCATCGATTCGCAGTTTTCCGCCTGCGATTTCATTTTCCTCTGTGCAGGGGTGGAAGCCAATGCAGCAAATGCAGGTGCCGTCGCCCCCTTCCTCGGAGAAAAGACTATCCTCACCGATATCGGCAGTGTCAAATCACCCATCCATCAGAAGATCAGGGACCTGGGCCTTGAGAAGAGATTCGTCGGCGGACATCCGATGGCGGGAAGCGAACGCAGCGGATACGCCAATTCCAAATCGAAACTGCTGGAGAACGCATACTACATCATCACCCGCACGGAATCCAACACTCCGGAGCAGATCTACGCCTACCGCAGCCTGGTCTCATCGATGGGGGCCATCCCGATAGACATGTCCCCCGATCGTCACGACTTCATCACCGCCGCAGTGAGCCATGTCCCACATGTCATCTCCGCCTCGCTGGTGAACCTTGTCCGTGAAAAGGACGGTCCGAACGAAGAAATGAAAATGATCGCTGCGGGAGGATTCAAGGACATCACAAGGATCTCCTCTTCATCCGCAGATATGTGGAAGCAGATCTGCCTCACTAATTCCGGGAACATCTGTTCGCTTCTGGATGACTATATCGGTCTTCTCAATGACATGAAAAGATCGATTGTCTCACATGACCCAGACAGCATTTTCGGCCAATTCGATTCCGCCAGAAGATACAGAGAATCTTTCATCGACACGTCGAGCGGACCCATCAAGACCGCCAATGCGATCCACATCGAGATCCCCGACGAACCCGGAGCTCTGGCCATTGTCACGACCATTCTCGCCTCCAACAGGATCAACATCAAGAACGTCGGCATCATCCACAACCGTGAGTTCGAAACCGGTTCCCTCCGCGTGGAACTCCACGATGAAAACGAGGTCAGACACGCTGCGAAGGTCCTGGAGCAGCACGGCTACCAAGTCAACATTGGCTGATATCCAAATACCTGCAGCATAATGTCCCAGTATGCAGAAGATCGATCTCTCTGAACTGGGAAAATACGTGGATGCCGTCAACGACATCCAGACCGAATGGATGCTTGTGACCGCTCAGGCGGACGGAAAAGTGAACACCCTCCTCGCCAGCTGGGGTGCCCTCGGCAGCCTCTGGGGAAGGAAATCCGCATTCATCTTCATAAGACCCAGCAGGTACACCAACGAATTCATCGAGAAGAGCAATCGCTTCACCTTGACCTTCTTCGACGGACACAAGACCGAACTGAGCTATCTCGGCAGCCACTCCGGACGTGACGAACCCGACAAGATCAAGACCGCAGGTCTCACCTCCATCGAAGTGGACGGCCAACCCACCTTCAAGGAAGGAAGACTCGTCCTCGTATGCAGAAACATGTATGCAGCGCCCATCGTCAGGGAGCACTTCATCGAGAAGAACATCGATGACGAAAAGAATCCTGATGGAAACCGCTCGATAATGTACATCGGCGAAATTGAAGAAGGATATCTGCTCTGAATTCAGACCGGGCAACCGGTCTGATCAGAGAAACACTCTGAGAATCAGAGATTGAAAGTTTAGTTCGACGCAGGTCCGATAAGCCAGGAAACGACCATGACCAATGCGACGGCGACGACCATGATGGCCGCGATCTTTGCGTTTGTGGAAAGTTTGAGTTTCTCCATTTCGAACACCTGGCACTGAATGCCACTGATTGTTAAACACCAATCCTGTATTAAAGAGATTTGTTAAGCGCATCTGCGCCCTCGAAACCATTTCACGCCCCATTCCCGTTAAATAGTCAATTACCGATTGGCGCGCTATGACCAATGTCATCCTTCACACGAACATGGGAGATATCACCATCAAAATGCATGAGGATATGCCCATCACCACCGGAAATTTCGTAAAACTCGCGAAATCCGGATTCTATGACGGCACCATTTTCCACAGGGTCATCTGCGACTTCATGATCCAGGGCGGCGACCCCACCGGTACCGGTATGGGCGGACCCGGATACACCATCGACGACGAGTTCGGCAAAGGCCACTCCAACCAGCCCGGTTTCGTTTCCATGGCCAACACCGGTCGCCCCCACTCCGGAGGAAGCCAGTTCTTCATCAACACCAACGACAACGGTTATCTCGACAAGGAGAACCCCAGCACCCCCTATGCACACCCTGTCTTCGGCGAGGTCATCGAGGGAATGGACGTCGTCGACAAGATCCAGCACGTCACCACCGACCCCAACGACAAACCCCTCAAGGACGTTGTCATCGTCAAGGCCGAGGTCGTTGAGTGATCCAATCCGGGGGCATACCCGCCCCTGGAACCAAACTCATTTCCTACGTTTCGGATTCTCCGGGAACCAGCCTTTTTTCACACGTTCTTCCTGCTCGAACAGTTCTTTTATGGTCCAGATGCAGGTGATACCGAACACCGCCACCAGCACACCGACGGTCACATTTTCAATGAACAAGGATGCGATTACCGAAACAACACCGATCACCGCGAACAGTGGCCATATCCTCTTTCCGAAATGATATTCGCCTTTGATGACCACGACGTGGAACACTCCGATCAGCAGAAATGCCACGACACCGACCAGGAGTCCGCTGAAATACATACTGTCTGTCAAACCGGGCTACAATAAAAGAACTACCGGAGCTCAGTGTCCCTCATCACCCATTTTCTCTTTGAGGAACAACTGGAGAACAGGGTGAAGTTCCATGGAATCGATGAACTCTTCGACCGAACGGTTCCTCATGTAGAGATATATTCCTACAGTACATATCCCGGAACCGAGAGTGTTGCAGATCATGTCCCTCACGGTATCCCAGGGACAGTACTGCATCTGTGTCCCGTAGACGAGATCGATAAGGTATTCGAACTCCTCCCATATGATCCCGAAGGACATCATGATCAGCAGAGTCAGCACAGAACAGAACTTCTGGGACATGTGAATGTCCGAGTTATATCTCTGAAGCGTGAAGAGTGTGAGGATCACGCATGCGCTCACCACTATCGAGGAGAATGTGTGGGTCACATTGTCGTAAATCTGGATGAAATCATAGGCGAAGAACAGCACACCTGTCGCATGCAGGAATATCGCAAGGTGGATGAGCACGATGAACCCTATCGGAAGTTTAAGCACCCTGAAACGATAGAACAGATACGGGACGAAACAGAAAGCCGCACAGAACAGACAGGTGTTGAGCTCGTATCCGGCGATGAGATCCTCGCTTACTGAAATATAACACATGACCAGCAGCAGAACGGCCCAGAATGCACTCATGATCAAAGCCTGCCGTTGCTTGTCCGTGATCACACCTCCCTGAGAAGGGACTCTTTGGTCTGACCTTTAAGGAAGACGCGCCCCACCAGCGACGAGACCACCGCGACGATTATCGCACAGGTGGAAGGTACCATCAGAGGTACGTTAATCTCCCACCCGTAGGTGTCGATATCATCATATCCGAACGGTGCACCGGTATACCAGAGATGGAATCCCAGAGAGAACAGGTCGATCGCGGAGAACGCGATCGTCGACACGATCGCTGTCAGCAGCATCCACCTAAGGGATATCTTCGAAGACGTACACCTATCGACCAGCAGGGTGGCGAGGAAACCGAGGATGAACACGATCAGAGATAATATGAAAAGTTCAAAGACCCAGACATACTGAATTCCGCGGACGGAAGTATCCGGAAGACCGCATATCAGATCGATCGCGGAGACTGCCAGATATACGAAGAACAAAGCGGTCATCAGGCAGAACAGCCTGTGTGGGAACTCGAACCCTTTCTGTGAGTACATATATACTACCGATGCAGAGAACAGGCCTGCCAGTACGGCCATCCAATCCGACCGCACGGCGGAGACCAATACAGTCAATCCTATGGTGACAGAATAAAGACCCAGCAAGTTACGTCCCGTCATTAAGAGACGGATACCAAACTCAATTAAAGACGTTGGGGTAAGGTCACTGTTCCAAGATCAGATGGGTTCCAGAACGGAGATAGACGAGCGGAATGCCGAGTTTTCTGGCCCTGCGGCGCAGTTCCTTGTCATTGGTGAGAACATACGCGTTCTCGCGCAGCGCGACCTCCAACACCGAATCGTCACCATGGGCCTCACAGGGAACAATCTCCCTGCTGCGGGCAAGTGCCAGAGCGGCCTTGGCGTGTCTGGATTCAAGATGCTTGAGCTCTCCAACAAGAGGTCCGGGAACGACGAATCTGACATCTCCCAAAATATTGCGGACCTCGAGATCGATGTTGATACCGATCTCGAAGGGCATCAGTAATGCGTTTGTGTCTAAAACGACCGTCTGCATGCAGTCACTGGTCGATGATACCGTATCCGATGAGTCTCCACTTGTTGGAGATCCTTCTTGAGATGGCGACCCTCTGTCCGGGCAGGATGCACACCGGAAGCTTCAGAACGACATCAGCATAGCCTTCGCGTGCGCTCTTGACGACACCGACGGTTGTGGCGGTACCGACGCTGAGCATCAGCGGTTCGCTGCTCTTGATGTCATCGACACGGAGGTCGGCGGACGAACCGACGACACGGTCCAGAAGAACAGTCTTCATCTTGAACGAACTTACAACGGCGGGAAGCTTTCCGGGAATACCTACGACCCTTCCGGTCAGACCGTCGGATTTGGTGACGGACGGGTCCAGTTCGGTACCAATGGCGATGAGTCCTCCAGGGAGGACCTCTTTGACATTGCGGTCTCCAGCGTTGAGGGAGATGACCTTTGCGGTGATCCTCTCGTAGGACACTTTACCTGCGACCTCGACGCGCCTTCCGGGAACGACCTCGATCTCGTCTCCGACCTTCAGCTTACCCTGCATAAGGGAACCTCCGATGACTCCTCCGCGAAGCTTCTCGGGAGTGGTACCGGGGGCGTTGATATCGAAGGAACGGGCGACGTGCATGATGGGGTCTGCGTCCGCATTCCTCTTGACGTTCGCGACGATCGTGTTCTCGATTGCTTCGATCAGAAGGTCGATGTTGACACCGCGGTTGGCGGAAACAGGGATGATGGGCGCGTTCTCGGCAACGGTGCCTTTGACGAACTCCTTGATCTCCTTGTAATTCTGAAGGGCCTGCTCGCGGGTGACGATATCGATCTTGTTCTGAACGATGACGATCTTATCGATGCCGATGATCGAAAGGGCCATCAAGTGCTCTTTCGTCTGAGGCTGGGGGCAATGTTCGTTGGCCGCCACGAGAAGAAGTGCACCGTCCATGAGCGCGGCACCGGACAGCATGGTTGCCATCAGGGTCTCGTGCCCAGGGGCGTCGACGAATGACACGGCACGGAGAAATTCGGTCTCCGCACCGCATCTGGGACATTTCTTCGCCGTGCAGAATGCGGCAGTGCCCTCACAGTTGGGACACTTGTAGAACGCCACATCAGCGTACCCGAGTCTGATGGAGATACCTCTCTTGACCTCCTCGGAGTGACGGTCGGTCCACTCGCCGGAAAGCGCCTTGGTGAGGGTGGTCTTTCCGTGGTCGACGTGACCGATCATCCCGATGTTGATCTCGGGCTGCTTCGGTACTTTCATTCCGCCTTCTCCTCGCCACCGTTGAGGAGCTCTTCGATGGGTTTGGGACCATACTCTGCGATGGCCATGTTGATCTGAACGATCTCAGAGGAGATTGCGGAACCGCGTGCTGCGACCCTCTTCCTCTCTCCGCGGTATTTCTCGTGGAACCCGAGACCGTCAGAAAGAAGGAGGTTGACCCTCTTCTTTCCGGGAAGGTCCTTCCTCATGGGGGTTCCGTTCTTGTCGGATCCGCCAGTGATCTTTACCTTATAGCCGGGAAGTCCTACGAAAATTCCGTCTACGATCTCCCCGATGTTCTTTCCATCCAGGGAGTTCGCGTGGTGGCCGGACACGGTAACATTGTATGATTTACCGGTCTTCACATCGTTTACAATAGCTTTGAATTCTACTGCCATTTGAACACCTGTAAACGTAGCTATTGGGAAATCATTTTTAAAGGTATCGCGGAAAAAGATGAGTCTCCCTTTATAATATTTAGAGAAAAGAGAACCCCCAGATCGTCCGGATTTTCATGAATTCGTTGTCTGGCACTGTTGAATTCAGGTCAGAGGAACATCAGAGGAACATCGCCATGTACAGCGGAAGATAAAGTATGCCGCCCTTCATCTTCACATCTCCGGAATAAAGTATGGTCGGCTGACCTGTATTGGGAAACTTCTTGTGGAACTTCTTCAGTGAGGAGATCGAATCCGATGAGGGAGATTTCACTTCAATGGGACAGACCTTACGTCCGATCCTGACCAGGAAGTCGACCTTCATATTGTTCTCGGCATTTTCCGCATCGCTACGGTAGTAATAGAACAGCCTGTTGCCTGAGGCACGCAGCATCTATGCCACAATATCCTCTGTGAACATACCTTCGTTCACGCCCAATTTATCCAATTGGATGTCACGGTAGAACACATTATCCATGTCGTCCTTGTCAGGCATGGCGTGGGTCACGAGAAGCCCGGTGTCGTTCAGATAACATTTCATAACCGGACGTTCCAAATACATCGATAGCCCCGCAGAAGAGGGGTCGCTGGCATTGTAACAAGATGATGTTATCATCCCGTCTTCAAGCCACATAAACGAAGATCCATAGTCGCGCATACGTGCCCCTTCGCCCAAAGCGGTGATCTTGAACCTCTTGTTTTTCTTACTGAGTTCTGACGGAATGTCGTCAAAAACCGCTTCGACCTTCTTTTCATACCTCTTTGCAAACCGGGCGATGTCAGCACGGTAGGTGGACAAAATCTCCTTTTTGAAAAAATCTGCGCGACTAAAATCCTTGCTTCTGGAGTACTCTAAGGCCACCTGTGGCATTCCTCCAACCAGCATATACTGCCGGAACCAATCCATGGCCCTGCTGTGCACTGCACCACCTACTGGCACATTGAAAAATGCAAGAGAGAGGAATGTAAAAATCGGGTTTGAAAAAGCAGAACAGGATCACCTGTTCTGCAGTAGTGTTTATGCGCGGGGTTCGAACAGATCCGCTTCGACCATGGCGCAGAGCGCATGATAGATGGGGAGGTGACGTTCCTGGATCTTGAACGTCTCGTTCTCGGGAACGATGATGCAGACGTCGGCAAGTCCCTTGCATTTACCACCGGTCTTTCCGGTGAGGACAATGCTCTTGATCCCCTTGGCTTTCGCGACCATCAGTGCGTTGACGATATTGGCGGAATTGCCGGAAGTGGTGATCCCGAGGAAGACATCACCGCAATGTCCCAGAGCATTGACGGACTGCGCAAAGGCGGCCTCCCAGTTCACGTCATTCGCGAAGGCGGAATTGGAGGCGTTCATGGTCGGAAGAGGAACTGCCGCAAGACCTCCTTCGAGGTTCTTCACAAGTTCCTTTCCCGCATCGCCGTAAAGTTCTCCGAGCTTAGAGACAAGCGCGGGATCCACAGCGCGTTTGAACATGAAGGATTTGGTCAGCTCACCGGAGATGTGGTCACTGTCGGCCGCACTTCCGCCGTTCCCGGCGATGAGCAGCTGTCCTCCGTTCTTATAGGATTCCAGAAGAACCTTGTAACCTGCCTCGATATCTTTCTTACAGACCTCAAGCTCAGGATATCTGACAAACAGTTCTGAAAATATCTCCTGCGAGGTCTTGACCTTTTTCGCATCCATCGGTATCACATTCCCCAGAACGGTTCCGTTTTGCGTTTGATGGCAACGGTATCGGACAGGGCGAGCTTCTCGTCGCTGTTGAGGTCGAGCTTGGACACCACCTTGTATCCGCTCTCGATCATATCCACGTAGAGGATGTCGTTTTCATTGATCTGCCTGCCGACGGTGACACCGTCGATGGCCACGGACACCTCTTCTCCCTGAACGCCTTCCTTCAGCACGTTTCCATCGTCGTCACGCACGGATTTGATGGTTCCGCAGTCCTTTCCGTCGACGCTGATGAGGTTCTCTCCCACACGTATCCTGCCTGCCAGCACTCTGACGCCCACGACAGCGGGCTTGTTTACTCTGAACACATGGTCGGGAAGAATGGTGATCTTGGCAGGGAAGGCGAACTCCGCCCTCTTGTCCGACTCGGACTGCCTGGTGGACTCGTCGAGCCACAGTTTGTAATCATCTATGAGTGCATAGACGATGTTGTTGGTGAGCACCTTGATGTTGTGGGTGGCGATCTCCGCCTCCGCATCCTTGGTGATATTGACATTGAATCCGAGGATAACATGCTGGGTGTCGTTTCCGTAGGAGGATTCCAGAACATCCCTGCGGGTGATGTCTCCGATACCGTATTTCCTGATGGGGAATCCGGCGAGTTTGGCCTCGAAAGCAAGAGCTTCAAGGGAACCGATGGCATCCGCCTTGATGGTGATCCCTTTCTCCTCGGTCTCGATCTTGATTGAGGTCTCTTCGGAAATCTCTTTGACCGCTGGGTCCTTGGAATTCTTGACCACGCGGATAGGTGCTCCGGCGATGACGCCGGTCACATCCTGACATGCGATCTTGACACCTGCTGCAGCATGAAGTTCCTTCACACTGTCGAAACGGTCGCGGGGATCGCGGATCTCGTCCAGAGGTTTGGGTTTGAGAATGGCTTTGACCCTGGTGACCAACGGTGCGCCGTTGGTTCCGATGGCGACCGTCTGTCCGGTCTTGATGGTACCGGAATAGAGGATCATATCAAGGGTCTGTCCCAGTCCCTTGACCTCTTTGACCTCGAGAATGGTTCCCTTTCCGGGACCTTCCTCTTTCTCCAGCCTGGCCTCCAGGAAACGCTGTGCCAGACCGATCAAAATGAGCATGATGTCAGGTACACCCTCTCCGGTCTTCGCGCTGATCGGGATGAGTGCCACGGCCTTGGTGAAATCGTCGATGCGGTCGTAACGGTCCGCGTAGACCCCGTTTGAAGACAACTGGGACATGATGTTGTACATCTGTTCCTCGAAGGTCGCACGGGCGTGCGCCTGCTGTTTCTTTTCGGAGATGACGAAGGGGATATTCTCTTCGGAGTTCCATCCGTCGATGGTGTCGATCTTGTTCAGAGCGATGACGAAGGGAGTCTTGTACTGTCTCAGAATGTGGATCGACTCGATGGTCTGAGGCATCAGCCCCTCCCTGATATCGATTATAAGGACAGCAAGATCGGCCAGCGAACCCCCTCTCGCACGGAGCGAGGTGAAAGCCTGGTGTCCGGGCGTATCGATGAAAAGAAGTCCCGGAACGGAGAAACGTTTGCTGCCGATGATCGGTCCGCACATCTCATAGATACGTTCGATCGGCACCTCTGTGGCGCCGATATGCTGTGTGATCGCGCCGGCCTCCCTGTCGCCGACGGCCGTGCCCCTGATCCTGTCGAGAAGTTTGGTCTTGCCGTGATCCACGTGACCGAGAACACTGACTACGGGTTGCCTTATCGCCATATAACATCACACCTTAATAGTGTAGATAAAAGTTTTAAAAGGTTTGGTGGCCAGAAGGCCGTCGTTTCACTCGTAGAGCCACTTGTCGGCGTCTTTGGTGTATGCGACGAGCTCTTCCGGTTTGAAGAAGATGCCGATCTCCCTCTCCGCAGATGCAGGCGAGTCGGAACCGTGGATGATGTTGAGTCCGGTCACCATGCAGTAGTCTCCACGGATGGTTCCGGGGGCGGAGTCCTGCGGGTTGGTCTTGCCCATCATGTTCCTGCAGACCTGAACGGCGTTCTCGCCTTCCCAGACCATCGCGAAGACGGGTCCGGAGGTGATGTAGGAGATGAGGGAGGGGAAGAAGGGCTTGCCCTTGTGCTCACCGTAGTGGTTCTCGGCGGTCTCTTTGGGGATCACCATGAGCTTTGCGGCAACGAGCTTGAGTCCTTTCTTCTCGAAGCGGGAGACGATTTCTCCGACGAGTCCGCGCTGGACCCCGTCGGGCTTGATCATAAGGTAGGTCTTCTCCATAGCCATCGGAATCACTCCTTGCTCTCGGTCTTGGAGGCGGCCTTGAGGCGTGCGTCCTTCTCAGCGTGTGCCTTCTCGGTCCAGAGAGTGGTCCTGGGGACCCTCTTCATAAGGATCATGTTCTTGTAGCACTTGTTCGCATCGAAGTAAAGGACGGTTCCGTCCTTTTTCACGTACATTTTACCGGATCCGGGAGCGATGATAGCTCCGCAGAAGGAACATTTTTTCTCCTCAACCATCGAAATCACCTACCCATTCCGAGCTTTCTGGCCTCTCTCGAGGTCTCTCTGAGCATAAGAACATCGCCCATCCTGACGGGGCCCATGATGTTCCTGGTAATGATCCTGCCCTTGTCGCGTCCGTCAAGTACACGGACCTTGACCTGGGTTGCCTCTCCCGTCATTCCGGTACGTCCGATGATCTCGACGACCTCAGAAGGGATGCTGTCTGTGTCAACCATTTAGATCCCTCAGAATCAGTTCTTCAGGTCTTTGACTGCAGCTGCGATCTCGTCAACCTGTGCCTTTCCGTTTCCGACATCGACGATGGCGATGGATGCGGTGGGCTTCTCGAGTCCGATTGCCTTTCCGAGCTCTTCCTTGGAGGGAACGTACACGTAGGGAACGTTCTTCTCGTCGCAGAGTGCGGGGATGTGGGCAAGGATCTCCGGAGGCTCGACATCGGTGGCCATGATGACAAGGGCCGCCTCGCCGCGCTCGATGATCTTGGTGACCTCGTTGGTTCCTTTCTTGACCTTTCCCGAATCGCGGGCGATCTCAGCAACAGAGTATGCTTTGTCGGAAAGTTCCTTAGGGGTCTCAAATTTTACAAATACTGCCATGTTCAATTACCTCCTTCCGGTGTTCAATACACCGTCATCATTCATCGGCTCTAATAGAGCGTAACGTCACGAATGGTTCCACCTATAAAAGAGGTTCGGGAAGAAAACTCAACTGTCGGAGAGCGAGGTCTTCTTCCATATGCGGACGGGCATGACCTTACACTTGTGTTCCAGATAGGCCAGATAGAAAACACCGAGGGATTGTACCACTCCAAAGGTATAATAGGTCGCAAACCAGAACGGCTGGAAACTGTCGGAGAGCGAGATCACAGTATCGACGGAGATGATGCCGGTGTCATATGCGAACGTCAAAAGGAGCGTGAAATTGTTGGCAAGCATATATCCCGCGGCGGCGATGCTTATAACGATCAGCGGACGCAGGAAACTGCGGTTGACCGTGCTGACATAAACAGCAAGGAACGGTATCAGCAGCACCAAATATTGAGGTGTCGGAGGGTAAAGGAAGACAAGAGTGAGGTTTACGAGGACAGCGGTCAGCAGTTCCATATCCAGATTCTTACCGGCCGTTCTGTAGAACGCCACAGCGATGATACAGGAACCTATGACAATGAGGATATATGCCAACACGGAACCGAGACTCATCAGCCTATGCAGACTGTCGTCACCGGAACTCGCCCGTTCGAACACGAACGAGAAACAATCGGCGATGGTTCCGTCCATCAGCTGCGGAATGAAGACTATGACCATCACGAGAATGAATCCGACGGCGGCGCGGAGGACCATTCCGAGGCCTCTGCGCAGATCACGGTTCTCTCTGACGAAGACATACGCCACTGCGAGAGGCAGCAGGAAAAAGGGGAAAAGTTTCAGTAAAGTTGCAAGACCCAGCATTGCTCCCGCCAGTAGATACATTCTTTTCCTGAGACCGAGGAAACAAAGGATTGTCAGAAGTGCGGTGATGTTGTCGAACATACCCTGAATTGCAGGAGAACAGATGACCAGCGGATTGAACACCCAGAGGACGAATCCGAAACTGGCTTTTCTGCGGTCACCGGTGATGTCGAGGACCGTCCTGAAAATAAGGTATGCAACCAGCAGGTCCACCAGATACAGCGGAAGTTTAATCCAAAATGCAAATGCCAAGGAAGTAGTGTTGGCGGAGATATATCCGTCATAGACCTCGAATCCTAACGCCTCGACAACCCTGTAAGCGGTGTCGCCCAAAGTCAAAAAAGACTGCTGGCACATGTTGAAGAATGACAGAATATATCCCCATACCGGTGTATAGAAATAACCTGCAAGGCCGTACAGTCCGTTCCCGGATGAGATATTGGACATCACCAGGGCCCAATGATAGACATCATATCCATAAGTGAACAAGGTGCCAGCGGCGATCCGGACAAGCAGACCTATAATCAGTATGAGAACAAGTCCCCGAGATGAAGTGAAAAAGTATTTCCGACCGGATCCCCGAAGGCACTCCACGACCTCACGACCCGTTGAAATGGAACGACTTTCCGTACACGGAGAAGTCTCCGCCGAGATAGATGAACACACTCAGATTTCCGTGGACAGCGGGTATGTCCGCGAACGAACCGGTCACGGTCCCGCGGGTGACACTGCCGGTGTTGCAATCGAGTTCCTGCGAACAGTAGCATATGCCGGATGCGATAACGGTGGCCATATCCATACGCTGGTTGTTCGAATAGTTGCCTCCGAACACACAGACCATTCCGTCGGCGTTCTTCGTAAGGGCGATGCTTGCATAACCATCCTGTGTATATCCGATGACCAATGTGCCAGCAACAGTGTTTTTCACACCATACAGCACATTGTTGTTCTTGAGCGAAAGGGTCTGACTGTACGTATTATCAGTTATCTCCGAATAAGCGCGGCCGTCTTCGGTTATACTGTTGAGACAGTCGCTCTCTCCAAGGAACATGGCCTGATAATCCCCCTCTACGGTCTTCACAGTACCGTCGGACAATCCGCAATATTTTCCGATCGTCTCTCCCGCCCAGTACAGTGATCCTCCGGAATGGATCCAAGTGAAGATCAGATCGCCTGATTCGCCTTTGTAAACGGTCTCGGGAAGTGCTCCGGAAATGACCACCAGGCCCTTTCCTGCACCGGATCCGGACAACGCCTGCGCCAGTTCCTGCGCATTGACATATTTCACATTCGTACATGAATAATATTTCAGGTTGTTCACGAGCTGGGACAGATAATAGTCCTGGGTCAGTGCTCTTGCACCGACCTCGACCCAGACTTCATGGACCCTGCATCCGTAGGACTCATCATAGTAGATCAGAATCTCGGTGGGGACGACGAACATTCCATTGTCAGAGACGGTTGCTATATAATTATGCGAACCCGAGTCATAAACGGAATATGTGCCATCCTCATTCGCAGAAGCGTCGTAATGATACACATTCCCGTATGCAGTGAACTCTCCCGCCAATATGATCGCACATATCGCACAGGCCAGAATAATAAGACCCAGATCGCTTCTTTTCAATTATCTCGCCCCCAATATACCGCCCAGTCTGTCGGCAACCTGATTGAACCACGGACACTTGTCAAACAATCCAACACTCCTATAAAGTAGTACAAGCAGAATGACATTGAACAACAGCTGAGTGGTCTCGACCACAAATGAAATCGCCTGTCTGACATTGACACCTACGGTCAGACCGTCCACCAGCTGCATAGCGCCTATAAAACCCGATGCGTCCCAGAATCCGCAATATTCTACCAATGTGGCGACCAGAGATACGTTGTTGTTCGAAAATGCGGATACAGCCGCCAAAGAGGTAAAAACAACGACGCAGGTCAACAGATCTTTTCTGGAATTGACGACAGCATATACGAATATCAGCGGAAGGTAGACTATGCAGTACTGCGGGCCGCTGGAACATAATGTGGCCACACACAGCAAGGTCAGTGCCAGAAGATACAGATTGCTTTTGAGTTCCGTTTCGGGCATTTTCTTGGCCTTGAAGGCAAAAGCGAACACTGTGTAGATCAGCAGAAGTGCGGGGACCCAGATACGCAGAGAAGAGTACAGATCACTGTTGGAACCTCTTTCTATCATGAATGACAGCGAATCCATGACCGTTCCGGACAGGATCTGGGGAAGGTAGATCACGAAAACAGTAACGAAGATCCCGATCGCCAAAAGGGACAGCTGTCTTGCACCGATGCGCATGTCGGAGTGGGACCTTAGTGCATATACTCCGAACAGCAGAATACAGAACAGAGGGAAGAATTTCAGCAGAGCACCGAGTGCAAAGAAGACTCCTGCTCCGAAATACCGGTCTTTTTTAAGGAAAAGTATACAGATGAGTGCGAAGAGTGCAGAAAAGCAGTCGAACTGCACCTGTACCGAAGACATGTATATGACCAGCGGACAGAGGAACCAGCACCCGAAGGCAGTGACAGCTTTACGTTCATCCCCGCTTTCAGACAAGGCCATACGGTAGATCAGATATCCGACCAATACGTCGACGATGATCAGCGGGAGTTTCATGACGAAATTGTATCCGACAGTGGTCACGGTGGAGGTATGATATACGAATGTGAGGGCCTCTATTCCGGCGAGGTCAATAAAACGTTCCCCGTAGGTTAATGCCGAAAGGAAGGTATTCACAAACAGGTCTTGCGCACCGAGCAGATAACCCCACACCGGAGTGTAGAAGTAACCAGCCAAAGAGTAAAGGTCGTTTCCGCTTTCGATGTTCTGCATCACAACGGCCCAATGTTCAACGTCGAATGGATAGGTGAACAACGGTGCCAGAACAAAACGGATTATCAGCCCAATCAGAAGAACTATCAAAGCGTAGCCTTTGAAAAAAGATGCTTTTCCTGTATCCGCCGTTGAAAACATCATTCATTCTCCGATATCGGACAATTCATTTCTTTTCAGCAGGATACATTTCATAGTAGTCGATGTGATACATCTTCGACAGGAATTTGGCAAGGAATTTTCCGAATCCCCAGAGCTGATGGAAGGTCATTATGGGAACCTTCGGATTGATATGGGATACCCCTTCCGCACGGGTTCCGAAATCGTAGCAGACATAGTCTATCTTCACCTTGCGGTCGGAATATTTCATGAGGTCCATCAGAACCTTCCAACCTCTGATCTCGAAATTGTCCCAGTTGTTCTGGATAATGGGGCGGAACACGTCACAGCGGAGTCCGAAAAGTCCGCTCATCATATCCTTGGTGGTCTGTTTGCCGTGAAGTTTGAAGAAGAATTTGCAGAATACTTCAACAGCCTCTGAACCGAACGCCCTTTTGAATCCCATGGACATCCTGCTGTTCCTGCGGCCCACACAGAGGTCCGCTCCTTCGTCGAGTTTCGCACAGATCTCTTTGAGTGCGGAGATGGGGTGCTGAAAGTCGCAGTCCATGCAGATGGCATAATCGGTCTCGGCGATCTCGAATCCCTGGATGACCGATGCACCCAGACCTCTTTTTTCAGGTTCTCTGGTAAAGATCTTCGTCAGGGGGTCGTTAAGCTCCTCAATGAGCTCCTTGCTCCTGTCCGTGGACCTGTCGTCCATAAACAAAATACGATAGTCTGGGTATTCGCTCCTGATGGCTTTAGCCATAGTTTGAATATTCTTCTCCTCATTGTAAGTTGGGATCACTATCGTACAAGTTCCAGACATTTTCTCAATCAGTGATTGGCCCAACCATATATTATACGTCCGATGGCGGATGACAGTGTGGATTTCCAAAAATTTACCGCACTATGATTCCAATTGGCACATTTTGGCCTGATTGTCTTTCGTCAAAAACGGTTTCTGTGACCAGAAAGGAGTACAAAACCCAAAAACGAGATTATATCTCCAATTACATCAATATGTATTTAACTTACATTAGTGCAGAATAGGTTATAATTAGGGTCTGTTACTACCCTCCAACGAGGGGCCATATGTCAGAGATTGCTATCGGAATCTGCGCATACAACGAAGAGCAAGCGATAGCTAAATCCATCCGCTCTATTTTCACCCAGACCTTGAACGAGGCGACGATCAAAGAAGTGATCGTGGTCGCCAGCGGCTGTACGGACAACACCGTGAAAATCGTCCAGGAACTGATGAAAGAATACCCGATCCTCAAACTGATCATCCAGGAAAAAAGAGAAGGTAAGAATTCCGCTATCAACGCTTATCTCGATGCAAAGACCACCGACCTGGTGGTGATGCTGAATGCAGACAATGTTTTTGCCACTGATGACTCCCTGGAACAGCTGGTCCTACCATTCAAAGACGATTCCGTGGGCATCACCGGGGGAAGGCCTATGCCGGTCAACAGTCCCAAGGACAGGATTGGCTATGCTGTGAACATGATGTGGCTGATGCATCACAATCTTGCTCTGATCTACCCCAAGATCGGTGAGATTATCGCATTCAGGGATATCGGCACCCGCCTGAGGACCGATCAGCAGTCTGACGAGGACACCTTACGTATGCGTCTAGAAGAGGCAGGTTACACCTGTCTCTACACCCCGAGATGCATCATCTATAACCGCGGACCGGAGACTGAAGAAGACTTCAAGAAACAGAGGATAAGGGTCAACATCGGAGAGGTCAATATGAAGAACCTGTACGATTACGACATCCCTACCTGGAACCGTAGACTTCTGCTGAAATCATTCCTCAAGAGCGCATGGGCACTGGGATTCCACCCGTTCAGAATTATAAGCACCGTACGTCTCGAAACATATTGCCGCAAGACCGCCATCAAACACGTCAAAGAGAACAAGGATGCGATGGCCTGCTGGGAAAGGGTCGACAGCACCAAAAAACTCTGATCTCATTCGGCACGTTTTAACTTCTTCATGATAATTTGCAGCTTTTCAGTGCAGCAGTCGTTCCACTTGGGAATCGATTGTATCAGAAGCACCAATGCGATCAACAGCAGGACATCGTGGATGGCACTATCCACATAGAGCCTGATGAAAACCAACACCATTTTACCGATTGGATCGACATTGAGATAATGCTCGATATTCACTACCGTGTCCACAGATATCAGATCTGTGCATTCCGCCAATGGGAGCAGCATCGTGGGTTCGTCCAGACAGCGTATCAGGAAGAGCAATGCAAAGAGGGGCAACAATTTTGAGATTTTGGAGTTGTACGCCACACTCAGCAAGATCAGCAACGGAAGCACTTGGATCACATACTGCTGCAGATAATAAACAGCGATAAACACCGAAAGCAAGAACGCAGTCGATACCAACATGACCTGTGTCGCATCCCCATTTCTCCGGGAAATAAACCATGGAATGAACAAAGCCCCAATGATTGCAGCCACAATCAAGACCAACAGCCACAATCCCTCGCTTGACAGCCCTCCCGCACCGTTTCCGTTCAGACGGTATATCAGGAAATGAAACACCTCGTCCAGATTGCCGCTGAGGATGTGAGGCAACAGCAGGATCAGGGCCATGATTGCCGCCGACCCCAGAAATTGAATGACAGAAACCACCTTTTTCTTCCGATCGGATTCTTTGCAGAGGAGATATACAATCATAGGGAACACCGCGATCCCCGGATAGACCTTGGTCATAATGCCGATCATCAATGCGGCCCCAGACAGGTAATAAGACCTTTTCCTCAGGAAATATATCGAGATCAGCAGCATCAAAACAGCGATGTTGTCGAACATTCCGAATACACTGGAGACAATGACCGCCGGCGTGATGAACATCCAGGCCCCGAATGCCATAATGGCCTTTTTTTCATCAGC
The DNA here is from genome assembly GCA_963591575.1 of Candidatus Methanomethylophilaceae archaeon. GTDB lineage: Archaea > Thermoplasmatota > Thermoplasmata > Methanomassiliicoccales > Methanomethylophilaceae > Methanomethylophilus. The sequence continues at coordinate 23,760 of CAVATL010000014.1, forward strand.
AGTGATATCCTTGACCAGGATGTACAACAGGAAAGATATGGCAACATCCACCAGGATCAACGGCAGTTTGATGGCAAATGCAAAGATCAAGGTAGGCATACGGATATCATTAGCACCGTAACTGACATCCGGCACAGGCGCGATCTGCCATGGATCGAGCAGAATCGACTCCATACCCGGAATGATATCCAATATCCAGCACATCACTTCCAGGAAATAGCCCCAGACAGGAGGATAGTAATACTGATCGACATCATACAATCCTTCCCCTGCACGCAGATTCTCAATGATCAGTCCCCATGAAGCCACATCATAAATGTGGGTCATAGTAGCTGCAAAAACCAGCCTTATCGAAATCCCGCCGATCACAAAGAACATCAACGGATGCTGCCGCAGATAGTTCAGAACGTTCACGGTATCACCCACACGGTTTTGCCATAGGCAGGATTGATGCCGGAAGTGTAAATATAGACGAGGTACTGTTTTCCAGGAACCTTGGTAAAATGGATATCTCCACTGACAGTATTGCCTGCATTTGTTTTGACAACGCAACAATCGATCAGTTTCGAATCCACGGATAAGCCTGAACAGATTAATTGAACAAGGTCGGTCTTCTGGTACATCTCATGAACCCCGGATACGACCACGACCATGCCTGCTCCGCAGGACACCAGCGTGGTACCGTAGATCCCTGCCTCAGTGAATCCGATTGATACATGAGGATTGACGACAGCAGAAGATATCAGTCCGCCGTACAGATTGATGGTTGTGAGGTTCAAAGCCGTCGTGTAACTGGATCCCGATTCATAGTTCGAAGCGGTCACTTGTTCTAAAGAGGTACACTCCGATCCGAGAAAATCGGATTGATATGATCTTTCGAACTGATATACGGTACCGTCTGACCGTGCACCGAACATTCCTATGCAATGGAATGTCCAATAGAGTGTTCCTCCAGACTTCACCCACTTGAGCAGTGTCCCGTCGGCCACATCCTCGGGTATCACACCTGATCCTATTACCAGCCCTACGCCGAGCGGAGATTCCGAAAGGATCCGTTTCAACCCGGCAGTATCGATGACCTCCTGGTCGAATCCCCGGTCGGATAAACGGTTCGACAGGTGTTTGATATACCCTTCCATATCATTGTAGATGGAACCATACTGGGCATCGAAATAGAGATAGACCTTCTTGACGGAGGCCGTGTTCTCGAGGAGAACAATATTGTACTCGGCAGATGAACCACCGCCGACCCGATATGAGATCCCGTCGTCGGTCTCAGCGACCTCTGAAGAATATCCGTGAGAAATATGCACGGACGACAGCACCTCGCCTGCGATTAATATCACGCAGATCACCGCGAATATCGTCAGCAGATGTTTGTCAAATGACCCAGACATAGGATTCTCACCGATAACGCGGATTATATTTGCCGCATATCCGGCCTGTACCTCCGGACAGTACAGTAGTATGCCAACAAAACAGTATAAAATTAATGTTCGGTCAATCGAATATGGTCTTCAATGCCGACCTCAGATCGTATTCAGAATAATTCTTTGTGATATAGGCTCTCTCGAGATCGGATCTGCTGCGTGCATAATCAGAATCGTTCATGATCCGGAAGACCTCATCCACAAAATCGGTCGGTTCATCGAACGCGAAAAGATCAGGATTGTCGATCCCTTCAAGACCGTTGGAAGTGGAGACCACAGGGATTCCGAACTCCATGGCGTCCAGCAAAGGTCCGACGACACCGGAACTTATGCGATACGGTGCAACATACACAGAGTGTGATAGGAACGCCTCCGTCATGACCTCATTATCGCAAGGCCCTTCGAAGCTCACATCCTCGGCAGACAGCGAACGGAGATCCTCATTCGCTGCATCGCCGTATATGTGGAAGGTCACACCCGGGCATTTTGATCTCAGGAGCGGCATTATGCTCTTGATGAAATACTCCACAGCATCGGCATTCGGTCTATGTCCCAGATATCCGGAGAACATCACTGAGCACCCTGTCGGGTTCCGAGCATATTGATGAGAAGCATATCCGATGAATGGGATCCGATAGGTCTTTGCAGTGCTGTTCGAATGCACATATTCTGTATCCGCATCACTGACCGTTATACAGTCGTCCGCGAGGTTCATCAGAACAGGATTGCGACGTTTCACTGTGGCCAATGAAAACAAAGTGTGCGAATCGTTGGTCAGCCCGTATTCGCGTTCCAGGCCTAATAACGAGTTGTTACGCAGATAATAGTGTATCCTTGCACGGAAATGTTTGGCAACATATTCCATCGAACGGTTGGCGATGGAGTATCCCATAATTACCACATGGTCGAAATCCTTCTTGTGATCGTGAAGCAGCTGTTTCCATCCGTCCCGATATTCGATACCCGAATAGATCTCCACCCCGAGATCCTCCAAAGGAATGGCGTGATTGAGATCGTAATGCTTGTCTCCGATTGCCAGTTTCACGTTATATCCGAGAATTACCAGATTTTGAACATACTTGAAGATCATTCTGGATCCGGAATGATATTCCCTGGAAGGAAGACGTGTCGTCACCACCAGGATGGTCATTCTTTCGACCGAACGGTCACGGGCGTGGAAGATGTCCCTGCCGGGGAGACAGTGCTGCATCCTGAGCTGATCCGCCCACTTCTCGCGGAATTTGACGATATTGGCCTCCTGATACAGATTCAGTACGGTGTTGACCGATTTCCCGTGGGTCATCCCTTCGAAATGTATAACCTCAGAACGCGGCTGATACATCACCCGGTATCCCAGATGCCTGACCGCCATACAGAGGTCACTGTCCTCGCAGTAAGCGGGCGCATACCGTTCATCAAAACCTCCCAGCTGTTCGAACAATTCCTTTCTCACCAACAAGGAAGCCCCTGAAACATAATCCACTTCTTTCAGATAATTGAATTCAGGCCAGTTGGGGTTCTCCCCTTTCCCATAGTTGCGGGAGGTGCCGTCGGACCATATTATGCACCCGGCCTCCTGCAGGGCACCGTCCGCATAGATCAGTTTGGAACCGACGATCCCTATATCATTGGAAGAATCCATGATATCAACCATAGGCCTGAGCCAGTTCCTGCCTACGATCGTATCATTGTTCAGAAAAAGAAGGTATTTTCCGCGGGCGAACTTAGATGCATTATTGCAGTTCCGAAGGAAACCCTGATTGGCATCGGTTTTCACGACCTTGAGATTGGCTACCCGATTGCCGATGTCCTTAGTATCATCGGTGGAATTATCATCCCCTAGGATGACCTCGTACGATACCCCTAGAGTATTGTAGATTATCGATTCTATACAGGATAATGTAAACGGACACTGATTGTATACGGGGATTATGATTGAAACAGCGACATCCTCAAAGGCCGGCAGGGCCATATGGTTCGGGACCTCTCCGATTTTGGAGGTGTAACATTCTCTGTCCTCTGCCCGCTGGCGGTCCGCCATGTAATTGGACAGCACATGCCGGGTGGTCTGCATAGCGGCCTTGAACCCGCTGTAGTGGGCCACGCTCATGAACATCTTGATATTGTTCATGTTCACAGCGGAAAGAACCTTCAACGGATGCTTCAGCACCGTACCCGCAATCGAATTCTTCTTTGAGCCGTCGCCTGCAGCCATTACGGTTCGGGGGAAAGATTAGAGTATTAAAGAATCTCGCAGGATCGGTCCAGCTCACGGATGAAGCGACGAACGGCATCCTTCCAATCAGGAAGTTCCGAAAATCCTGCTTTTTTCAAAGATCCCGTATCCAGACGGCTGTTCAGCGGACGCGCCGCCTTCATCGGATATTCCGCAGAAGATATCGGAACCACTGTCATTTCGATTCCGGCCGCTTTGAAGGTCTCGACCGCGACATCATACCAGGTGCATACGCCGCTGTTGTGCGCATGATATGTCCCGTATTTTCCGCTGACGACCATTTCGCACAGAAGCGGAGCAAGATCATATGTGTAGGTAGGCGATCCGTACTGGTCTGAAACGACACGGACCGTGTCGTATTTCCTGGAAAGATTGATCATCGTCTTGAGGAAATTCTTTCCGTTGGAACCGAAGACCCAGGAGATGCGTACAATGTAGTGCTTGGAATACTTCCTGACAGCATCTTCTCCGTCGCGTTTGCTCAGACCATATGCATTAATCGGATCGGTGGGATCGTCGACCTTCCAGAACTGCTCCCCCGTTCCGTTGAAAACGTAATCTGTACTGATATACAGGATCGGTATGTTCAGTTCTCTGCAGGCCCCGGTGAGATTCTCCGTTCCGCCCACATTGATGGCTCTGCATTTCTCTTCCTCATCCTCCGCCACATCCACTGCGGTCCATGCCGCACAATGAATGACCGCATCGGGACGGTGTTCTCCGAAGTAAGCTTGAACGAGAGCTTGATCACAGATGTCCAGCTCGGCATGGGTGGGGGAAAGAACGTCCCAGCCCTTAGCTGAAGCATATATTGAAACATCATGGCCCAGCTGCCCGGAACCTCCGGTCACCAGCAGTTTCATGTGAATTCTACCTTCCCGTTGGACTGCAGATAGCTGCCGTCGAGAATACGGTCGCACCAAGAACGGTTGCTCAGATACCAGTCGATCGTCCTGACGATCCCGTCACGAAATTTTGTTTCGGGAAGCCATCCGAGGTCACGGTGGATCTTGGCAGGATCGATGGCATATCTGCGGTCATGACCTTTGCGGTCGGAAACATAGGTGATCAGATCCTCGGACCTGCCGAGCTTCTGCAAAATCAATTTGACAATATCGATATTGTGCATCTCATTGTGTCCACCGACGTTATATACTTGACCTTCACGGCCCTTCTCCAAGATCAGATCGATGGCACGGCAGTGGTCTTCGACGTACAGCCAATCCCTGACGTTCATCCCGTCCCCGTAGACTGGAAGGGATTCATTGCGGAGGGCCTTGGATATCATCAGCGGGATGAGCTTCTCCGGAAACTGATACGGTCCATAATTATTGGAACAGCGGGAGATCGTCACCGGCAGTCCGTAGGTGCGGTGATACGCCATGACCAGAAGATCCGCTCCCGCCTTGGATGAGGAATACGGACTGGATGTGTGCAGCGGCGTGTCCTCGGTGAAGAACAGATCGGGACGGTCGATCGGCAGATCGCCGTAGACCTCATCGGTGGACACCTGATGGAACCTCTCCACACCCTGCTTAATAGAGGCATCCATCAGAACGGAGGTTCCGATGATGTTGGTCTCCAGAAAGATCTGGGGATCTTTGATCGAACGGTCGACGTGAGATTCGGCGGCGAAATTGACGACCACGTCCGGAGAATGCTTATCGAACACGCGGGAAACCTGTTCTTTATCGCGGATATCTGCCCTTACAAAAACAAAATTTGAATTATCCTTCAGCGGAGCCAGGGTCTCGATGTTGCCCGCATAGGTCAGCGAATCCATACAGACAAACCTGCAGTCGGGATGCACATTCAACATGTGGTACAGGAAATTGGAACCGATGAATCCCGCCCCGCCGGTGACCAGATATGTCCTCATTGGAGCACCAGGTCCCTGAACGCAGGATGTTTACAGTCCTTGTCGCTGAGATTGACCTCTCCTTTGTAAGGCCAATCGATCGCCAGGTCCGGATCGTTCCAGCGGATACCTCCCTCATCGTCCGGATAATAGAAGTCGTCACATTTGTAACAGAAAACAGCGGTCTCGCTCATCACCACAAAACCGTGGGCGAATCCGCGAGGGATGAGGAACTGTTTCATGTTCTCGCCGGAAAGCAGTACCCCGTACCACCTGCCGAAGGTCGGACTTCCTTTGCGAAGGTCCACGGCCACATCATATACCTCTCCCTGCAACACCCTTACAAGTTTGGCCTGAGGGTGGTTGATCTGATAATGAAGGCCTCTCAGAACGCCTTTCGTGGACATAGACTGGTTGTCCTGAACAAAATCATAATGCAAACCTGCCTCTTCGAAATCGTTCTTATTGTAGGTTTCAGTGAAATAACCGCGCGAATCCCCGAACACCTTAGGTTCGATCACTTTCAGACCTTCGATGCCGGTCTCCGTAACCGTGATCTTCATACAGATTCCCCCAAAAGCGATTTCAGATACTCTCCGTAAGAGTTCTTTGAATATTTCTCGGCCGCATTCTGCAGAGTTTCCTTTGATATCCACCCCTCGGTATAGGCGATGGCTTCGGGAGAACAGATCGATCTTCCGTGATGGAGAGTGAGGTCCTGAACATATTTTGCCGCATCCATAAGGCTATCAAAGGTTCCGGTGTCCCACCACTTGAAGCCATTCTTGAGAAGCTGGACCTTCAGACGTTTTTCCTTGAGATAGATGTTGTTGAGATCTGTGATCTCCAGTTCTCCGCGTGCGGAAGGCTTAAGAGTGGTCGCATTTCCACTCACATCCCCAGGATAGAAGTACAATCCGGTCACGGCATAGTTCGATTTAGGCTCTTTGGGCTTTTCGACGATACTTACAACGTTGCCCTTTTCATCGAATTCCACAACACCGAAGCGCTGGGGATCGGAAACCTCCAATCCGAACACTGTCGCTTTTCCATTTTTGGCATCGGCCATGGCCTGTTTGAGAAGCACACCGAACCCGTCGCCGTAGAAGATATTGTCCCCCAGGACCATAGCACATGGCTGGCCGTTGATGAAATCTCTCGCAATGAGGAACGCCTGTGCAAGACCGCCGGGGAAGGGCTGCACAGCATAGGTCAGCCTCACTCCGAAATTGGTACCGTCCCCGAGGAGACGGACGAAATTTCCGACATCATTCGGAGTGGATATTATCAGAATATCCCTGATTCCGGCGGTCATAAGGGTGGCTATAGGGTAATACACCATCGGTTTGTCATAAACCGGGAGCATCTGTTTAGAATTCGATATTGTCAGCGGATAAAGCCGGGTTCCGGATCCTCCGGCTAACACGATACCTTTCATATTATGCAAATAAGTATATCCAATATAATATTCTAAGTCTATCCACAGGCAATACAGTTCATTGAGTCCCGTCAACATACGCCCAAAACATTATCAATAAACTCCAAACACAAAAACTGAGATGTTGGAAATATGAAATTGTTCGAATCCTTGCTAGACGCTGCCCATAGAGTTGATGGATTTGTTATACGCAAGTGTCCACAGTTAATTGTTAGAGCACACAATAAAATCTTGCAAATGATTCATGATAATGGCCAAAAAAATTCATTATCAGATATTGAAAGAAATTACGAGCCAAATATTACTTATTCGCAATTTTCAACCAAAATCAAAACTTTTGCATTTTATTTACCACAATTTCACAGAATTAAAGAAAACGATGCGTGGTGGGGGGAGGGATTTACTGAATGGACGAATACAAAAAAAACTCGCCCAAGTTATCCTGGTCACTATGAACCCCGCGAACCACATGATGATTTTGGATATTATGATCTGACAGATGTAAATACCATCAAAAAACAAGTCCAATTAGCAAACGAACACCACATCAGTGGTTTTGCATACTATTATTATTGGTTTTCTGGCCGTCGCTTATTAGAAAAACCCCTCGATCTTCTTTTGGCTCACCCCGAAATAAAAACAGAATTTTGTATTATATGGGCCAATGAAAACTGGACTCGCACCTGGGACGGTTTTGAAAAGAACATATTGCTTGCGCAAGATTACTCCGACAAAGATGGTATTAATTTTATTAAAGATTTGAAAAAATACTTAATGGATCCTAGATACCTGAAGATAAATGGAAAACCTGTAGTCACAATTTATGCTCCGAAATTAATTCCAAATTTGCATTCTTTAATCCAACAATGGCGCCAAACTGCTAAACAATTAGGAATTGGAGAGATAGAAATTTGGATCTGCAGAACTCACCACAAGACCGCACAGGATTTGGGTATTTTCAAAGAAATTGATGGAGAAATACAATTTCCACCAAACAGTCTCACTCTCACCCCCTTCGAAATAATTAAAACAAACGGAGAAAAAGCATATCTTTTTGATTATTCGGCTTTTGTTGAACAAGAGATACAAAAATATTCTGAAAAACGTATTGAGGATACAAAATTACATCGCACAGTAATGTTAGAGTGGGATAATTCCCCTCGCCGCAACAGTTTCACCTCCTTTACTAATTTTGATCTGGGGCAATATTATCGTTGGCTTAGGGATGTTAGTGCATATACTGAATACCAGTTTAAATCAGACGAACAAATACAATTTATAAACGCCTGGAACGAATGGGCCGAAGGAACTTATTTGGAACCAGATGTCAAATATGGATATTCTAACATTAATGTCACAACACAAGCTATTTTGAATCGGCCGATTATCGGACAAAATATAGTATATACGGAAAACAACGACACAGATGGCGTTTTATTGAGGCCCGATATTAAAATTGCCATCCATGCACATATTTTTTATGTAGATATTCTAGAAGAACTCTCATTGGCATTCTCAGCGATCCCCACCTCGTATGACTTATACGTCTCAACAGACACCGTTGAAAAAAAACAAAAAATAGAGAAATATTTCACTGAAAATTCAACTGCAAAAAATATTTATGTAGAGGTATTTGAAAACAGAGGAAGAGACGTTGCCCCATTTCTTATTCAAATGAAAAATCGTATAAAATCATATGATTACATTTGTCATGTCCACACCAAAAAGAGCAGCACCCAGGATTATAATGCAACTGGCAATGCGTGGAGAAAATACCTACTTCGCAACATTTTTGGCACTGACGCTTACTGCCGTAGCCTGATAAATCTATTTGAAAAATATTCGGAAATCGGTATAATCGCTCCCCCCACATATACGCCTTTAAAAGAATACATTGGCTGGGGGGCCAATAATGAAAATATCGAAAAATTAAATTCAAAAATGGGTGCAATAAAAAATGGATTGCCAAACAGACCTCAATTTCCTTCCGGAACCATGTTTTGGGCCAGAACTCAAGCAATTATTGAATTATTTGAATTGGGCTTAACCCAATCTGATTTTGAAAACGAAACTGGACAGAGCGATGGAACATTAGCCCACGCCATTGAAAGGTATTGGTATTATATTGCCCTTAATCATAATTATATCTGGGTAAACTACTCCAACAAAATTTCATGATTAAAGATTCTGACAGAAGGGCTTGCTGTGTCAAAAAATAAAAAAAATAACTTGCTTACTTACGACAAGCAAAATGAAGAGTATTTCTTCAATAAAATTCATAATATAATGACCAGCACTAATAAACTGGGGTGCTCCTTTAGATTATTATTCAATATTTCATGCGCAGTCTACAAAAAATTATTTTTTGAAAATATGTCCCGTAAAAAAGGTCATAAATGGGGCGCAGTTCCTTTTCGGGTCAACGATTTTATAGAGTTGGAAGGCACCCCAAACAATACTTCAAAAATAAAAGGTAAAATCTGCACAGTCCTCGCTACATATTCCGCTGATGGAACTATCCCCACTAGAATAATTCATGCTCTGGAGGAGTACAGCAAAGTATCTGATTACATCATCCTTGTTGGTGATTATAAACTGAAAAATTGTACCGAATATAACAAAATCAGAAAATATGTTAATCGTGCATACCACATTCGTCATCACCAATATGATGTTGGTTCCTGGAGCCGGGCAATAAAATACCTCACATTAACCAACCAATTATCTGAATTTGATTATTTGATTCTGGCAAATGACAGCATATATGGGCCCATATTCCCGTTATCTGATCTTTATTCAAAAATGGATTCGAAGAATACAGACTTTTGGGGAATGAGTATCAACTATGATCCGGATAAACATATCCAATCATTCTTCTATGCATTTAGAAAAAAAGTATTCGAAGATGAATCATTTCAAAACATCTTCAACAGCATCCCTGCGAGACTCACATGGGACATGGCAATAAACCTATACGAGCTATCAATAACATCCGTATTATCTGAAAAATTCACATATTGTGCGGTAGTCGAAGATTTATGTAACAGTGCCCGCATCGCGATTTCCGGACATTCTAACCCTACAGTGTGGCCACTTGATTTTATTCAAGCAGGCGCACCATTCATCAAAATTAAAGCAATGAATGGTAAATTTAAAGATGAACTACACCAATCTGAACTGGATGTTTTATCGTATGTAAGAAGCAGATCACCAAAAACCTATTCAGATATTCTTGAAAATGTACCGCACCTAAAATCCAAAAACTATGATGCATCAAAAACGAGCTGCAATCCAGAATCAATATCACTATTACTAGATGGAATAGACATCGTCAGTTTTGATATATTTGACACTCTCCTAATTAGGCCGTTCGTCAAATCGACAGATTTTTTTGAGTATATTTCAGTCAAATACAAAGTTCCAGAATTCAACACATTACGTATACAAGCAGAAAACGATGCTAAGCTGAAAAAATCATCGAATGAAGTGACCCTTGATGAGATATATGCAGAGATTGATCCGAAATACAGGTACTTACTGAAAATAGAGTACGAAACGGAATGGAAACTGATTAAACCACACCCTATTACAAAATTATATTATGATGAAGCAGTGGCAGCTTCCAAAAAAATTATTTGCGTATCGAGCACATATTTCACTCATACAGAAATTAAAAAACTGCTTGATAAATGTGGGTTCAATCAGGTTGATAAAATTTACCTGTCTTCTGAACATGAAGATAGTAAAGACAAAACACTTTTCAATGTAGTAATTAATGATCTGAAAACAGCCCCAGAAAAAATATTGCATATCGGAAATGATAGAAATTCCGATTACGAACAACCCATAAAATTTGGGCTACACGCTGTTTTGATAAACAAATTGACTGATATATACTTTAAAAAAGTAGGTATCAACAAGGCAATCATAGATTTTTATGAAAGAAAGAGCAATTTAAGGGGTTCAATATGGATTTCGATGGTGGCCAGAAACAGGGCAATATTGCTTAAATCTACTACATTCTGGTTTGATTTAGGCTATTGTCTTAGTGGACCATTTGTTATGGGGTACATGAGATATATTGTAAAAACAATAAAAGAAAACCCCGTAGATAAGTTGTTTTTTACCTCCCGCGAAGGACATGTTCTTAAAATAATATTCGATAAATATTTCAGTAAAGACTTACACGTAGACTCTGAATACGTTTATCTTTCAAGTAAAGTAGGATTACTTTCTACACTGGATTATGGGGATGACCCTCAAAACTTGAAACTGTTGTTGTATGATGCATCGAAAGAAATTGAAAACATCCAAATTTACACAAACCCCCTTGTAAATGAAAAGATATATGCAACAAGATTACTAGATCTGCAAAAATGGTCCAAAAAATATATGGATTCATTTACAAATCATTTATTGAACCGGGCGGGCAATTCAAAACGCATCGCAGTAGTAAATTTAATCTCAACTAAAATGTCGGAATACCACTATGCCAAATTGATTCTGGGTGATAGAATCAAATTCGCCATCAGTTTGGCCTCGTTTGAAAAACCATCAAACTCTTCATACAAGATTTACTTGGGACGTGCACTCACAGATTCAGAAGCGTATAAAACTGGTTTTTTGAAAAAACTTATATCTGCGCCTGAGCCACCAATCCATCATTTGGATGATTCCGAAAATCCAGTTTACGGAAAACCCGACAATAATATCGAAAATACAAAAGAAATTATTTTGGGAATATCCAAATTTGTAACGGATTATATGGAAGATTTTGCTGAAGATGACCTGATTGATGACTTAGAAGATCAGATGTGGGTACTTCAGAAATACCTTGATATATCAACAACTACAAAACAGCGTTTCATAAGAGAGTTGAATCATTCGCCAGAACTAGGTGGGTTCACGAACTCCGAAAATCCCAAATCTTAAACTACAATTAAAGTCGAGTAAGGGCTCCCCCTCACGGGGGAGTCCTCCTCTTGGAACCGTACGTGACAGTTTCCCGTCATACGGCTCGAGCCGAAAACAACCCTGTTCGTAAATTCAAACCGGCCAGAATTTGATCGATTTTTCCATACCGAAATTCTGCTGTGTAGGTAATCACTCCTCTGAATCAGCAACAGCCACGATATCGTATGAGAGATGACCTTTCAGGGC
>CAVATL010000015.1:0-32084 GCA_963591575.1 Candidatus Methanomethylophilaceae archaeon
TTTTGTTCAGGATGCTGAGGAATGTCAGTGCGGATATCAGCTGATACTTCGAGGTATTTGTTCGTAACACCGGTCATTGTAGCAATGAGTCGGATATTATGCAATATGCAGATTTCCCGAAGCCGTGCATGATCTGACTGAATGTGCAGTCGCGTATGCCAGAACTCTGTTGAAATTAACCCGATCCGAAAATCAATATTGGACAAGATTGGTCCCCACTCCCTGATTTGAACAGGGGACCTGCTGATTTCAGCGGCTGTATCGGATCTCTCCGAGAACACTCTACAGTCAGCCGCTCTAGCCAGTCTGAGCTAAGTGGGGATAGGAGATGATATTCATACAATATTTAAAGATTGTCGGACCTCGACGTCTGGCACATTGCAGATTATCCGATGTAACCGAGGTGTGTGTCATCGGATTTCTGCTGTTCCGTGGCCTTGTTGGTGAGGTCCTCGATCTTGCTGTTCTCTTCTTCAAGGGGGGTCAGCTGAAGGTCTTCCACACCGAACAGTTTTCCGAGCACATTGAGCACGCAGATCGCACTGCCTGGGTCTGCGAAGAATCCTGATGTCTCACCCATCAGACAGAACGCATCGATGCCGTTGATCTGACCGAGTCCGAGGAACAGTCCTGCCGCACCGACGATGCCCATCTTGGGCTCTCCGGGATTGAATGTGACACCTGCCTTCACCAGGTCTTCTTTGAGTTCTATCTTCGTGACTGCACCGAACACGTGTCTGTCCTTTATGATGCGTCCGACGCCGTAACCGCCGAGGGTGACGATCTGCTTGGTGCCGTAGGAGACGAGGATTTCCATGATATCCTCGGCGAGGATGAACTGGCCTTCGGCGGAACTTCCCTGATAATCCCCTCTGAGAATGATCAAGTCCTGTCCTGCCGGAGTGCGGGCATACCAAAGTTCGTTGCAGGCCATCTTCACGACGTTGTTTTCGTCAGGTATGACCTGGGGCGGGTAGTTCATGGAATATATTGAGGCGAACTTCTCTGCCTTCAGAATTTCGGAGAAGTGGTCTCCGGCGATCTTGCCGACGTTGCCGATCCCGGGGAGAGCACTGATGAAGATGGGGTCCTTAAGCACAGGTCTGCTGTCAAACCTTACGATATTTTCCATTGTTACCATACTCCTGTTTGATGCTTATGCGGCGGTATCTGCCGTACTTGTCATCCGGAGAGAAGCGCGGAGGGACCGATGAAACGGTCTCCGCAGAACATTCAGCACAGTTGTCAAAAAGGGTGTAACGTCCGCATCTGGGACATTTACGTAACTGTGTCTTCATATCATTTGTTCTCGCGCTTGAGAACAGCGACTCCGCCGTCCTTTTCAAGGCTGCTGATAGCGGCCGTCGAGATCTTTTTGAGGGCGTCCTCTGCCGACTTGTATTCGGTGGAGTTGACGACCACTCTGTATCTAGGGGAACCGACGCAGGTGATCTGGGCGTCGGCACCTTCCGCAGCGCTGAGTCCAGCGAGGAGTGCTTTTCTGATAAGTTCGACCCCGTTGGGCGCTGAGGAGGTCATCTCCAAAGTGGCTTCAATCTGGACCGCAGGAGGCGCGATGTTCTCCTTGGCGACCTCGACAAATGCTTCCACCCAATGTCCAGTATAATCCTGGGTGAATGCTTCGGTGTCGGCCACGACGCTCTCGAATGCGTCGTAAAGCGTACCGTAATCCTCCAGCAGGGTGCCTCCGAACTCATCGAACGCCTCATCGGCATCGATCTTCAGCCTGTCAGCTACAATTTCGAGAAGCTTCTCGGCCTTCTTCTCGTTCTTCCACTGCTGGATTCTTTCTCTTTTCTGGTGATCGTTGACGGACTTCAGAGAAAGGTCAATGTGACCTTTCTGAGAGTCGACGCCGAGAACCTTACAGACTATTTTCTGTCCTTCTCTGATGTAGTCTCTGATGTATTTGACCCAGCCAGTGGCTACGTCCCTTACATGGATGAAACCCTCTTTTTCGTCATACTCGTCAAGGGTGACGAAGGCACCGAAGTTCTTCACAGAAGTGACGGTGCAGACGACGAGTTCTCCGTTCTCGGGAAAGCCTCTGGCCCGGGACATCAGCCGACCACCTCAAGGACTTCGCCGCTGATCTCTCCGTTTCCACCTTTGGGGGTGACGAGAACGGAACCGCAGACATTGCAAAGCACCTTGGTAGCGGCCCTCTTAAAGACGATCTGTTCGTTTCCGCAGTCGGGGCATTTGACCTTGACAAAGTTGTTGACCATGAAAATCACTCCGTGAGCTCGAACTTCTTGGCCCTGATACAGGAGGTGAGGTGGGCCTTCTTGCACTGTTCGCATCTGTACCTGATGTTGACCCTTTTGGTAGGCTTTTCTCTGCCTTCGGGCTTAGGCCTGGGGAAACCTCCGTAACCGGAAGTGACCTCCCTGAATCTCCTCTGACCCCATTTGAGCTCGCTTGCTTTCTTCTTCTTTACCCTCTCGACCGCATGGCTGGTGTGAGCCTTGCAGAAGGGGCAGTATGTTTTGATAGTTCTCGGCATTTTCATTATAATCACCTAATGAAATTCAATACAACCAGCGTCTATACGCAGGTTCTATATAAACCTCCTTAACCACGCCTATTATATAATAAGAACTGAGGAATCGCGTCACTCGCGGATCTCGACAGTGCCGTTGGAGTGGGCTACGACCACCGCTCTGACCATATTGATGAAGAGTCCGCACTCGACGACACCGGGGATGCGGTCCAGTGCCGACTCGGTGAATGCGAGGTAGTCGATTCCTTTTTCGAATTTACAATCGTAGATCAGGTTTCCGCCCTCGGTCATGTAAGGTTCGTTGCCTTTCATCCTCAGGACGGGTTCGCAGCCCTGCCTCTTCAGTCCGTAGGCGGTGTGTTCGTGACCGAACGAAAGGACCTCCACAGGAAGTGACACCCTGGTACCGATCTTTTCGACGAGTTTGCTCTCGTCGACGACAATGATCTCCTCCACGGAGGCGGCGGCCACGACCTTCTCGTGCAGAAGGGCGCCCCCGAGACCTTTGATAAGGTTCATGGAAGGATCAACTTCATCCGCACCGTCGATGGTGACGTCGACATGGTCGACCTCGTTGAGGTTTACAATAGTGATACCGTTCTCGAGGGCCAGACGTTCGGTGGCGTTGGATGTGGCGACACATTTGAGGTCATACCCCTGCTTCACGAGCTCCGCCACCTTCAGGATGACGAAGTATGCGGTGGACCCGGTTCCGAGTCCGACGGTCATCCCATCTTTGACGAATGTTTCGACGGCCTTCTCCGCCGCCATCTTCTTCATTTCGTTCTGATCGATCTCGACCATGCGTATCACTGAAGTACCCATATGTGAAAAATTACATTAATGTAACGTCATTCGGAGGGCATGCGTTTGGCTTCTCTGTACTCCGGAGGTAAGGATTCTTCGTTTTCTCTGTATGTGGCCGAGCAGATGGGTCATGAGGTCCCATATCTCGTGAACATAAAACCCGAGGATAAGGCGTCCTGGATCTTCCACACTCCGAACCTCGATGCGGTGCCTGCGATGGCCGAGGCCATGGGGAAGGAACTCGTAGTCGGACACAGTACCGGTGAGGAGGAAAGCGACATGCTGGGTCTTCACGATGCATTGGAAGGATTGGACATCGACGGCATCGTCACGGGAGCGGTCTGGTCGGATTACCAGTGGGACCGTATGAACTTGGTCTGCGACGATCTGGGTCTTAAGCTCCTGGCACCCATGTGGAGGAAGGACCAGGATATGCTCATGGAGCAGATCATTGATTCGGGGATCAAAGCCGTCATCGTGGGGTGTTACGCCGAAGGCTTCGACGAATCCTGGCTGGGACGTCCGATAGACCATGAAACCCTTGCCGAACTGAAGAAACTCAGGGAAAAGTATGGGATAAGTATTATGGGCGAAGGCGGAGAATACGAGTCGATGACCCTGTACTCCCCGCTGTTCTCATATCCTCTGGAGATCGCCGGTTTCAACAACGAATGGAGCCGCAACAACGGTACCATGCGCGTCTCGGGACTCAGGCCTTCGAAGAACCGACCTCTTCTTTGAGATATGCCGGTTTGAAGTGCCTCATCCTCAGTGCGTTCAGTGTCACCGATAATGAGGAGCATGACATGGCGGCCGCGGCGAGCATCGGCATGTGGCTGAATTCGCTCATACCCAGAAGGTATGGGAGACCTGCCGCGATGGGGATGCATATCGCATTATAGATGAATGCCAGGAACAGGTTCTGTCTGATGTTCCGGATGGTGCTCTTCCCGATCTCGATGGCGGTGGGAACTGTTCTGAGATCAGTGTTCATCAGCACCACATCGGAGGCTCCGATGGCGATGTCCGTTCCAGACCCGACGGCCATTCCGACATTCGCCTGGGTCAGTGCGGGCGCGTCGTTGATACCGTCTCCGACCATGGCGACGGTCTTCTGCATGAGCTGATATTTCTTCACTGCGCCAATCTTGTCCTGCGGGAGGGCATTGAATTTCACTTCGTTTATGCCGACCTCGGATGCGACGGCTTTTGCGGTGGATTCGTTGTCTCCGGTGATCATCACAGGTGTCGCACCCAGTGACTTGAGATAACCTACTGCTTCGGCGGAGGTTTTCTTGATGGGATCTGCGACGGCGATGAGCCCTTTCACGGCATCATTTACTGACACATACAGGCATGTCCTCGCTTTCTTTGCGATGTCGTCATAGGACTCTGAGAACGCTGAAACATCAAGGCCCAGATCATCCATCAATGCCCTGTTTCCTACTGCCACTTTCTTGCCTTCGACAGAACAGGTGATGCCTTTTCCGAGGATATTCTCAAAATCCGAATGAGGTTTAAGGGGAACGGATCTCTTCTCCGCATCCCTGACGATGGCCTGAGCGATCGGGTGCTGCGAGTCGAACTCGGCGGAGGCCACAAGACCCAGAAGTTCCAGATCGTTCATTTCTGTCACGATATCGGTGACCTCGGGCTTTCCCTCGGTGAGGGTCCCGGTCTTATCCAGAACGACCAGGTCGACCCTGCCTGAAGCTTCAAGCATGGCGGCGCTCTTGAACAGTATTCCGAGCTTTGCGGCATTGCCGGTGCCCACAATGATCGCCAGCGGAGTGGCAAGACCCAGAGCGCACGGACACGATATCACGAGGACCGAAACAAGCACCGTGATGGCTGAAGCGACGCTCCACCCTCCGATGAAGTACCAGCAGAGGCAGCTGACGATCGCGATAAGCATCACTGCGGGAACGAATATCGCCGCGACCCTGTCGGCCATACGGGCCATGGGTGCCTTGGTGCCCTGTGCCCCCTCGATCATTCCGATGATCTGATGGAGGACCGTGTCTTTTCCGACCTGTTCCGCATTCACGCGCAGACTGCCGGAGCCGTTGATGGTTGCAGCATAGACATGATCCCCTGCATGTTTCACGACAGGGATGCTCTCGCCGGTCAGCATCGATTCGTCGATGATGCTTTCACCATCGATGATGCGTCCGTCGGCGGGGATGCCTTCTCCCGGCCTTACAAGAATGATATCTCCGGCCTTCAGTTCGGAGACGGGAATGTGTTCCTCTTTTCCGTCACGGAGAACGGAAGCTTCTTGGGGTTCCAGGTCCAGCAGCCCGCTGATCGCGTCGTTGGTCTTCACCTTTCCCTTCGCTTCCAGGTATTTGCCGATGGAGACGAAGGCGATTATCATCGCGGCGGAGTCGAAGGACACATGCATCATGTAGTCCATGTTCTCTGTGGAGTTGACAGTGATCATCAGATACAGCATATACAGGCTGTACACGAACCCCACTCCGCATCCGAGGGCGACGAGGGTGTCCATATTGGGACTTCTTCTGAAAAGCGCGGGTATCCCGCGGGTGAAGAACCTCCTGCCGGACCAGATGACAGGAAGACACAGTATCAGCTGAATGACGACGAAGGTGATGTGGTTGTTGTCATGTTCGAAGGGGACATCGATGTCCGTGAGCATGCCGACCATTGCATAAACGGTCAGAGGTATCGCGAAGATAAGTGCAATCGCAAGGTTGATCCTGCGCTGTTTCGCTTCTTTGCGGTCCGCCTCGGCGATAGCTTCCGAGGAACCTTCGATGACCGTGTATCCCGCTTTGCCTACGGCCGCGGTTATGCTTTCGTGCCCTGTCACCGAATCGTCATATGTGACGGACACCGTATTGTTCCCGAAGTTGGCCACCGCATCGGCGACACCTGGGACTTTCTTGATGAATGTCTCGATCTTCACCGCGCAGGCGGCACATGACATACCGCCGATGCGGAGGGTCTCCTTCGTTTCGGCCATTCTCAGAACAGCCCTTTCTTGACCTTGGCGGTGAAACCGGCATCGATGATGGCGGACAGGACCTTCTCCTCAGTGGCCTGCACCCCGTCGATCTCCATGGTGGCCTTACCTATCTGGACGTTGAGTTTGGTGACTCCGGGCATGGTGTCGAGTGCGCTGACGACCTTTTTCACACAGTTTTCGCACGACATTCCGTCGATGGTGAGTTTTAGTTTTGCCATAATTTGGAATCGGAGATTAGGGATAAATAATTATATGATTCCAATTCCGGATTTTCTGTAAAAGAAACCGCCGAGGGACAAGGGCCCTCAGCGGAGGTAAGCGGTTTATTCGGAAGAGGATTTTTCCCAGATTGCCCACAGGGCAATGAAGTACGGGACTGTCTGTCCGGCAGTGTAGGTTGTACCGGATCCATCCGACTCGGTATTCCAGCTTTTGAAAGTATGTCCTGCATAAGTGAACGGGACAGTATCACTGACAATGAGGTCCTTTGTGGTCACCAGAGGTTCTCCTTCTGAGGTAGTGCCTCCGTTGCCGATGTATGTAATTCCTTTAGCTGTGATGATGATTTTGACACCTATACTCCCCGAAGCCGTGAATGAAATTGTCGGTTTACCGTCGATGATTTCCATGGAAATATTATCACAGTTTGTAAGAGATATTTTTATGATGCGTTCCTCACCGTTTATCTTTCCTACGAACACGCCATATTCAGTGTTGTATGTCCAGTCTGAACCAGAACATGCGACAATCTTGCCGGGGGAATAGAAACTTGTAAGAGATGACAGTTCTTCGCCGTTCAATTCGAAGTCGATACCAGTCCCAGAACAAGCGTAGCTAGTCACAATCACCGGAGCAATCGCCCATATGGCATACAGATGTGTGCCGCGGGGGACAGAATCTCCGTAATGATATTCGATGCCGGTCCCATCTGCTTTAGTGTTCCAGGATTCAAATGTGTGGCCATCATATGTGAACATGGATGATTGGACCACACTGTTATCGACGATGTATGATTCTTTGCCGTCGAAGGTTCCACCATTGCCATGGTACGTTACTCTGTCGACAGAGGATTCGTTAGAGTCCTGCGCAGCTCCGATTGCAACGAGTGCGACAAGGACGATCACAACGATACCAACTATAATGCCGGTAGTTTTGGATATTGCCATGAGACAGGATTTTTATCGGGATATATCAACGTTTTACTGCAATATGTGTAGATCCGCATAATCCTGTATTATGTCCAATTTATCCTCAATATGCATGAAAGTATGCTACACTCATTTTGATATCGGCTTTGTTTTTTAAGACTAATTATAAAGAACAACAAAATTATCGAAATGATTTAAAAACAAACTAAACAGAAGGTCATGTAGTCATACTTTTCAGATCAAGGTGGGCTGATCTGAACCCAGAGTAATAGAAGTCATTCCTTGTGCTGAGGTCTTGTTCGGCAGCTTTGATGAATACCTTACTTTTCAAGAACCATAAACCACAGTTCCCGTTGTTACGATTTCATGTGTGAATGAGAATTTGTCATCCTTCCCGTGATTGAACTCGGAGATGTCCATTACGAACACGTTCGACGGAAGGAGGAAGTTACGGAACTGCTTTTTGACTAGAACGCAGATTTCCTTTTGGTTCTTGATCTTATCGAAAACGACAAGGGTATCAAGACGCTTTCGTCTTTGGCGGCCCTGCTTGCCACTGAACCGAAAATGATCATCATTTTTGGATGCGCGGCATCGATCATACATTTGATAACAGTACCAATCTTACTGTAATCGAACATATGTGGACATATTTCAGGAATGCTGTGCCTTCTCGATTGCCATGACGATGTCGGATATTTCCTTCTCGGGGTTGCGATACATGCCCGGGGTCCTTACGCGGTGAATGTGCCAGCCTCTCGATTCCAGGTATTTCTGGCGGTGGTAGTCGCGCTCACGGGTGTTGTTGGAAAGTGCGTAGATCCTGCTGTCGCACTCGATACCGAGGATGAACTTGTCATTCTGTTTCACGCCGAGGTCGATGGTGTATCCGCCGATACCGATGTTCTTCTCGACGGTGTATCCTTTCCTGACGAGGGCCGTGTACACCTTCTCCATAATGGGCACCTCGTAAGAGGATTCATCTTCATATGAGGTGTGGCATGCGGGCACGAACTCCTGCAATATCGAATGTGCCAGAGGGGTGTTTCTGTCGCTCACCGCCTTGGCGTACTGCAGGTATTTCTTCAGGATCTTGGGTCCGTCGCTCTTCAGTCCCTCGGTCTGGAGTTCGTCGGGTTCGATGGAATCGATGATGTACACTTTCTTTTTCGCACGGGAGATGGCGACGTTCAGCCTGTTTTCTCCTCCGCGCATGTTGAGCCATCCGAACCTCTGCATGAGCCTGCCGTCCTCGTTCTTGGCGTATCCGATGGAGAATATGATGACATCACGTTCATCTCCCTGAACGGATTCGATGTTCTTGACGAACAGGCCCACATCCTCTCCGTTGTCGAAACGTTTGGATTCCTCGGCGACCGCAACCGCGAACGCTGGGTCTGTTGCGGCATAGTCATCGATCCTATCATTGATCAGGTCTCTTTGGGCCACGTTGAATGTGATGATACCGACGGTCTCGCGGTTCTGACGGGTGCGGAAGAAATCACGCAGCAGCTCGACGACACGGTCTGCCTCGGCCTCGTTGTGCCTGTTGATCCACTGTCCGTCCACTTTGATGACCTCGATCGGAGGCCTCTCCGGCTGGACGATGTTGGGGGAGACGAACAGTTTCCCTCCGTAGAACGCGTAGTTGGAGAATGCGATGAGTTCCTCATACCTCGAACGGTAGTGGAAGTTCAAGAGGATGCTGTCATACCTCGAACGTGCCAGATCTAGTAAACTTTCCTCCTCGAGGGCACCGTTGACAGCATCGTCGATGTCATCTTCATCCTCTTCATAGGTGATCCTTCCGCTTCCGAGGTTGGACGGCCTGAGCTGTTTATGGTCTCCGGCGACAACGACCTTCTTCGCCCGGAAGATGGAGGGGACACCCCTCTCCACGTACATCTGCGACGCCTCGTCGAAGATCAGGAGATCGAACAGACCCATCTCCATAGGTATGATATCGGATACCACTTCGGGAGTGAGGAGCCAGATGCGGATACCTTTGAAGAGTTCGTAATCGTAACGTTTGATGAACTTGTTGAGACTCCATTTCCTCTTGTTGTCGACTATCCTCATGATGTCGCCACGTCTCTTTGACTCGGTGATGTTGCGCAGGTCGTTGCTGAGGATGCTCTCTAAGAGTTTCTTGGTCATTGCACGTTTCGCTTCCACATTGCGGTCGATCTCGGCCACGATGCTGTCGAAGTCCTGCAGTTCCTGGAGGATGTCCTTGTGCGAGGCATCAAACCTCTGGAGATGGTCGTTGAGGATGAAGCGGTAGATCTCGTCGTTGGTGGTCATCGCACTGCTTTTGAGCTCTTTGCTGACCGCGAGCATGCTCTTGCTGTAGTCCTTCTCGATCCCGGAGAGGTTGCGGTAGACTGTGGACCTGGCGGAGAACACATCGTAATCGTCCACGGTCTCCATCAGGGACTTCGGATTGTTCTTGATGTCCTCGATGGTCTTGTTGCTGTAATTGGTGAAGTATTTGTTCGCAAGATCGGTGGCGTCGCGGGTCACTTTTCCCTTGGAGAACAGTCTCGCGAGGAATCCTTTCCTGTTGAGGTCGTCCACTTCTGCGTTCAGACGCTCCAGGTCGGCCTTCATCTCGCTGATCTCATAGCTTCCGAGGTCCGATTTCATGAAGGCCATCCACGGGGAACGTTCCAGGACGTTCATGTAATCGGTGATGTTGTTGACCAGGGTGGGGCTGGAGAACTTGGTGTGCAACGCCTTTACGGTATCGTAATCGAGGTTGGTGAGGGTGGGGGCCACGTCGGTCTTGTAGACCTTGTATGTTTCATATTGGCCTTTGTCGTTCACGTCAAGCCATCTGTCCATGGCGTAGAGGTCGCAGACCGGAAGTCCGAACTCCCCTTTGCCGTAGATCTCGGTCGCGATGCGGGATAGTTTTCCCACTTCGTTGTCGATGGAATCGGAAACGGGTCCGAGATCGGGGGCGCCGGTCACGGGTTGGATGCTGAGGATGGTCGCCATCTGCCGGTAGAATGATTCCTTGTCGGCGGTGTCGTCGATCTGCATGCAGTATTTCGAAAGGGTGCCCAATCTGGAATATACGACATCGAGTGCGGTCTTCTTCTCGGAGACCATGAGCACTGTCTTTCCCTTTGCGACGGCGGCAGAGATGAGTCCTGTGATGACCTGGGACTTTCCGGTTCCGGGAGGCCCCTGGACGACGATCTCGTCCTTCTTCTCCACGGCGGTGAGGATGTTCTCCTGAGCGCTGTTCAGGGAATTGATGTAGAACAGATCCTTTTCGGAAGCTTCCATCCCCCTGTTCTTGATCTCTTCATCGGATAAGGGAAGGGGGCCTTCGGAGTAGAAGTCCTCCTTGTTCAGATCTTTGATGAGATCAGTGAGGGTGCTGTTGATCTCCTTCTTCGAAAGGAGGGTGTCGAAATCCCTCTGGATGAAACTGGAATATGAAGGGAATTTGCCGATGAGGACGTTGCATACGACGTTGAGTTCGCCGGGATGATAGCGGGGAAACTCGTTCGCGCGGTATTCGGTGAAGGGCACGAGGGCCTTCTTCTGAGGCGGAACGAGCGTGAGGCCCTGGTCTTCGTAGAAGAGAAGGGTGTCGGAAAGGAAGTTCCTTTCGTCATACGTCTCAATGACATTGTCGGGGAGGGGACGGTTCTTTCCGTCGAACTTCATGGATGCGAGGACAAGGGTGTTGTTGTACACCGGGTCCCTGTCGTCGTCCATCTTCACCTTGATGGCGGTGCCGTCCTTCTCCATCGTGATGGGGAACAGTGCCAGGGGTGCGCGGATGGGGAAATCCTCCTCGCCGGAGAGCTTACCTTCCACGAAGGGGTATGCGATGTAGAGGTCGAAGGAACCCTTCTCCCTCTGGTCGCGGTTCACTTCCCTGATGATCTCATTGACGCGTTTGAAGTATTTCTCCTCCTCTTTGGACCTGGAGGAGTCGCAGATGGTGACCACCCTTTTCGATCCGAACAAAAGACCCAGGATGTCGTTTCCGCGTGATGTGAGCATGGGGTCGAATGATGTTTTGGAACCTGTCTTGGGAAGATAGAGCAGGCGGTTCCCCTTGCTGATGTTGACCAGTTTCTTCTGGAGTTCCCTGAGGGTCTGTGCCAGACGGCGGTCCATGGTGGACCCTTTGGCGGCGGTCACCGCATATTTCTTGGTGACGGAAAGGAATGCATCCCCATACTGTTCCACGAATCTTGTACCGATTCCTTCAATGGCGGTGAAGTCCTCGAGCTTTGTCGGGATGTGCTTCGCCATCTCGTGCAAAGCCTCGTCGCCGCAGATCCTGGGTTCGCTCCCGTTCGACTGAAGGTGTTGTTTCCTCAGGTTCTCTCTCAGTATGTACAATTCGTTGAACAGTTCGTTCTCCAAACTCATGGTCCCATCCAGGGACTGTATATGCTTTTCCTAATAAAACGTATACGGAATGAGTTCGATTTTTTGCGGAACCCACCTGACGGACCCGACCAAGTATAAATACTGCAGCCTTTAATCGGCATTTGATGATAACAGTCGGAATCACCGGTGAAAAGAAGTTATTCGTAACCGCAGAAGACACGGCATCCGCATGGGGCAGCGGAACCCTCCCTGTCCTCGCCACCCCCAAGATGATCCTTCTCATCGAGGAGACGGCGTCCGCCGCCCTCGCACCCCTCCTTCCTGAGGGGGATACCACCGTCGGTACCCTGGTGGATGTGAAACACACCTCCGCATCCCCTGTCGGTACCGAGGTCACCTGCAAGGTGGAGGTCGTCGAAGTGGACCGTGCCCGTACCAGGTTCAAGGTCACCGTCACCGACAGGTTCGGAGAGGTCGGATCGGGTTTCCATGAGAGGTTCACCGTTCATTCCGACAAGTTCATGGCCAAGGCCAATTCGAAGCTCGAGTGAACTTTTCAAACCTTTTTGTCCTTCACCACGAAGGACAGCACCGCTATCAGGATCGAGATGGCGGTGACCACTATTGCTGTCGCGACGTATCCGTTGAGGAATGCTGTCTCGGTCAGTTCGTCGATGTTCACGCCGTCCGTTCCGGAAGAGAGCGTGAATATCATGGCCACCAGGGCGGTACCTATCGCTCCTCCGACGTAATATGCCTCGTTTGTCAGAGAGGATGCCATTGCGGACTGGTCGCCTGCATGTTCCACCAGGCGGGATGCCATCGGTCCGCCCACACATGCCCATGAAAGGCCCATGAGGACCATGCAGAAGAACAGTAGCGGTAACGGCATATCCTTCGAGAAGAAGATGTACATCGAGAATGATGCCGCGGCCAACACGCCTGCTGCGATACAGAACGGTTTCCGCCCTTTGCGGTCGGACAGTTTCGCCACCGGCATTCCGAATATGGCCGTCACCATGGCCGAGATCAGCAGGAATATGCCGGTCACCAGAGAACTCAGATGGAGACAGGTCTTGCCGTAGAACGGAATGAGGTACATAATGCCCATGAAGACCATGTTGATCATCATCAGGCACAGGAAGATCGACACAAAGTCCCAGCGTCTGAAAAGAGAGAGTTCGAGCAGAGGATCTTCGGCCCTCCTTTCCGTCACCACGAAGAGTGCCAGAAGAATGATTCCGATGATCATTGCGGTGATAGAGATAAGCCTCATATCCGAGTGGGACAGGGTCTCTATGGCGAAGGTGATGAGCATGATCGAGACCAGGAGCAGAATGGTCCCGAGGCAGTCAAGACGGAAGGGTTTCCGTTCTTCGGTACCTTTGGGAATGGCCTTGATCATCAGAGGTATGGCGATGAGTCCCAGAGGGATGTTGATCAGGAAGATCCAGTGCCAGGTGACGAATTCCACAATGGCTCCGCCGACCGCGGGACCCATGGCGAATCCGACCGATGCACCGATCGTGACTATGGAAAGACCGAACGCCAGTTTGGCAGGTGGCAGGTGTCTGACACAGCACATGGGGCCGGTGGCGGCCATCATCGCCGCACCGACGGCCTGGACCGCTCTTGCTGCGATCAACATGATGAATGATGTCGAAATGCCACAGATCAAAGAACCTGCCGTAAAGATGGCAAGTCCGTAGATCATGATCTTCTTGACGCCTATGTCCGTGGCGACCTTGGCGAACGCCACCAGGGTTCCGGCGAGAACCATCATATATGTTATGGATACCCAGGAGACAGTTCCGGTATCAACGCCGAAATCGCTTCCTATGTTTGGCAAAGCAACGTTGACGATACTTCCGTCCAGACCATCCATGAATGTGGCGAAGAACACCACAGCAAGCATCAATGAGGTATGTTTCCGGTCTAGCAGTTCGACCATACTGAGCGTACTGTGCTCCCCGATATAAAAAGTTCGTTTTTTAGAACCTTTTTTATGACAGCAGCACCGGAAGCATCAGACAGCCTATCAGACAGACCCTTCCGATCCCTATATATGGAGGTATGGATCCGACGATAGCAGCGAGGATCAGAACGGGAAGTCCGAATGGCCCCACGGTCAAAACGACCAATACTGTGATAAGGATCAGAACGGCGTTGTTGAGCAGGTCCGCAGGTATTCTTTCGCATATCTGGGACATGAATTTTCCGCACCCGATGGTGGCTGCATATCCGAACACCGAGGCGATGGCGATACTGAAAAGAATGAGAAGAAACGGTCCCGAACAGAAGCCGTCGAGGGAGTCTCCGATGATCTGTTTGATGACCATGGTCGTACCGGATCTTCCGCTCCCCGATACCGAAAGGGTGAGGATGGAGAACACCGACGTCACGGTCCCGATGCTGGCGGTCATGGAGATGAACCTTGCCGGGTCGCGTTCTTTCACGAAGGCGGACATCAATGTCGCGCCGGCGGTTGCTGTGACTCCAGGAAACCAGCCTGCTATCAGACCTGCTATCACTCCCATGAAACCCGGTGTGGGACCTACGGGATCCCGGCCGTCATCCCTCTGTTTTCTGTATCTGGCACTTGCCGCTCTTTCGAGCAGCGGAGGGATACCGAACAGTCCGGTCAGCAGAGGGAACAGCATCGTGCCTCCGTCGATGATGCCGTAGATGGGGATGACATCCGCCTGAACGATGTATCCGAAGATCCCCGAGACAATGAACAATGCTACTGTTGCTACTCTGTTCGAGGAGTTGTAGATGATTATCGCGATCGTGAGGCAGATGATCCCGGTCGTGAAGTAGTCGATGTAGTCGATCGCACCCTGAAGCAGGACCCACTGCAACGGGATTGAAAGTGCCAGGGCGCTCACCGAACCGATGACGCTCCCGATTGCCGCGGCCCTTACGGCCACCATTCCTCTTCCCTCCATCATCAGTCTGTGTCCGGGAAGGACGGATAGCGTATCGTCCGGATCGGGCACACCTATGAACACCGACGGAACGAAATCCACGAACGAGTGGACGGCGGAGGTGGACATTATACAGCAGGAGATGAGCACCGGGGCCCAGACGGGGTCCACATACCCAGATATCAGGCTCTCCATGAAAGGATAGGCCCCGAGGAGGATGGTGGCGGCAGTGTTGACGTGGATGCCCGGGACAAGACCGGTGAACGTGCCTATGGCCGCACCGATCGTGCCTGCAATAACTGCCAAAAGGATTATCTCAGGACCCATAACGATAACGAGTCCGAGCACCGATTAAGA
The DNA here is from genome assembly GCA_963591575.1 of Candidatus Methanomethylophilaceae archaeon. GTDB lineage: Archaea > Thermoplasmatota > Thermoplasmata > Methanomassiliicoccales > Methanomethylophilaceae > Methanomethylophilus. The sequence goes on from CAVATL010000015.1 coordinate 15,112, forward strand.
AGAGGGGCCGTACAGTTAGCAGGTTTTGCACTCGATCCTTCCGTCGACCATGGAAACCTCCACCATGGTCTTGACCTCGATCCCGGTGTTCTTTTTGACAATATCTTTGCCGCGGTTCTTGTTAATCGGCACCAGGACATCGGTAATGATCGCGCCGATGTTTTCGCGGAGTGTGCGGATCAATGCGGTCATGGTACCACCGGTGCTGATAACATCATCGACGATGACGACCCTGTCGCCTTTCCTGACTCCGTTCACGGTCATGAAACAGTCGGAATATCCGGTCTTTTGTTCGAATACCACTTCTCCGGGAAGTCCGTACATCTTTTTCCTGACGACACTGTACGGAATACCCAGATCGAGTGAAAGCGGTACTGCGAGGGGGATGCCCATGCTCTCCGGAGCGAGGATGATGTCACAGTCGAAATCCCCTGCATCCTTCATCCAATCGACGACTTCCCGGAGCACATTCGGGTCCATGGCGGGGACACCGTCGGTGAGCGGGTGGATGAAGTAGGGATAACCGTTCTTCATAACGACAGGGCTTGCCTTCAGACTCTCCGTCAGCATATCATGCATAGTCATCCATTATACATGTCGTTTAAGCCATTTTGCGTGGGTTTTCCGAAAACAGGATGTGCCTATGTCCCAGACCCTCTCCCATTGCGTATTTTATATATGCTGAACCTACCCTTGCCTAATTCGGTTGTCGATAAGATGGCTACAAATAATATGTCGGTTGAAGAAAGGCTCGCATTGGTAACGAGGAACGCGATGGAGGTCATCACAGAGGATGAACTCCGCAACATCCTGGAGACGAAGGACGAACCTCTGGCATATATCGGATTCGAACCCTCTGGAATAGTCCACATGGGCTGGGCCCTCGTCACCTCCAAGATAAAGGACCTCTGTGACGCAGGTTTCAAGGTCATCATCCTCTGGGCCGACTGGCACGCCGCGATCAACGACAAGGTCGGCGGAGATCTGGAGAACATCCGTGCGGTCGCCAGGTACATGGAGGACTGTTTCGTGGCACTCGGTGTCCCCCGGGACAAGGTCGAGTTCAGATATGCGCAGGACGTCGTCAACGACCTCACCTACTGGGAGGATATCCTCAAGGTCGGAAAGGTCACCTCTCTTTCCAGGATCAAGAGGACCATGACCATCATGGGAAGGAAAGAGGACGAGGCCGATCTCGACTCTTCCAAGATCATCTACCCCCTGATGCAGTGCGTCGATATGTTCCACCTCGGAGTCGACCTCGCCTACGCAGGTATCGACCAGAGAAGGGTGCACATGCTCGCCCGCGAGGTCGCGGACAGGTTCGGATGGAAGAAACCTGTTGCACTTCACACACCTCTCCTCCCTGGACTCAAAGGCGGAGCGAGGATGAACGGCGACGGTGCCAAAGATGTCTCCGTCAAGGATGCCGCCAAATCCATGGACGACCAGTCCGCGGCCATGATCGACCTGAAGATGTCGAAGAGCGACCCCACCAGCAGCATCAACATCCATGACACTCCCGATTCTGTCAAACAGAAGATCAAGAAAGCTTATTGTCCCCCAGAGAAGGAGAATGAGGGCACCAACCCCATCCTGATGATGGCGAAGTACATTATTTTCCCCAGGCTCGGAAGGATCGACATAGAGCGTCCCGAGAAGTACGGCGGAAACGTCTCTTACGAGAGCTACGAGGCTCTTACCGAAGCTTACTTTTCCGGAAGCCTGAGTCCTGTGGATCTCAAAGCAGGTATCGTGGACGGAATCAACAAGGTCCTCGCACCTGTCGGAGAGTACTTCTCCGCCCACCCCGAGAATTACGAGAAAGTTCAGGAAATTCTCAAATCTCTCGGAAAACTCCGCTGAGAAAAACCCTGCTTTGAGCAGTCTGGGACTGTTCAAAGCAGGTGTAAATTGTTTAAGTTCTTTCGGTCGAGTTCTGCTCGGCTTCCATTTTTTTCTTGATGTTTCTGAATTCGTCCATGGTCTTCATCATGCACATGTGGACCATGGCCTCCGCATCGCCTGTTCCGGTGATGCCTGCGGCGCCTCCGTGGCCTCCGCCGTCGGTGAGTGTCTCGTGGCTCAGCTGACCCATGATGACGTCGAGCTTCACACCCTTTCTGACTATATCCTGAGTGGCTCTGGCACTTACGCGGAATTCATCTTCTCTCTGGGATCCGACGAAGACTACATCCGCTCCTGCGGCCATCAATGCACGGCAGGATGCGGCCTCGAAACTGCTGCTGAATGATACGGCGACGATCATGTCTCCGACACGTTCGAACTTGGAGCGTCCGATAGCTTTGAGAGCTGCCATTTTTTCAGACATGTTCACAGGTGCCTTGACAAGCGAAAGTGCCTCATCCATAGGTATCTGGCACTTTTCAAGTATGTCGGCAAAGGCCCTCAGTGCGCGGTAATCGGCATATTGGAAATGACCGCTGTCGGTGAGCATTCCGCCGAGCAGCATCAGTCCGGTGGTGCGTTCGATGGGGATCCCGGCAGTGTCGATGATGTCCTTCACGATCTCGCAACAGGAGGTACGGGTTGGATCGCAGAAGAAGTCCATCCCCTCCCATCTGCCGGTAGGTGCATGGTGGTCTATGACGAGGCTTCCCTGGGGGACCACGAGGTCTTCGTTCTGCAGCTGGTCCGGGGAGGAACTGTCCACGACGACCACGAGTTCGTAGTCGCTGATGTTTGCTTCCTCAAGAACGTTTATTCCCAATTTGTCGAGGACGATCCTCGACACGCGGTCGATTCCGGCGGGGGCGTAGATGTCCGCAGGTCCGAAGGATGCCATGATTCCGTATGCGGAACCGATGGCGTCGAGGTCGGAGTTACCGTGGGTCAGGATGACCTTCTTCTTGCCTTCCAGGCGTTTGATGATATCAGTTATCTGCATGTTCTTTCTCCTTGACCTTGAACATCTTCTTTAATTTGACGACGGTGGGGTTCTGTCCGAGTCCGGTGATGAGGATGTCGGAGTTGTAGATCTTCACGGTGATGAGGATCATGATGATATCGAATACCGCCAGGTATGCGATACCTGCGAGGATCAGTGTCGTGTTGCCGAACAGGAGGTTGTCCATTCCCATCATAGGGTGGCTGAAGGGGATCAGGAACATGAGCGCCTGTGCGATCCCGGGGAGAGTGTCCCAGGAGGCGAACATGAACACGAACATGGGGATGATGGCGAGTCCGCTGATGGGCAGGGTCATCGTCTGTGCCATCTTGTAGTTCTTGGTGAAGGCACCGAGGATCATGCATATGCCCAGAGCACTGAAGATCGACAGGAACAGGATCACAAGGAGAATGAGCCAGTCGACCGCGCTCATGGCGAGACCGTAATCCGCCAGATTGACCGAACCGCCGCTTATTCCGCTCATCATTCCGTTGGAATAGATCATCATTCCCGCGAGATAACAGACTCCGTAGACCAGGCCCATGATTGTGGCCGCGAGGATCTTTCCGATGACGATGGTGGTCCTCTTGATAGGCATGGTGAGCAGGGTTTCCAGGGTTTTGTTCTCCTTTTCGCTTCCCATAGAGGAGATGACGACGCTTCCGACCATGATAATGATGATCATCATGATGATCGGGATGATGAGGTTCTGTCCGCTGAGGGAGTTATAGATCTGCGAGGGGGAGACGCCTTCGTAGACGGTTCCGTTGATGGTGGTGTATGTTCCGGTCTTCAGAGGGTTGAGGGCGAAGACGGGATCGGTGGTGGAACTGCAGGTGAGCGCATAGGTGAGGAGAGTGCTCATTGAATTGACGACGACCGTTCCCTGTGTGCTGGTGACCGTTCCCATGATGCCTCCGTTGGTATAGGAGTAGTATGTGGAAATAGTGGTCTGGGTCTTTGTATTGAATCTGTTCGTGAAGTCGCCTGGGATGGATATGACGAAGCTGCAGTCGTTATCCGCCATTTCTTTCGCTATAGCTTCGGAATCACCGTAAGAGGCATTGAAATAGTGGATATATTCAGCGTAATCGTCTGTATCGAATGTACTGTGATACGCATTGACGACGAGGTTGCGGACCGACAGTTTCACTTCCGTACCTTTGTCAGTGTAAGTGTAGAAGTCTGCGTCGTAGTTCTGAGTGCCGTCACCGTAGACGACACCCATATGCTGAGGTGCGGTCATTTTCTCGGATTCGCCGCTCATAGCACTTCCCAAAGCAGAGAACATAACGACGACCACAAGGATGGAGACGATAGTCCCAGGAGTGAGAAGTTCTCTCAGCTCCTTCTTGGTGATGTTCAAGAGATGGTTCATTCTTTCACCGCCCTGACGAAGACCTCTTCAAGGTTTGCCGCACTGTACTGTTCCTTGAGTTCGGCAGGGGTACCGCTGAGGATGATGGTGCCGTGGTTGATCATGGCGACCCTGTCGCAGAGGCTTTCGACTTCGAACATGTTGTGCGAGGAGATCAAAACCGTGACACCGTCCTTTGCTAGACTGCGTACAAGTTCGCGGATCTCGAATGCGTTGACCACATCGAGTCCTGAGGTGATCTCGTCCATGACCGCAAGTCTGGGACTGCTCATGATCGCACGGGCGATGAGAAGTCTCCTCGACATACCCTTACTATATGTGCTGATCTTGGAATCGATACGGTCGCCGAGTTTGGACATTTCTATAGCTTTATTGACCATTTCGGTGCATTTCTCTCCGTCGGCGAAGAAGGACGCCATGAACTTCAGGTATGCCCTTCCTGTGAGGTCCTTGTAGGCTCCCGCATCTTCGGGAAGATAGCTGATCGAAGACCTTACCTCACCCGATTCCGTGACCACATCGTGGCCGCATATTGTGATAGTGCCAGACGACGGCTGCAACAATGTGCAGATCATCCTTAATGTGGTCGTTTTGCCGGCTCCGTTCGGACCGATCAGACCGAATATCTCACCCTCTTTGATGTCGAAGGATATACCTTTTACAGCTTCGCTGTCGCCGTAGAACTTGTGGACATCTCTGACCACCAATGCCTCTGTCATCGACAACGTATCTTATAGTTGATATAGAAAATAATCGGCCCCTTTCACGGGGCCTGTAGTTTCACTCTTCTTCGTCATCCTGTGCCTTGGGGGCTGCTTTTCCCATGGCGCTGTTGATGGCGTTCTGAAGAGTCTGGAAATTGTTCTGAAGTGCAGTTTCCTGTCTCTCGAGACCTTTGATCCTGATCTCGAGGGTCTCCACGGTCTCTTCAAGGTCTGCTTTGAGTGCGTCCTTGTCGTCGACCTTGATGAGGAGGGATCCTGCGGTCTTGTAAACGTCCCCGGTCGCTTTGCCGAGTTCCTCAAGGGTCCTCTGCATCTCTTTGAGCTGGGATTGCATCTGCAGCTTCTGTGAGGTGACGGTCTGAAGCTGCTGCTGGGTCTGTTGATATTGGGCGATCTGGTTCTGGAGTTGGGGGCTCATTCCGTTCATTCTGTTCCCTTCGTGATTTTCTCGATGTCTTCAGTGATCCTAACACATTCAAGGAATGAATTGAGGGCGGCCCTCATTGCAGAGGTATCCGCCGCTTCAATAGAAAGTACCGCCCTTTCTCCTTCCATACGGATCTCCGTATGGGTCCTAAGGAGGTCCCGGCGGGTCTCAGGTCTCACAGCGGAGACCGTGTTGGCCGCACCGGGCCCGTCTATTGTAAGAACGGCCGTCGGCATGTTCAGTCCGACTTGAGGGTCTTCTTGTTGTTGGGTCTTTCTTTTACAAAGATCCAGGACCCGCATTTGTCGCACTGGTGCGCCTTGTCGGTGTATTCATTCTTGATGGGCTCGCCACAGTTGGCGCATCTGTAATCTGCCATTGCAACCGCCTTAGGCCTGCTGCTCGGAGACAGAGGTGGTCATGTCCTCTGCTCTCTTGATCTTGGGGCTGTATGCAGCCGCAGCAAATTTGTTGCCGCAGCGGCTGCACTGCCAGATACCTGCAGAGACCCTCTTGACGGTCTGGTGGTGGCACTCGGGGCACTCGTGTTTGGCTTTCTGGTGGGCCTCGATGGCCTTGACCCTGTTACGTACAACGACTCCGTACCTTGCTCCGAATCTGCCCGCTGTTCCTGCTTTTTCTGTTCTCTTGGACATTTGAATCACCCGATGATTTTCCTTATCTGTTTGCCAATTGCGACGGACCTGTCGAGACACAGTGACAGGTCGCTGCGGGTTATCGAACCCTTTCCGCCTTTCTGCATGGCTCTGAAGTTGCCATTGTCGTCGGTCGTGACCGTAAGACGGGCCGCAGATATGGCCTCTTCGTCGAAATTAGGGTCTACTATTAAATCATTACCTATTTTGCATTCGGTGACGGAAATAGGCAGACAGGTGACCGGCATGGGAAGGTCCTCTTCGCCGAATCCGTACTGTTTCCAGGGTACGATCGCGCTCTTGAGGGCACATACCGCAGCGAGGTTGCATGCGTCGAACAGGTTTCCGTCGAAGTCGAGGGCGTAGATGTCGATGAAGACCATCCAGATCTGCTCTCCTTCTTTGATGCAAAGTTTCTTGACATCGATCATGCCGGACTCACGGATACCGCGGTCGACGACACGGGCGAGCTCGATGGCGTCCTCGCTGGGAGGTCCGGGCTCGAAGGTGGAGTGTGCGAGAGGGATGAGCTCTGCACCAGTGGTGATGACACCGTCTCCGGGAGCGTCCATGTAAGGTGCTCCGGGGATGACCTTGATACCTGCCATGACAGTGGTGTTTCCGAGGCTGACCTTGGCGGAACCCTCTGCGGACTCGATGATGCCTGTTTCAACTTTAATAGAACGGATGTCGTCGAGCTGCCTTCCGTCCTCCCTCCTGCCCTCCGCGAGGAGGTTCATGAGGTGGTCTCTTCTGATCTGGGATATTACGTAATTACTCACCGGAATCACCTTCCTCTTTGGAGATCTTGGAGTAGCGCCTCTTAAGGGCGTCCCTCTGGATGTCGTAGACCTCATGGGCGGCCTGGAACGCCATGTCCAGCCCATGGTCGAGTTCTTCACGGGTCATGTTTCCGTCCATCTGAAGGAGGACGATCTCGTCGGTGGAGGGGACGATGGCGAGCGGGACATCCGCCTGACCGAAGTTGTCCTCTTCCTTGTTGAGGTCGAGAAGGACGTTTCCGTCAGCTTTTCCGCAGGCGATGGCGGGGACGAGGTCCCTCATGGGGATGCCTGCGTCGGCGATGGCGACGGATGCGGCGGTGAGTCCTGCGCACCTGGTACCTGCGTTGGCCTGGAGGATCTCGATGTACACATCGATGGAGGCACGGGGGTAGAGTTCGGTCTGTACGACGGACTCCAGGGCCTCGGAGATGAGCTTGGAGATCTCGACGGACCTTCTGTCGGTTCCGGGCCTCTTCCTGTCGGTCACGGAGTAGGACTCCATGTTGTATTTGCACTGGATGATGGCCTTGGTAGGATCCTGAAGGTGCCTGGGGCGGCATTCCCTGGGGCCGTACACGGCGCAGAGGACCTTGTTCTTTCCGATCTCGAGGTAGCAGGAACCGTCGGCGTTCTTGAGAACGCCCGCTTCGATCTTGATGGGTCTTTTCTCGGTGATCTTACGACCGTCGATCCTGATGCCTTCTTCGTTAACCAATACCATATCTGTGTGTCCGCTCATTCGGAATCCTCCTCATAGTCCTCTTCGGACTGCGGGAGTTTTTCTTCGATGAACTCCCTGACCCGGTCCGTGAGGTTGATGGACCGGGACTCTTTGTCGATTATTCTGATCGCCTGTGCGGCAACCTCTACGTTCTCTTCGTCTCCGTCGATCCATACGCGTCCGTTCTGACCGACGAAGATACGGCAGTCGGTCATGTTCTTGAGCATCTGGATCATCGATCCGCTCTTGCCGATGACGCGGGGGATCTTGGAGTAGTTGATCTCGATAAGCTGTCCGCCCTCGATCTTCCTGAGGCCGGCGTCCTTCATGGTCACCTGGATCTTCTTGCTCTCATCTACGAGCAGGATCTTGAGGAGGACCACGTCCCCGACGGTGAGGAATCTCGAGGTGTCTCCGAACTCGACCTTCCACGGGACCTCGCTCACGTGCAGGGGGGCGGGGTAGGGTGCGTTGATGTCGACCATCCAGTTGGAGGGTCCGATGTCGGTTATGACTCCGATGACGGAATCTCCGGTGACGGGCATATAGAAACCCTCCATCACCATGACTCCGACCGCGTCGCCGTTGTATGTCTTCATGCCGGTAACGTTGGCACGAATTTTGCCGTCCAGTTCGTAGGCGTTGGCGCCGACCTTGTACTCGCCGACGTTAGCGAGCACTTCGCCGGGGACAACGATCTCGCGAGTCCTTCTGGCACTTCTTTTTTCCATTTTATCACTCTTGAATGTCATGAATTCAGCAGTTTGACGGAGGCGGTGCCTTTCGTCTTGTTTCTCAGTTTTTCCTGAAGTTCCGGGACCAGTCCTGCGGGGACCTCGATGAGTCCGATCCACGATCCGTCCGCGGTCCATTCCTCCTTCTCGACGACACCGAATTTGACAAGGTCATCGAAACATCTGCCGTAGTCCTCGCCTTTCAGTTTGACTGCGAGACGGCTCTTTTCGAAGCGGATCGGGAGCATCGGACGGAGGACCTTCATGGCCTCCTCGACCTGCCTGTCGAAGGAGTGTTTGAGATCCACGTGGTATTTGCCCTCCTCCAGTGCCAGCTCGATCCTGAGCGGTGGGTGGGGCAGTTTGGTCTGCGGGTTGATGGCGTTGGCGGCTATATACGCGACGATCTGTTTCCTTTTCATATCGAGGAGTTCCTTCCGCTGTTCAGCGGTCATCTGGACCTCGCCTTTTTCGATAATGTGCTCGGCGATCTCGATGATGTCCTCTGTTCCGAACACCTCTTTGATCTTCTCGTCCGCGGGACGGGTGCCCTTGCGGGCATCTTTGAACACGTCCTCCACGGCGAGATATTTACTCAGGTCCACCTTGTTGCCTTTCCTCATTTCGTCCATGGCGGCGGGGTCGAGAAGGATCTCGAACCTCTCGCCGTGGCTTTCGAGTCTGGCGACGATGGCGTCTTCAAGCTCTACCAACGTAACCGCCTTCAGGCTTCGGTCTCTTTCTTCTTAGAGGGGGATTTGGTCTTCTTCGCCAGTTTGGCGATGGCCTTTTCCTTTTCTTCGTCGGAGAGACGTTTGAATTTAGCGTTGACGCGGACGACGCCGACCTCGACGGATTCCGCTTTGGGGGTCTCTTCGATGGCCGCTGCGAGGACATTGAGTCCGAGGGTGAGAGCGGCATCGTAGGTCATATTGTCCTTGTAATCCTTTTCGAGGGCGTCCATCACGACGGCACGTCCACTTCCGATGCAGTCGGCCTTGTATGCCACAAGTGTTCCCGAGGGATCGGTCTCGAAGAGGTGTACTCCGATGTCGTCGGTTCCTGCGATGAGCAGGGAGGTTCCGAAGGGACGGGCCCCTCCGTACTGGGTGAAGTTCTGCTCATAGTCGCAGACCTTCTTGGCGAGCATCTCGACGGCGATGTTCTCACCGTAGTTGACCTTGTGGATCTGAGCCTCTTTCCTGGCATCATCAACAAGGATCCTGGCGTCGGCGGCAAGTCCGGAACTGGCACATCCGATGTACTCGTCGATGTCGTAGATCTTTTCAATGGACCTCTCGACGAGTTTGCTGGAGACTCTCTTATCGACGATGAGGAGCACTCCGTCCTTGAATTTGATCCCGATGGTCGTCGAGCCTTTCTTGACGGCCTCACGGGCGTATTCGACTTGAAATAGCCTTCCGTCGGGGGAGAAGACTGTGATTCCCCGATCATATGCCATTTGTCCTGGTTGCATGATATATACCTCGAAGGAGAGGATAACTCAACCCTATAATTACTTAGTGGGAACTATCGGCCGTCAAAAGCGGTCCCTCGTATTGTCAAGGGTGCGGAAGGTCACTTCTTCGGTGCGGGGGACTTGCGGGGTTTGGGGGGTGCTGTTCTTTTCAGAAGCGGGTACCTGTCACGGAGCGTCCTCAATGTGCCAGACACCGTAAGGGCCTCGCAGGTCGGGTCCACCTGTCTGAATGCGGAGATGCATTCATCGATCTCCTCGGGGGCGCATCTTACGACCGCCATCCCTTCGGCGCACTGTATGATGTTGAACCGTTTCCCGCCGGGTATGATGCGCACGGCGGATTCCTTTGTCATTTCCGGGTCTGCGGTGAAGGCGATGTACCTGCGCCTTCCGCGTTCCGATTTCACGGTCATCGACGACTCAACGGACCTTGTCCATATAACCTTTAGTGGTCCTCGCGGCGTACCCTGTGCCGCATTTACGGCAGGTCGGGTCGGACGAGAACACAACCGTCCCGCAGTGGCTGCACCTGAACGATCCGTCCTGGCGGGGGATGACGATCCCGCAGTGCTCGCAGTGGCCGCCGGGGGCCGCCCTGAGGCATATGGGGCAGGAGATTATGAGTGGGCGGCGGAGGTGCATATGGGGCCCGTCGTTGCCGCAGATGGGGCAGGGCGAGAGCTCCACGCAGGACAGATGGTACTTCTTTCCGCAGGAGCAGATCGCCAGAGGTTCGGTGCCGATCCGGCCGTGGCAGAGGCCGCAGAACTCCTCGTCCTCGCCCGTCTCCGGATATGGTAACGGGTTCCAAAAACTGCTGGAATTTTCCTTTTTCGGCTTCAGGAAGGTCCTGAAACGGTGGGAATAACCTTCGATCGCAATGGTTACAATAACAACCAACCAAAGGATAAGTGCCAGTAAGTAGATCGTTTCCATTTCGACCACAGGATAGATATAAACTTTATTATTTTTTCGTGAAATCGTAAAAATTTAGGAAAATTTAAAATGCATACGATTAAGTTAATTCGTATGCGTAATTTTCTACTACAAAACTGGTTATTTTAGCAGAAAAACTAAATCAGATTTTCACATCAATTTTACTATGCTGGCCATTAAATTTTTCGTCAACCCTAAAAATAGTTCATAAGAGAAAATCGATGTTTTGGGAAATTCTACAATTAAATCTGAGATAGTATTTAATAATATCTAGATAAGGGTTTTAATACGTCCGTCCATCCTAAAATACATTCCAACCAACAATTGGGAACGGAGGCAAGAAATGACTACAAAATCTGCACTAGTAATTGGCGGAGGTATCGCCGGTATCCAGGCTTCACTGGACCTTGCAGACAGAAACATCCATGTCTACCTCGTGGACAGACTGCCCACGATCGGTGGAACGATGTGTATGCTCGACAAGACTTTCCCTACCAACGACTGTTCCGCATGTATCCTTTCGCCTAAAATGGCCGATGCAGCAGGACACCCCAACATCACCCTTCTGACCTACACCGAGGTCGAGAAGATCGATGGAGAGGCTGGTAACTTTACTGTCACCCTCAGGAAGAAGGCCAGGTACGTCGATGTCGACTCCTGTACCGCCTGCGGTGAGTGTGTCGACGCATGTCCCACCAGGGGAATCCCTGACGCTTTCAACTACGGACTGACCACCAGGAGGGCCATCTACATCCCCCACGCACAGGCTGTCCCCAGGAAAGCACTCATCGACCCCACCGTTTGTAAGAAAATCCTCTCCGACAAGTGCGGAGTCTGCGCCAAGAAGTGCGGAAAAGGTGCCATCCACTACGACGATGTCGACAAGATCGAGACCATCGAGGTCGGATCCGTCATCGCGGCCTGCGGTTTCAGCGTCTGGGACGCAAAGAACGCAACCGAGTACGGCTACGGAAGGATCGCAAACGTCGTGACCGCTCTTGAATACGAGAGGCTCGAGGGAGCAGCAGGTCCGTTCGACGGTCACATCCCCGTACCCACCACCATCGTCAAAGACAAGTGGGGAGTCCCCGACAAGCACAACGAGAACACCAGGGGACCCAAGTCCGTTGCGTGGATCCAGTGCTGCGGTTCCAGGTCCCACAAGAAGAAATGGAGGCAGTACTGCTCCTCCGTCTGCTGTATGTACGCCACCAAGCAGGCCATGATCACCAAGGAACACGGAGACGTCGACGAGGACATCTTCTTCATGGATATCAGGTCCTACGGAAAGGAGTTCGAGGCATATATCATCAGGGGAGAGACCGAGTACGGTATCCACATGCACCGCGGTGCGCGTGTCTCCAACCTCGAAGAGGACCCCGAGACCAAACAGGTCATTGTTAACTATACTGATAAGGACAACAACGCTCTGTCCAAGACCTTCGACCTTGTCGTCCTTTCGATCGGACTCGAGGCCCCTGAGGGAGCAGAGGAGTTCGCAAAGGTCCTCGGAATCGAGCTCAACCAGTACGGATTCGCCAAGACCTCTGTCTTCAGCCCTCTGGAGACAACCAGGCCCGGAATCTACGTCACCGGTGCATTCGCCGCACCCAAGGACATCCCGACCTCCGTCGCAGAAGCGTCCGGTGCAGCCGCCAAGGCCGGTGCCAACATCGTCAACGACCCCAGCTGGGAACCCTGCAAACCCAAGGTATACCCCGCAGAGAAGGACGTCTCCGGAAAAGAGCCCCGTGTCGGTGTCTGGGTATGTCACTGCGGTATCAACATCGGTGGTATCGTCAATGTCCCCGAGGTCACTGAGTACGCCAAGACCCTGCCCTACGTTGTCGTCTCGAAAGAGACCAAGTACGCCTGCGCACAGGACACCCTCAACGAGATCTCCCAGTTCATCAGCGAGTACGACCTCAACAGGGTCGTCGTTGCATCCTGTACCCCCAGGACCCACGAGCCCCTCTTCAGGGAAGCATGCAGGAACGGAGGACTCAACATGTACCTCTACAACATGGCCAACATCCGTGACCAGTGCTCCTGGATCCACATGCACGCCCCCGAGGCAGCCACTGTCAAAGCAAAGGACCTTGTCAGGATGGCAATCGCCAAAGCATGCCTTCTCGAGCCTCTCGAGGGAGCAGAGATCCCCGTCACCCAGGCCGCAGCCGTTATCGGTGGAGGTATCACCGGTATGACCACCGCTCTGGATGTCGCCGCCCAGCAGATCCCCGTCCACATCTTCGAGAAGGAGGACCACCTGGGAGGATTCGCGACCAACTTCGTCCACAAAGAGGACGGAAAGGCCGTACAGGACTTCCTTGCAGAGACCATCAAGAAGGTCAACGACAACAAGCTCATCACCGTTCACCTGAACGCCAAGATCAAGGACATCCCCGGATACGTCGGAAACTTCCGTGTCGTGCTCGAGGATGGATCCGAGTACCCTGTCGGAGCCGTCGAGTTCGCTGTCGGTGCCGCTCAGTACCAGCCTGTCGAGTACAACTACGGATCCGACCCCAAGGTCAAGACCTACGTCGAACTCGAGAAAGAGATCATGTCCGGCAACTTCAAGGGCAAGAACGTCGTCTTCATCCAGTGTGTCGGTTCCAGGAACGACCAGGTCGGCTACTGTTCCCGTGTCTGCTGCGCCGGAGCCATCCGCGAAGCAATCGAGATCAAGATGCGCGACCCCACCGCTTCCGTCAGCATCATCCACAAGGACATCAGGACCTACGGATTCCGCGAGGACCTCTACTACGAGGCATGCAAGCTCGGAGTCAAGTTCCTCAGGCGTGCAGATGACTCTGAACTCCCCGCCTACGACGGCAACTTCGTCGAGGCATTCGACACTACCCTCGGTGAGAACGTCAAGATCCCCGTGGACACCCTCGCTCTGTCTGTCGGTATCGCACCCATGCGCGAAGAGAAGGAGAAGCTCGCCATCATGGTCAAGGTTCCCCTCTCCAAGGACGGATTCTACTTCGAGGCCCACCAGAAACTCAGGCCTGTTGATTTCGCAACCGAAGGTGTCTTCGTTGCAGGTACCGCACACTGGCCCAAGTTCATGGACGAGTGTATCGCTCAGGGATCTGGAGCAGCCTCCAGGATGCTCACCATCATCACCAAGGACCACCTCATCTCCGAGGGTATCACTGCCTCCGTCGCCAACCCCACCAGCTGTAACGGATGCGGAACCTGTGTCGGATGCTGCGAATACAACGCAATCTCCATCATCACCGGACCTGACGGAAACCTCGTTTCCTCTGTCAACCCCGGTCTCTGTAAGGGATGCGGATGCTGTGTCGCGGCTTGTCCTTCTGGAGCTATGGAACAGCGCGGATTCAGGAACAAACAGATTATCGCAGAGATCGATGCTCTGCTCGACCCCGTAATGGAGAAGGAGTGATTACAATGGCAGACGAAAACTTTGAACCCCTCATCGTGACTTTCTGCTGCAACTGGTGTTCATACGCCGGTGCCGACAACGCAGGAGTCGGAAGGCGTCAGATGCCCACCAACTTCCGTATCATCAGGACCATGTGCTCTGCAAGGATCGACCCTGAGTTCGTTCTCAGGGCCTTTGCCAAGGGAGCAGATGGTGTGATGGTCCTCGGATGCCACCCTGCAGACTGCCACTACATCGGCGGTAACTACAGGGCAAGGAGAAGGATCGCACTGATCAGGCTTGTCCTCGAGCAGTACGGATTCGACCCCAAGAGGCTGCTTCTCCAGTGGGTCTCCGCCTCTGAAGGAGAGAAATTCCAGAAGACCGTCACCGATTTCGTTGAGGTCATCAGGGCCCTCGGACCTACCCCTGTCAGGTCCGAGAAGGAGAAAGCAATGTACAGCAACGCCAACGCGTATGCTGAGGTCAAGAAAATCAAGGAGGAGTGAAAATGGGATTCTTTGACAGATTCAAGAAGAAGGCAAACAAGGGTGCAGACGCCCCCGCCGCCAAAGCCGCTCCCGCAGCAGCACCTGTAAAAGAGGAGGCAGCAGCACCTGTTGCAGCCCGCAACGGCCCCAGCTACTTCCCCGCAGCGGATCTCGGACCCGTTCTTCCCGAACCTCCGGCATCCGGAAAGATCAAGATCGCCATCTACTGGGCCGCAGGCTGCGGTGGATGTGACGTCTCTATCCTCGACACCAACGAGAGGGTCCTGACCATCGCTCAGTTCGCTGACATCGTCATGTGGCCTATCGCGGTCGATGGAAAAGAGAAGGACATCGAGGCTCTCGATGACGGAGCCATCACTGTCTCCCTCATCAACGGAGCCATCAGGAACTCTGAGAACGAACACATGGTCAAACTCCTCAGGCAGAAGTCTGTCCTTGTCGTCGCATACGGATCCTGTGCAGCCTTCGGTGGAACCCCCGCTCTCGCCAACCTGGTGAAGGGAGGAGCCAAAGAGGTTCTCGATTACGTCTACACCAAGACCCCCACCTCCGCAGACTTCCAGGCAACCTACTGCCCGAACGGCGCGGTCATTCCCAGCCCTGTGACCAAGGTCGCAGAGGGAGACCTCACCCTGCCTGTAGTCTATGACACTGTCAAGCCCCTTGACGAAGTCATTGATGTGGACTACTACATCCCCGGATGCCCGCCTCAGCAGGAGTCTATCTCCCACCTTCTGAAGGCCGTTGTCGACTTCGTGTACAACGGAGTCGCACTGCCCCCGAAGGGAGCCGAGATCGGAGTCACTGAAAAGTGTCTCTGCGACGAGTGCCCCAGGACCAAGGAGTACGCAAGGATCACCAAGATCTACGAGCCTTACCAGGTCAATGTCGACCCCGACAAGTGCCTCATGGACCAGGGAATCCTTTGCCTCGGCCCCGCAACCGTCGGAGGATGCAACGCCAAATGTACCCGCGTCGGTCAGCCCTGCCGCGGATGCTACGGACCTACCAAGCTCGTTCAGGAGCACGGAGCCTCCGCGCTCACTGCAATCGCCTCGCTGTTCCCTGTCCTTGATGACGACCCCACCATGGACGAGAACAAGATCATTGACATCATGGAGACAATCAAAGACCCCCTCGGGTACTTCTACGCGTACACCCTTGGAAAGTCACTCATTCAGAGGGCTGTTGTCGAAGACAAAGCATAAGGAGGAAAAAACATGGCAGGACCTATTATTTGGGATGAGAAACAGAAGGTCAACGGCAACCGCGTGACCATCGACCCTATCACCCGTCTCGAAGGACACGGAAAGATCGAGATCTTCCTCGACGAGCACGGAGATGTATCTAACGCATACTGGCAGATCCCTGAAGTAAGGGGATTCGAGAGATTCTGCATCGGAAGGAAAGTAACCGAGCTGAACCAGATCACCGCAAGGCTTTGCGGTGTCTGCCCCGGTGCCCACCACCTTGCATCGACCAAAGCAATCGACGGATGTTTCAATGCCAAGCCCACTGAGGCTGCATTCCACATCAGGGACACCTTCTACCACGCCCACTTCGTTCACTCGCACATTGCGCACTTCTACGCACTTGCTGCCGGTGACTTTGTGTGCGGACCTGCAGCACCTGCTGCACAGAGGAACGTCCTCGGAGTCGTCGCTGCAGTCGGTCTCGAGACCGGAACCGCAGTGCTCAACGCACGTCACAACGCTCAGAGGATCCAGGAGATCATCGGAGGAAAGGCAACCCACCCCGTTATGGGAGTTCCCGGCGGAGTGACCAAGGCCATCAGCGAGAGCGAGGCTGCCGAGATCCGTGGCTACGCCGACGGACTCGTCGACTTTGCCCAGACCTCCCTGAAGATCTTCAACGATGTCGTCCTTGCAAACAAGGAATATCTCGAGATCATCACCAACAAAGACCTCTACTACCACGAGACTTACCACATGGGACTTGTCAACGACAAGAACCAGCTGGAGTTCCACGACGGTAAGGTTCGCGTGAAGGATCAGGCCGGAAAGGAGTATGACCGCTACGACGCAAACGACTACCTCGACCATATCGGAGAAGCAGTAGAATCCTGGAGCTTTGAGAAGTTCCCCTACCTCAAGAAACCCGGATACAAGGGACTTGTGGATGGACCTGACAGCGGTCTCTACCGCGCCAGCCCTCTCTCCAGGCTCAACGTGTGCGACTCGATCTCCACCCCTCTCGCAAACGAGCAGCTCCAGATCTACAGGGAGACTCTCGGTGTGAAAGAGAGCGGTGCACCCGTACAGTTCACCCTTGCGACCCACTGGGCAAGGCTCAT
>CAVATL010000016.1:0-31106 GCA_963591575.1 Candidatus Methanomethylophilaceae archaeon
ATTTTGGGTTGCCTTTGGGGCATTTGCCTCAAAGGCCCTTTCTTTCAGAATCGTTCTTTATGATTCTGTTTCAGTACCCTTATCACATACTATGGGTTTATTTTCACAAAGACCCAGATCTGAAAAAAAACAAAGTTGTAAAGGGTTTTGTCAGGGGCCGGAGCCCCTAGTTGAAAGGAATCATTCTTCCAGTTTTTTCATCTCTTCTTCATAGATTCCGTATTCGTCGAGTACCTCTTTCTCAGGGCCACCGGTCAGATGACTGACGATGATGATAAGTGCGAGACAGAGGATGAATCCGGGAATCAGTTCGTAGATGCCGGTGTCGAAGATGCACAAGCTTCCTCCGCCGATGATACCGCCAGAGATCAGGAAGGTGTTCCAGAGGATCACAGTGAAGAATCCAGCGAGCATACCCGCGAGGGCACCTTTGGCATTGGCCTTCTTGTAGAAGAGGGCACAGATGACGACCGGTCCGAAGGCGGCACCGAATCCTGCCCATGCATAGGACACAAGGTCCATGATGGAGTTGTTTCCGCTGAGTGCCAGAACTCCTGCGATGACTGCGATAAGGGCGACAACCCCTCTGGAGAGCCAGATGAGCTGACTGTCCGAGAGCTCTTTACCCTCTTTGCCGAACCTCTTGTAAAGGTCGTTGGAGATAGCGGAAGACGCGACGAGAAGCTGGGAGTCGGCGGTGCTCATAACAGCTGCGAGGATAGCAGAGTAGATCACACCGGCGATGACAGTGGCGAAGAGACCGCCTGCCATGGCAATGAAGATTGTTTCCGGATCTCCTCCGATGAGTTCGCCGGATCCCCCGTCAATCCACGCCCTTCCGACAAGACCCACGAGGCAGGTGGCGGCGAGGCAGACGACTAGCCATATCATGGCGACGCGTCTTGCGATCTTGAGGTCATTGGGGTGTTTGATGGCAGTATATCTGATGATGACGTGAGGCATACCGAAGTATCCCAGACCCCAGGCGAGCAGGGAGATGATGGTGACGAACTTGATCTTGTTTCCTTCGTCGTAGAAAAGGTCAGTGAAGTGGGATGTCTCAAGCGAGGTCACGTGGTCCCAGATATTGGTGACGCCGTCCCATCCGCCGAGGGTGCAGACAGCTGCGATGGGCACGATCACAAGTGCGACAAGCATAAGCATTCCCTGAAGGAAGTCGGTCCAGCAGACGGCCTTGAATCCTCCGAGGAAGGTGTAGACGACAATGACAACTGCAGCGATGATGATCGCGATGTTACTGCTGACATCCTCGAAGACAAGGTGGAAAACTTTACCTGCACCGACGAAACCGGATGCGACGTAGATTGTGAAGAAAACAAGGATGATGATCGCACTGACATCTCTGAGGTATCCTTTCTCGTCGCGGAAACGGTTCGAGAAGAATGTGGAAAGGGTCAGAGAGTCCTTGGAGACCTCGGTGTATACTCTGAGCCTTTTGGCGATCAGGAGCCAGGAGGCGTATGTACCCAATCCGAGACCGATCCCGAGCCAGACCTCGCCGAGACCTGCGATCAAAATAGCTCCGGGCAGACCCATCAGGAGCCAGCTGCTCATATCCGATGCCTGCGCGGAAAGGGCCGTCACATAGGGGTTGAGTGTACGGCCTCCGAGAATGAAATCGGAGAGATTTGACGATTTGTTGTAGTAGTAATAACCAACGCCTATCACAATCGCGAAATAGACGAGGATTACCGCTAGAAGTGTGAAGTTCATAAATTACCAGCCAGCGTTATTATTCTTTATTATATAAGCAAAATGCAGAATCTGTACATGTTCCAGCGGGATGCGGCAAGTTTTTCTCAGCAGTCGTTTTTTTGAAGGTTTTTTGATGGTTGGATGGAAAATCCTCCTTTTTCTCCTTTATTGGATGGATGCTATATCCGATACTTTATATACTTCGAACAGCTATACATTTCTAAGCATGTGTCTTATGCTTTTCCTCCAATCGGGGTCGAAAGGCCCCCATTTCTCCAATTATCTTTTCTGATATCACGTTTTAATATCAGCGCGTGAATCTCCAGGGCATGGATGTTGGAATACCTGAGATTATGCTCATCGTCGGAGGATTGATATCCTTCCTGCTGGTGCATCTGTACCGTCAGGACAAGGACTCCGGCTCATACAAGGGCGCGATGTTGCTCGGTGTCATAGTGGGTGCGGCCATGATCATCTTCGCCGCCACCAGCTACTCGGACTGGCCCTTTTTCGATTCTGTTTTGATTATCATTGCCGGTTTTGCACTGGTCATCAGACCTTTCCGCGATACGGATCTTGCCATCATCGTGGCCGTGATCGTAATGATTGTCGCATATGTCTATCTGGGACAGCTCACCGGCGATTTCGAGGCACTGAGCACCGGATACCCGAGGATCATCCTCGCGGTCGTCGTCGGTGCGTTCGTGTACATGATCCTTCACTTCCTCACGAAGATCGCACAGTTCATCGGAAAGCTCCTGAACATGTGGCCGGTGCTTTTCATCCTCGGTTGCATCTGTCTGGTGGAGGGTGCGCTCATCATTGCGGGCGGAAAGACCCTTTACGACTACATTCAGGATTATCAGAATACCGAACAGATCATCCGTTCGGTGCTTTGCTGCCTTATCTGAGGTTCTCCGGGGGTCTTCAGGCCCCCTTTTTCAAACTGTTTTTCTTCTCCGAGGCCGTGAATGGTTCGGAATCTGCTTTTCATTTTCGACAGATTTTTATTTTGCGGTTCGGAGTCACATATTGAAACAATTTTTTGATAGAAGTTCACTGTGAATTTATAATATTTTAATTTTATAACAATATTCATTTTAATATTTTGAGAGCAACGTATATTCAGTGATATAAATGGCAGAAATGAAATGGGAGCCTTTTCCTCAACTAACTGAGGAAGATGTCGCGAAGATGCTCGAAGAACGTCCTGGCGGTAGGAATGCAGGTGGAGAAAATTCCCCTTACATGCAGGAGTACTACGAAGAACTCTACGGTATCATGAAGAAAAAGAAACGGGAGAAAAAGGAGGACGATGAAGAATGATAGCTGAACCAGAATGGTTCGATTATGTAGTCTGGGATTATTCCGACCCTACATTCCCTATGATGAAGGGATTGAAGAATGGAACACCCAAGGAGATCGTCGAGGAGTTCGAGAGGGGCCAGAAGCAGTACGAAGAAGATGAGAACAACATCTACTGATTTCGAAATACTTTACCAAACCCTTTGCCCTTGGAGCCTCGTGTTGAAAAAAGGATTATAAACCTGCTAGGGTATCCTTTATTGTCCGTACTGTTCGCCAACATTTAGACATGTTTGAATCGGCTTTGGTCTGTACCAGGGTTGTATTCGTTCAACATCTCAATGTATGAACAAACTTCGGCCTACGCCGGAGGGAGGTTCCTTTAACATCGATGTATGTTTGAACGTGCGGATACCCTTATTCCGATATGGATCGTCGAATCAGATCCATACAGGTCCGTGCTCTCACGGATGTTTGCCGACCGCGTGTACGAACCTTTAAATGATAGAATTATTTGATGGGTTTTGCAGGGCCCGTGGCTTAGCCAGGATATAGCGCTGGCCTTCTAAGCCAGACGCCTCGGGTTCGAAAGTCCCCTAATAAGGAACCGAAAGTCCCGACGGGCCCGCCAAAAAAGAGTCCGTCTTTGCCAAAAGGCAGAACAAAGAGGAAGGATCATGAAGAGAGGCTCACGCGCCTGGAAGAAACGCGGTAACCAGCGTTGGAAATGGCGCAAGAAGAAAATGAGAAGAAGAAAGAGAGCAGCAAAAATGCGCAAGAAGTGACGCCGACGCTCTCGGCATCACCAATTGGGGGTTTAGGCTAACCTGGTAGACTAGCGGGCTCCAGTTATGAGCGTGATTTGAATGAGTTTGCTGAGTTATGATGAATAACTGGAGCGATGACTCATTAATTTCATGGGAGGTAGCTCCTCCCGTGGTGGAAACCCGCCTATGGGGGTTCAAATCCCTCAGCCCCCACCTAAGCATTTTTGGTGGACTCTTACCCTTCGGGGTTAATAACTTTTTATCACATCTTTTGTGAATTCTGCAGTTTTTCAGTTCATTTCGATTCCGAATGACCTCATCCTCATAAATATCTGTAACCCGTTGTCAGTTATGTTGTTCTGAGGATAGTATCATGGATTCTGAAAAGATAAAAGAGGTGTTCGAGAAGTCTTCCGAAGAACTTTTCAAGCACAATCACAACGTCGGCAGTCGGTCCAATGTCGTGGTCGGGGTCGACAGGTACGAGATCGTCGGTACCTCCGATCTGCTCCTGACCCTGGCGGACGGGATCGAGGATACTATCGGAGCAATTCTGTTCATCGGGGATGAATTGATCCTCGGCAAAGATGCCGTCGCCTATTCGTTCTACGACCGCAACTCCAAGACCCTGGGTATTCAGATCGAAAATCCGGCCATTATCGGCATGATCAATGAAACTCAGCCCGAACTGCACTTGGAGTTCGATCTCAGTTTCCTTGTCGAGAACGCCCGTGACTACTACAAGGAGTTCGGGGACCTGATCGGATATCCCGAATTCGCTCCGGAGTTTTCCGCCGGGGAGGTCGTGTTCCCTGCAAAGTTCAGCCCCAGTGAGCAGCAGAGGAATGCCGTCCGCACCATACTGAATTCAAGGCTCTCCTATGTGTGGGGCGCACCCGGGACCGGAAAGACCCAGATGGTCCTGGCGACCGCCATAATGGCATACCTGCGCAGAGGCAGCAGGGTGGCCATCATCGCCCCCACCAACAACTCGGTCGAGCAGGTCCTGAGAGGGATCATAGGGGTCATCGAATCTGACGAGGATTTCAGGAGGATCGTGAACCAGGAAAGGGACATCGCCCGTATCGGAACGGCGACGGAACAGTTCATCGAAGATTATCCCCAGCTGTGTGAGGTGCAGAGCATCGGCAGCCTCATGTCCAAGAAGACGAAGGAGACCAAACTCCTTCAGGATGTGTACTACGAGAAATGTCTCGACAGGGTGACGGCCCACATCCGTGCCTTGGAGACACTGTTCCAGGAAAGGAAGAATCCCACTGACCGCAAGACGAAACGTGCGTTGGACAAGCAGATAGACGAGCTGCTGGCACAGCTACAGGCTGTCCTGAGCATGAACAAACTCAACCAGGATCTGATAAGGGATCTGACGCCTTCAAATTTCGAGTATCAGATCGAGGTCATCAAGAAAAGACTGTATCAGAGGAGCCGTCCCAAGAACAGCATCCCTTAGTATGTCCCCTGCACTCTCGAGGAGATCCAGGACAGGATGAACGAACTGAACGAGTACATCATGCGCCTTTCCGAGATAGCGTCGGAAAAGAAACTGGAGGATGCGAAGATTGTCGCCTGCACCCCTCAGATGTACATGATGAGGTTCAATCCCAACGGACACGGTGACACCAAGCCCGAACTGGGTGCCGAACACATATTCGTCGACGAGGCCGGTTACTGCAACCTGATGAACGCGATGACCCTGTTCGCGAACCGCGTGCCCGTCACTTTCCTAGGGGACCACAAACAGCTGCCGCCGGTATGTACCGTCGAGAATCAGGAACTGCAGGATTACATCAAGAACCACAAGTGGATGGAATACGCGTTCCTGTGGTCCCAGTCGGCATTGTTCTGCGAGAGCATCCTGACCGACTCCATCGGCGATATTGAGAACGCGTTCATCAATGTCTCAGATCCTCATTTCACAGAGACCCAGAGGTGCAATTTAACTGAGTCCCACAGGTTCGGAACGAACCTCGCGAAGATACTTGACAAACATGTTTACAAGAACGGTATCGAGGGATTCGGGGGCACTCCGCTGGAGATCATCTGCATCGATGTGCAGTGCGGACCCAGGGACGAAAGGGAGAATCCCGCCGAAGCCGAAGCGATCGAGGCGTTCCTGGAGGAGGACGGGTGCGAGGATTTTGCGATTTTAACTCCATATAGCAAGCAGATCAAGGTCCTGAAGGAAAGGATGCCCCAGTACAAGGACACCCGCATCCTGACCGTTCATAAGTCCCAGGGGAGGGAATGGAACACAGTCATCCTGAGCGTGCAGGACAACGGAAGCATCAACCGTACTGTGCCGCTGAGGTTCACCAGCTCCAAGACCGAGGTGGGGATGAAGGTCATCAACACCGCCGTCTCCCGGGCGAAGAAGAGACTGGTGGTCGTCTGCGACAGGGCGTTCTGGATGTCCCAGGAGAACGAACTGATCGGTGATCTGGTGTCCGAGGAGAACTGCAGCACCGTCTACGGCGTAGAGGAACTATGATGTCCGCCAGGAAGAAATTGGAGTGGTGTTACGGATCGAAGAGATATTCCGTGTCCGTGGACCTCTCCGAAAGTCCCTATTATCAAAAGTGCCAGATGGAGAGATCTCTGTACTTCCTTCCCTTTTATTCCACCATCGACGACCCGGTGATGAAGGAGATCGCGGAGTATATTGATGAAGAATTGCCGAATTATGCGGACGATGCATACGCCGCCAATGTGGTGTTGGCGATGGTGCAGCAGAACATCAGGTACACCAGTGATGAGGAGCTTTACGGGGTTCCGGACCTCTGGGGCCTTCCGGCCACTGTTCTGGCGAAGGGAAAGGGCGACTGCGACTGCATGACCGACCTGTATGTTTCGGTGGCATACAACATGGATATCGATGTGGTATCGGTCATTGTGGAAGGACACATGTTCCCTGCCGCACATGTCGATTGGGACGGGGTGCATTACAATCTCGACGGCAAGAACTACTATCATCTCGAGATCACCGCCGACGCACCTTTCGCCGGGATGGTCGGCACGGATTTCAGGGTGGAGGCATGGGCCCCGCCGGCGGTGCCAGGTGAGAAGTTCAGGCAGACCCTGACAGATTCCCCCTGATGTCAATTCTGTATGTCTGGGTCTTTGAAAAAGGAAGGTTTCCGGACCCTTTCGGGCCCGGATGGAAAATGAAGGGTTTGATCAGTTCTTGAAACTGTGGACAGGTGCAGGGATCCTTCCGCCGCGGTTGACGAAGTCGGCACAGCTGTAAGGATTCACGGGCATGATGGTGGCATCGCCGAGCAGACCGCCGAGTTCGATGTGGTCTCCCGCCTTCTTGCCGATGACGGGGATGATCCTGACCGCGGTGGTCTTCTGGTTGATCATACCGATGGCCATTTCATCTGCGATGATACCGGAAATGGTGGATGCGCTGGTGTCTCCGGGGATGGCGATCATGTCGAGTCCGACGGAACAGACACAGGTCATCGCTTCCAGTTTCTCGAGGGTCAGGGCGCCGATCTGTGCGGCCTTTGCCATGGAACTGTCCTCGGTGACGGGGATGAACGCACCGCTGAGTCCTCCGACGTAGGAGGATGCCATGATACCTCCCTTTTTCACCTGATCGTTGAGGATGGCGAGCGCGGCGGTGGTGCCGGGTGCTCCGCAGTATTCCATTCCCATCTCCTGGATGATGTCGGCGATGGAATCTCCGACAGCGGGGGTGGGTGCCAGGGAGAGGTCGACGATACCGAAGGGAACGTTGAGCCTCTTGGATGCCTCTTTCGCAACAAGCTGACCGACACGGGTGATCTTGAACGCGGTCTTCTTGATGGTCTCACAAAGAACTTCAAAGTTCTCTCCGCGGATCTGGGACAGTGCATGTCTGACCACTCCGGGTCCGCTGACTCCCACATTGATGACAAGGTCTCCCTCGGTCACGCCGTGGAAGGCTCCGGCCATAAAGGGGTTGTCATCGGTGGGGTTGCAGAACACCACGAGCTTGGCACATCCGATGGAATCTCTGTCCTTGGTGGCGAGGGCCGCCTTGACAACGGTCTCTCCCATCAGTTTCACGGCATCCATGTCGATACCGGTCTTGGTGGATCCGAGTGCGATTGAACTGCAGATGTGTTCGGTCTTGGAAAGTGCTTCGGGAATGGATTCGATCAGAAGACGGTCCGCGTTGGAGATACCTTTCTGCACCAGGGCGGAGTAACCTCCGAGGAAGTTGACGCCGATCTTCTGTGCCGCTTTCTCCAAAGTCTCGCAGATCTTCACGAAATCCTGCGGGGTCTTGCAGGCGCTGGATCCCACGATCGCGATAGGGGTGACGGAGACCCTCTTGTTGATCACGGGGATACCGATCTCCATTGCGATCTCATCGCCCACTTTCACCAGGTCTTTGGCGCTTTCGGTGATCTTGCGGTAGATGTTGTCGCACAACTGGTCGAGATCGGGTGTCATGCAGTCGAGCAGGGAGATGCCCATGGTGATGGTCCTGACGTCGAGGTTTTCGGACGCCACCATCTCCTGGGTCTCGATGATCTCTTTGAAATCGAGCATAGGATCAGATCCTGTGCATCATGTTGAAGATCTCTTCCTTCTGGGCGGTCACCTTGCATCCGACCTCCTGGCCGATGTGGTCGAGGTCGTTGACCAGTCCGGGGAAGGTCTTCTTGTACTTGTCCACATCAATGATGATTATCATGTTGATGTAGTCCCTGATGGTGGTCATGCTGAGGTCGAGGATGTTGATATCGTTCTGAGCGAAATATGTACAGACCGCCGCGATGATACCTGCGTGGTCTTTTCCGACGAGTGTAACAACGATTTTGGATGTCATTGGATCTTCTTCCGATTGATTTGTTTTACAGCCTTACGTTCATGATGGAGATAAGGTCGCTGAGGATGGCCGAGGCGGTCTCTATCTTTCCCGCTCCGCGGCCGGTGATGGTTATGGGTCCGGCGAGGTCGGCATCGATCTGAGCGATGTTCAGGGTGCCGGCTATGCTCAACGGATGCCCGATGGGAATCAGACGCGGGGACACTTCGAGACGGGTGTCTGAGATCTCTCCGATGAGCCTGATGACCATATTGTGGGATGCGGCCTGCGCGATGGCATCGGGAGTAATTCCGGTGATGCCGGTGATGCTCACGTCCTTGAACGTCACGTTCCTGTGGAACACGGAGTTGGCGAGGATGACGACCTTGGTGGCGGCATCGTAGCCTTCCACATCGTTGGTGGGGTCGGTCTCGGCATATCCGAGCTGCTGTGCCTCTTTCAAAGCCTGCTCGAAGGGCTGTCCGTTGTCCATTTTACTTAAAATGTAGTTGCAGGTACCGTTGAAGATACCGCGGATGGAGGTGATCTTCTCTCCGTTCAGGTTCTCGTGGCAGAGGTTGATGATAGGCATGGCACCTCCCACGGAACCCTCGAAGCGGAACTTGCACCCGTTCTTCTTGGCGAGGGCGATGAGCTCCTGGAACTTGAGTGCCAGAGGACCTTTGTTGACGGTGATGACATCCTTACCCTTCTCTAAAGCGTGGGTGATGTTCTTCAGTCCCGTTCCGCCGGTCTTGACGTCAGTGGGGGAGACCTCGATGAGTATATCATAATCAACGGAGTCCATGACCTCGATGGAATTGGTGTATGTGACGGAACTCACAGAACGTTCCTTGACCTTCCTTTCCACGATCGCCTTCATATCGAGACCGTTCTGGTCGACGGCCGCGGTCTTGGAGTCGATGACACCGACGACAACGGGCTGTTCGCCGTACTTGTTGTCGAAGAACTCTCTGCGCCTTTCAAGGACATCCACAAGTCCCTGTCCGACGGTTCCGAATCCGGAGATGAAAAGTCTGACCATTCAGATCCCCCTGATGTAGAGCATATCGTCCTTCCTGCAGGCTTCCATGAAGAACTTGTCGAGAAGTTCCAGGTCCTTTTCGCTGCGGACCTCCGCAGTGATCATGGCGGTGTGCTTGTCCGTGGACTGGTTCTTCGAGGTGTAACCGATGTCGGTGGATTCCAGCTGAACGATCTTTGAGGCCTCGTCGATGAGGTTCTCCACATAGGTCGCATTGAACCTGCCGACGAGCATGAACTCGCGGGAGACGGTCTCGTAGACCGATCCCATCTTCGAGATGATGATGTCACGGGATTTCCAGATGGACTTGAGTTCGTCGAGTTTCCTGGTGCTTCCGATCTCGAAGGTCACGCTGACCGTGATCCTCTTGTTGACGATCTTCTCACGGTCGTGGACCACGCTTATGATGTTGGCGTCCACCATGGATATAGGTTCCAGGGAACCGACCAGCTGTCCCGGGAGGTCCCTAACATACAGTTCTGCGTTCAGTAGAATGCGATCACCCCTGATTATAGGTGCGTCATTTATTAATAATATAAAAAAGACGGCTGTGTGTTCCGATCCGGTACGGGATTAACGGATATTATGCAGGGGGCGACAGAATGTCTGGAAGTATCTGCCAGACATTCGATCTAGGGGGTGTCCAGACGTTCGCATGGATACCATTTCCATACCTACAACAAAACCATCATCCATAATAAGTATTTAATACTCAGAAATGCGATTTTTATCTTATGTTCAAGTCCATTCTTGTAGCAGTCGACGGTAGCAGCAGCAACACTGTTGCTGTTGATACCGCTGTGACACTGGCCAAGGAACAAGGGGCCAAGCTGACCGCTCTGTCCGTTTTCGATCCCGGAGGCTACGGCAATCTCGCCGCAGTGAAGGAGGTCGCCGACGAGGTCGATTATATGAAGAAGGTGTGCGAGAACATCCTCGATTATGTCACCAAGAAGGCCACCGAGGCAGGTGTCGAATTCGAGACCAAGACCGTCGCCGGAGATCCCGCACTCAAGATCGTCGAGCTTTCCTCGGGTTACGATCTTGTCGTCACCGGAACCCTGGGACGTACCGGATTCAGCCGTATGGTCATGGGAAGCGTCGCGGAGAAGGTCGTAAGACTCTCCAACTGCCCTGTCCTTGTCTGCCGCAGTTCCTGAAGCACAATCATTTTACGGGGTCCGCAAGGGCCCTTTCATCGATTTTTGGGCATTTTCCAGCTATCGTATGTTTGAATCTTCTTTCACAAACGTACAGCGTATTACCAGACGGGTAAATTTTATTACTCATTCTATGATACACAGGTGATGCGCAGGATCGCGATTTACGGTAAAGGCGGGATAGGGAAGTCCACGACCTCCTCCAATATTTCTGACGCCTTGGCGGAGAGCGGGCTGAAGGTCATGCAGATCGGATGCGACCCGAAGGCGGATTCCACCCGTCTCCTGACGGGAACGGACAGGCCGGTGACCGTGTTGGACATAATGCGCAATGGAGATGAACCTTCATTGGAGGACATCGTCCGTCCTGGTCTCCACGGAACCTTGTGCGTGGAGTGCGGAGGGCCCCGTCCGGGCATGGGATGCGCCGGCCGCGGTATCATCGCCGCTTTTGAAGAACTGGAGAGGCTCGACGCCATGTCCGTATATGACCCAGACGTCATAATCTATGATGTTCTGGGTGATGTTGTGTGCGGTGGATTCGCCATGCCGATCCGCAGCGGATACGCCAGGGATGTGTTCGTCGTCACCTCTGGAGAGATGATGTCCCTCTATGCCGCCAACAACATCTGCGAGGCCGTGAAGGGATTCAGGCGCGACGGATACGCGAGGTTCGGCGGGCTGATCCAGAATTCCCGCAACGTGAAGGATGAGAACGATCTCATCGACCGCGCCGCGGAGGAGATGGGTTCCGAAGTGGTCTACAGGGTGCCCCGTAGTCCTGTCGTGCAGGAATGCGAGGAGCGCCGCACCACTGTCATTTCCGGAGCACCGGGCTCCGAGCAGGCGGACGAATACCGCCGTCTGGCACATTTGCTTTATGAACGTTCGGAGGATGTCTCCGGCGGTATGCGCCTGGGAAAAGAGGACGACTCCGACTGCAGCTGTATGTGATTTTTCTGAGATGATCGAATGAAGATACTTATTTTGGACACCGTCCACGGCGGTAAGATCCTGGCCGAGAGATATCTGAAGAAAGGGAATGAAGTGACCGTGGTGGATGTTTACAAGGTCACCGCCAAGGAAGTGCTTTCCGGACTGCGTCACAAAGGCGCCAAGGTGGCGGATTCCGCACCCGAAGCGCATTTCGACCTGGTCGTGATGCCGTGTCACTGCCCTGATGTGTTCCTGGGCAGCTGCACCTACGACAGGAGGATCAATTTCTCCCAGGCCGTGAACGAACTGGTGGACGACAGACGTTTCAGGATCGAGATCACCGGAGTGAAGGGAAAGACCAGCACATGTTACGTGCTGGCACATCTGTTGGATGCGGCAGGGAAGAAGGTGTTCTTACACACTTCCCGCGGCCTCGGACCCTACATCTCCGGGAAGCACATAATAACGGATATCCAGAGCATAGCGCCCCCTACGATGCTGGCGTTTCCGAAAGGTGAATACGACGTGATGATCGCGGAGATCTCCCTCGGAGGTTCCGGAAAAGCGAATATCGCAGGCATCACTAACCTGCTGGAGAACTATGGCATCGCGAAGAACACCCGTAAGGCGGAAGAGGGAAAGAAGGACATCCTCACTGAAAAGGGGGTGACCATCGTTCCCGAGTCTGAAATTGACCTCTGGTCGAAGTACGGGAAGCTCCTGAGGGCCTACGGCCCCAGGGTGAAGGTCATCGGAGAACCAGTGTTCGGAGAGCCTCTCCGCTGTTCCGTGGAATACAAAGGAACCCATGAGATAGAACTCAAAAAGAGCTATCTGGCACTTCAGTATTTGGATGCCTTCTCAATGGCATTGGAGTTCTGCGAGGTCATGGACATTCCGGCAGAAAGCGTGCTGAACGGATTATCCTCATTCAACGGTGTTCCCGGTAGGGGAGAGATCTCCACTGAGAACGGCGTGAAAATTCTGCGCGACCGCAACCCGGGCGTGTCGCATATGTCGGTGGAACGTACCCTGTCCTGCATGAAGCAGATGAACGCACTGGAAAATGCGGTTATGATCATAGATCCGGTGAGCAAGAAGGTCTGCGACAAAATGGATAAGGACCTCATCAAAGAGGTCGCCGATCGTTACGGGGTCGAGATGATCATCACCGACGGTTCCGGAAAGGAGATCGAGATCCCGGCAGGAAGGTCCGTCGTGATCATGATGACCAAAGAGGGTTACCAGTGACCTCTCCCCGCATCATTCATCCTCGTCCCAACCCTATTGTGGCGGCGATGTACACCCTGCGTGACATGGAAGTTGACGTTATAGTCACCCACGGGCCAGCCGGATGCTGTTTCATGGCCTCCCGCCCGCTGGAGAATGCGGGTGTGAGGGTTGTGACCTCTGCATTGAGAGATAATGATCTAATCTTCGGCGGAGGGGACTCTTTGGTACGTACTTTGAAGGAGGCCAAACGTAAGTTCAGCCCCCGCACCATGGCGGTGGTCGGTACATGTGCCAGCACCATCATAGGCGATGATATTTCGGCTGCGATCAAGAGGGCCGAACTGGGTCCCGACTGCAAATGTTTTGCGGTCGACTGCAGCGGATGTATGGCGGACAACACCGAAGGTGCTGTGAGAGCCATCAAAGCGGGAATGAAGGCCGAATTGATCTCCAAAGAAGAGGCGGAGCGTCAGATTTCTTTGTTGAAAGCCGCTACCGAACTTGAAAAACAGAGAGGAATGGCCGCCAAGGCATACCTTTCTCCTGCTGTCAGCCCCACCAAGATGCATGTCTGCAGGGTCATCGCGGATGCCCTGAAGAATGGAAAGAAAGTGGCCGTGGTCATGCTCGCCAAGAAGGAATTGGCATACCGTTTCGCGGATCTTTTCGTCGCTGTCGATGAAGCACGCAGGAAACTGGGCGGAGAAACGCTTTTCGTTGCCAATCTTGATGAGAATCTGGGTCTTCCGAGGATCCGCCGCTACTGCCGCAACATCAATGCCGAACTTGACGCGGACGGAGTGAAGATCGACGCTGTCATCGGAGGTCTCGACGAGTATGCCGTTCTCGGAGAAAAGGCACAGAAGGAAGTGGATGCTTTCCAGCCTGACATGAGGATAATCGTCGGCATCTGCCACGCATACCCAGATCTGAAAAAAGATGACATTCTGATCACTGATCAGCCGCGTCAGCTCGCCAACTATCTCGATCAGAACTTCCTGTGCGCGGTCGGAGAGGTGTCCTCGCACAACATGGTGATGGGGGCCTCCGGCATCGTCCATCTGGAAACAGCCGATACCTTGAGAGAGATCATCAGGGAGATGTGAGATTGAAGGGATTCGTGATCTCCGGAGCGGGAAGCGGGGTGGGAAAGACCTCCGTCACCACGGGAATCCTTTCTCTCTTATCCAAGAAATACAAGGTGCAGGCGTTCAAGGCGGGGCCGGACTTCATAGATCCGATGTACCACACCGCCGCCACCGGGAGAAGATCAAGGAATCTCGATTCCTTCATGCTCTCGGATGAGAAGATCCGCAACGTGGCGGGCTATGCGTCTAATGATGCTGATCTGATCGTAGTGGAAGGTGTCAGAGGTCTTTATGAAGGATTCCAGGGCGACGGGGATATCGGTTCCACGGCGTACATCGCGAAGCTTCTGGGTCTTCCTGTCGTTCTTGTTCTGGATGCAGGTTCCCTCACACGCAGTCTGGCGGCCATCATCAACGGTTTCAGGTCTTTCGATCCGGAGGTGAAGATCGCCGGGGTCATTCTGAACAAGGTTTCGGGTCCGCAGCATTCGGAGAAACTGGATGTGGCGATGAGCACCTACTGCAAAGATGTGAAAGTGGTGGGAAAGGTCCGCAAAGACCGGGACAATGTGCTCGGACAGAGGTATCTGGGTCTTCATACTTTACATAGTTTCGAGAAGGGAGAGATCGAGCCGCTGGAGCGTCTGGTGGACCCGTTGGACCTCGATGTTCTGATGGGAATAGCGGAGGAGACCGAGACCGATCTGCCCACGGGATCCCCATATATGCAGAGGGATGTTTCAATGACTGCGGCGGTGCCGGTGGACGACGCATATTCGTTCTATTATGCGGAGAATCTGGAATGTCTCGAAGCTTCCGGCATCAAAGTGAAAACATTCCGTCCGACCGATGGGGAGCGTCTTCCCGAGGCCGATATGGTGTACCTGGGCGGAGGGTATCCGGAGCTGTACGCCGACAGGATCTCCCAAAACCGTGACTTCCTGGAGGGCGTGAAACAGATGTCCCAGGAGGGCAGACCGGTGTATGGGGAGTGCGGAGGTCTGATGACCATGTGTTCCTCGCTGAAGGACAAGAATAATGTTTCTTACCCTATGGCAGGAGTGTTCGATGCCACAGCCGAAATGGTCGGCGTGCGCCACGGGCCCACATATGTACTGGCTGACGCCAATACTGCCAATCCCTTGTTCAAAGGGCCGGTGAGGGGTCATGAATACCATTATTCCGAGGTGAAGTGTCAGAACCCCGTGTTCGGATTCGATGTGAAGAGGGGATTGGGCATATCCGGGGGAAAGGACGGCCTCGTGAAAGGGAATTCGGTCGGGGCGTACATGCACCAGCATGCCTTGTCCTCCGATGATTGGGCGAAAGGATTCGCCGATGCGGTTCAGAGGTCGGAGTAAGAGTCTCTGAGTTTCAGAGCAACCTTGAGGGCATTGTCATGATCATCCTTTTTCAGCATGTCCCAGATGTCTGAATTATGAAGGATATTCGAGAGCAGTTCGGCCCTTTTCGGCTGTTGGGAAATATGCTTGTCAAGGTCTTTTCTTACTTCGATTAAAAGGTCCATCATGCGGTCGAACTCGGGTCCGAGGTAATCATCGACCAATGATGCGACATAAGGCGGGAATGCGGGGACCGAACCTTCCGAGGATACGGCTACTGAGTAGTGTTCTTTTCTTACTACGGAAGGCAGCAGTACATCTCCGCCGCCGTGCGCCGAATTCACCAGGATACCGAGCTTCCTGGCGGATTGGGTTATTGCTCTGTTGAGGTCCTTGCTGTCTGTGGCAGCGATGACAATGAAGCAGTCTTTGAGATAGTGTCCGATGTCGTCGGGGGAGAAACGTTCGAGGATGATCTCGTCGCATACGTTCTCGATCCCGGGCACGGTCTTTTCGGTAACGACTGTAATGTGGAATCCGGCGAACTGGGTGCATTTGCGGAGGGCGACGTTGCCGCCTCCGAAGACGACGATCCTGCGGTCTTTGCCTGGTTCCAGGAATACGGGCACTTTTCTCTGCATTGTGCCTGATATTAGGTCGGGGATATTTTCGGATTGTCCGAAATGATTATAAATGACTTCTCGTTGAGGAGGGATAAGCTCCTGTAGTGTAGCGGCCAATCATGAAGCCCTCTCGAGGCTTCGACACGGGTCCAAATCCCGTCGGGAGCACCATTTTCATTCATTGTGATTCTGTTTGGGTCTTTCCGTCGATCCATCACTGATTGTCGGCAAGTTCCCTGTAATGTTCCAGCACCTGGGCGTTGGATATCAGGGCCCGGCACGTGGATGGGTCCACCAATGAATAGGCAATCTGATGTCCTTTCCGTTCGGCACGGACTATTCTGGCATCTTTCAGCAGACGGAGATTGTAAGAAACGAGGTTCTGCGGGGAATCGAGTATGTCGGTCAACTGCGAAACATTCATCGGGGCCACTAAAAGCAGTTTGACGATCTTGAGGCGGTCGGAGCCTCCGAGTATGCTGAGTATGCCGTATTCTGAACTGTCGGTGTTCTTGATCTCATGGCATATGTTTTCAAAATCGGTCTCTGTCCTGTCGAGGGTTTCTTCAGGATCGTCGACGGTCTTCCTGGCATTGATCGAGTAGGTGAGTGGTGTGTTCACCTTGCAGAAATCCGATACGTATTCAAAACGGTCTGTGTCCCTGTTTTCAATCTTGATATTATCGAATCCCAGATCCAGGAAATTCCAGACCTCCCAGCCGGGGCGCCGCACGCGGTTGACGTAAAGTCCTTTGACGGTTTCTTCCAATTGGGCATAATTGAGATTACTGATGTCGATCTTCGCCTGCATCTCGTACTTGCCGTATTTGATCAGAAAGTATTCTTTGCGCAATTTGTACTCTTCCAGCCTCTGTTCCAGGAAATAATTGCCGTCCATTATGACGAGATGTCCCCCAGTCTTTAGCAGACGTCTGCTTTCGACCATCGCACGTCCGACCTCGTCCACGGTGAATAGGGTCTCCCTGAAAAGAACGACATCAAAAGTGTTCGAGGGCAATGCGGAATGGGATATGTCATCGATCAGGAATTCTGCTTGAACCCCTTCGCGTTCAGCATTCTGTACCGCTTCGGAGATCATGTTCGGTGCGATGTCTGTTCCAGTGACATTATGGCCTATTTTTGCCAGGGTTATCGCGGCAAATCCGGCACCTGTTCCTACATCCAATATGCGGAGGTGTCTGATCCCGGGGTATAATCCGTCGATGTATTGGTTCAGATATGTGTCCAGTTTCAGATTCAGGCGGGTAGAAAAACCGTATTTTCTTGCATTGGAATTCCAATAATCGCAGATCTTCTGTGTAGTGGCGGAATATGCATGTTTTTTGGACGGAATATGGTCGTTATCGGAATCCACACAGATTGATTATGTGCGTTCTATATATTTTTTCGACAGATGGATTATATATCTCACATCCGCAATTTGGTGGAACATGTACAAGATTGCGGTGTATGGGAAAGGCGGGATCGGAAAGTCCTCAATCTCCACCAATTTATCGTATCTTCTTTCCACCCGCGGTCTGAAGGTCCTTCATATCGGGTGCGACCCCAAACATGATTCGACACGTCTTCTCACCGGGGGCATACCTCAGAAGACCTTTCTCGATCATCTCAACGACAAAGGGCAGGACAACGTCATCGTGACCGGTTCAAATGGAGTGTATTGTGCGGAATGCGGAGGGGCCGAACCAGGAATCGGATGTGCGGGAAAAGGTCTTGCGGCGATGCTCCGTTATGTGGAACAGAACACTCCCCTGGACACCGATGTCAGGGTCTGCGATGTATTGGGTGATGTGGTATGCGGAGGTTTTTCCGTACCGATGCGGAAAGGCAATGCGGACGGGATAATCCTTGTGATTTCTGAAGAGTTCATGTCGATATATGCCGCAAACAACATCCTGCGCGGGATCCGGAATCTGAACGGGGAAAAATGCGTTCTGGGACTTGTCCTTAACAGCAGAGATCCGGAAGACCGTTCGCGTGCGGAATCCTTTGCACAGTGCACCGGCCTGAGGTTCTTGGGTGAACTTTCCAGAAGTGCATCGTTTTCGAATGCCGAAAGGTTCGGAAAAACAGTGTCTGAGCTATATCCAGAATCTCTTTCGGCGAAACAGCTGAACCATATCGTGGACAATGTCTGCAAAGCAATCGACGGAGAGTTCGAACCTGTGTATGCAAACCCTCTTTCTGACAAGGCGATGATGCAGATCGCTGCGGGACAGCCGGTGACCGATACCGAAAAGCCAGCAGTTCGAAAGACCGTATCATTCGACACCTATGATGCG
Source organism: Candidatus Methanomethylophilaceae archaeon (assembly GCA_963591575.1). Taxonomy (GTDB): domain Archaea; phylum Thermoplasmatota; class Thermoplasmata; order Methanomassiliicoccales; family Methanomethylophilaceae; genus Methanomethylophilus. The sequence continues at coordinate 18,339 of CAVATL010000016.1, forward strand.
GAAAGAAAGGTGACCTACAGTGGCGACATGGTCATGCCGGCCTGCACCTCGCACGGTGCCGTTCAGCTTCTGCTGAACCTTGAGGACGCGGCTGTGATCCTGCACGGTGCCAGGAACTGTGCGTTCCTCAATGAATATGCATGGAGAAGGTCATCATATTGGCAGAGTTTTCCTTCCGGGCACAAAGGAACATGTAACCTGTACAGTACCGGACTTGACGGAGAGACGGCATTTTCCGGCAATTCCGATATTTTGAAAAAAACCATTGACAAAGCGGTGAATGACGGTTTCAGGCACATTTTCATCGTTCCGACCTGTGCATCTGAGATCATCGGTGCCGATATAGGTCGGACAGTATCCGAATTTAGTGATACAGGTATCGATGTGACGGCGGTCCCGGCAGATCCACAGTTCCTGAGCGGGAGGTTCGGTGCCTATCGCGGAGCGGCATCTGTTCTATACAATCTGGTGGATTGGGACCGTCCGCAGATCCCGGGCACCGTATCGTTCCTGGGTCTGTTCCTTGGATTTTTGCAGAGAAAAGAGAACACGGATTACATCGACAGTATACTGGGGGCGTTCGGTCTCAGACGCGGGACCTCGTTCGTTGAATCCGCCTCGGTCGAAGATGTTCTTTCGATATCCGAATCCCAATACCTGCTCTGTTCCAGCGGGCATATGCTCAACAGCATAATCTCTGATATTGTTTCGGTCCAAAGAGAGGTGAACTATGTGGAACCTCTGGTAGGGATGCGCGGACTGCGCTGTTGGGTCGATACCTTGTCGGCGATCACCGGCAGGTCCGAGGAAGGATCGGTCTTTTTGGAACAGGAAGAGAAGCACTATGCCGGGACGATCTCCGCACTCAGAGAAAGATCGGATGGAAAGAAGGTCCTGATCTATACACGTTCCGAGTTCGATCTCGATTGGCATATCGATGTCCTCCGGGACCTGGGAATGGAGGTCGTTGCGATCGCCCACTGGTCCGCCACGGTCACCGGCGGTAACGAACCGAAAAGCGAATACACGGAAATACCCAGGATAGAGGATGTCGGCCACTGTTCCTTGAAAAAACTTGCGGATTCACTCGGGGTGGATATCATCGTTTCGGGGGATTCCCGCACGGGGAGGACAGGATATCGGTGGGTGGGGCCCGCCACGAACTCGCTGGGAAGGCTGGGTGCCGAAGACTGGGCCGGAAGGGTCGTGAGGTCGCTCTATCTGGAACCGCAATGCATGTGGGACGGGGGATACAGGAAATGATAACGGAACCTGACGGATTTTTGGGAGCGGTACTTGCAGCGGAAGGCTGCGGTGCGGACGCACTGATCAACGGGCCTGGCGGATGCCGTTCGAGGGCAATCAACATCTGGAGGGAACTGTCAGCTGAGTACGCCGGCGACAATCCCTGCTGCTGTGAATCGAAATATTACAGCAGGCAGTCCCATCTTCCGTGCACGTATCTCAATTCTGAGGATATGATCCTTGGTTCTGGCAACAAGATCGCGGACAGTCTTAGGTCTGTGGCTTCGGTCTCCGACAGGCCTGTGGTGCTCATCGACACCTTGGGTGCATCCCTTCAGACCACCGACCGTGAAAAGGCGGTCCGTGACTCAGATACTGAGAAAAAGACGATCCTTTCGGATGAGGATCTGGCACACCTTTCTCTCTCGGAGGCATTCGACGGAACGATGTCCGCATTGGTGGAAAATGCCGGACTTCAGAGCGGTCTGAAGAAGAATGCCGTGAGTATCCTGGGGTATTCCTATGCGGACAGCAGCTGGAATTTCGGAAAGGAGAACATCACTCATCTTCTGAACCTGATGGGGCTGGAGGTCCTGTGTTATCCGGGTTGCGGTTCGACCAAGACCCAGGTGTCGGAATCCGGGTTGTCGGAGGCTGTGATTCAGATCCATCCGGAGATGTCGGGATCGACATCTGAATTATACCGTTCCAATGGTTGTAAGGTTATCTGTCCGGAGATGGGGTCTCCGATCGGGTTCGCGTCCATCCGGTCGTTCATAACTGAGGTCGCGGACGCGACAGGCGCATCGCCGGACAAGGCATTGAAAGCTGTCGACGACGAAGAACAGAGGATAGTAAGGATTCTGCGCAACTGTGACAAGGAATCACGCAGTTTCAGAGGATATTGCAGCGCGTACAATGGAATGCCCTCGGACATCTATCCGCTTATGGGGTGGATGTACGATTATTTCGGATTGTTACCGTCCTCCGTCGAAACGGTCTTTTGCAGAGATTCGCCGTATTCCGGCAAGATCCGGGATTTCCTTGGAAAAATCGGATGTTCCGAGGCATATGGTAGCCGGATTAGGGGGACCGGTCTGAAAGCTCTGTTCACCGATGGATATGCGGCAAGAGAGTACAAAGATATCTATCCGACAGTCCCCTGCATCGAGATCACCATGCCGTTCGTCAGAAAAGGGGAATTCACAGACAGGAGTCTGGTGGGGATCGGCGGATGCAGGTACATTCTGGATTCTTTGATCAATGGGCTCGGCGAGTTCAAATGCGGACAGCCGACGATGGCTGATTTTAGGTGATATTCTGTTACACTATGACAATTTATTACATTTATGTAAATAATTGAAATAATGCAAATTGATTTTTTTAGGGAAAATTAAACAGGAACAACGTTACTGATTTCAGACATTTTCGTTCAAATACGATAATATTAAAACAATTACCACTTGTTTAAGAAAGTAATATCAAATAAATTTGATATTAAATTTGATCTTGTACTAATTTATTTATAAGATTAATTTAACACTTTAGATATTGGAGTATAATTCCAATAGTGATTTGATGAACTCTAAAATTATTGCGATTATAGCAGCGATCGTTGTTGTGGCTGCAGGTATTGCAGCGGTTGTTATGTTGAAAGATAACAACAATGATGAATACAAGGTCAACGAGACTGGACGTTTGCTTGTATTTGGAAATGCGAACAACGACGATGTCATTGACAGTCACGATGTCGATGCCGTGAACGACATCATCAAGGGAAACATCGCCTGGGACAAAGAAAAGAATCCCTATGCGGATGCGGACCACGACGGGAAGATAACCGAAGCTGATGTCAATCAGATTCAGAACATCATCGACAAAAAGGAAGGAACTACCCTTTGGTACAGGGAGTATTACGAGTCTCTTTCCAACAAAGACGTCAGCATCACCTACCCTATGAAGACCGACAGGATCGGGGTATACCAGTACCAGGCAGGTATCCTTCTCAACTTCCTGGGACTTTGGGATAATGTCGTGTATGCAGACAACAGGACCATTTCCAGCACCCAGTTCTTCGATACTTCCAGGATCTCATCTTACGGAGATTATGCCGGTTCGAACATGAAGACCACTGCCGCAGTGGAGAAATTCAAGGAATCCAACGTCGATGTTCTTGTGATCAACGGATACTGGGACGATACTGCGGTCAAAGACAGTCTGAAGGCGGCAGGAAGCGATACCCAGGTCATCAAACCTTACTCTCAGGGCACATATTGTCTCGCATCAATGGTGACCTTCGGATTCATCCTCGGGGCCGAAGAGCAGGCAAAAGAATACATCCAGTTTTACGAGAAAGCTACCGGATATCTGAATGAATGTTTCAAGGGCCTCAGCGACAGCGACAAGGTCTCTTATCTGGTTCCCAGCGACCCGAAGGATTCCGGAAAGATTGAGATCAGCAGTTCCGGAAGCAACGGAACCTATCCTGACCTTGCATGGGTGCTCACTCTTCCCGGAACGAACAATATGCCCACCGGAGATTCCGGAAAGTACAATGCCTTCAGGACTGCGGAGTGGTTCACCACGGATGCAGCGAAATCAGATTACCTGATCATCTCCATCAGCGGTCTCGGCACCAACTCTCTGCAGGACAAGCTCAACACCTATGCAGAGATGTTCAAAGAGACTGATGAATACAAGAACAAGAACATTCTTGCGTTCAACTACGCCTATTTCAACGGATGTTACTGCCCCGGACAGATCGTGCTCCTTGCATCGTATCTCTATCCCGATCTCGTTGATCAAGACAAGGCCTGGGTGCTTTTCAACGAGTTTTTCGACAAGTACGATATCAACAAGGCCGCAGGCGCGAAGGTGTACGCAGGCGTGTATCGGATGTCCGGAACCGCTTGATGAAACATAAGTGAGAACATGACAGATGGCCTTGAAGATCCGGTGATCGGCGACGTGGTGAGACACGCCGTAATCGAATGGAAGAACACTTCTTCTCAAGAGGATGACGGTTCGCTGAACGATTACCACAGGTACATATGCAGAAAATGGATCTTCATGGCCGTCTGTCTGGTAGTGGCCGTCTTCACGGTCGGATATGCTCTGACCGTCGGTGACACCAAGATCAGCATCTCCGAATGTTATGCCACCGTATGGAGGCATATTACAGGGAATATCACGGATAAGTTCACCGATTACATAATCATCGAACTTAGAAGCCCTCGCATCGTGATAGGGCTGATCGCGGGCGCGGGGCTCGCCGTCTGCGGGTGCGTGATGCAGAGTATCATGATGAACCCGCTCACGGACCCGTACACCACGGGTGTGTCGTCCGGAGCTCTTTTCGGGGTGACGTTGGCGATGATCGCGGGGTTCACCGTGGTCAACGGGCAGGAAGGACTGCTGATCAATGCATTCATCTTCTCGTTGATACCGACCGCAGTGATAATTCTGATCTCGAAGATGAGAAACGTCTCCCCTACAGTGCTAGTTATGGCGGGGATCTCGGTGATGTATGTGTTCAACGCACTCACCACCGTGATGAAACTGTGGGCGAACCCGAACACCCTGTCCGAGGTCTACACCTGGTCCGTTGGTTCGCTGTCCCTGTCGGGATGGCCAGCGGTGCCGTATCTCGTCGCGATAGTGATCCCGGGCACGGCACTGATGTTGCTCCTTTCCAGGCAGATAAATGTCCTGACAACAGGGGACGAGAATGCGACTGCGATGGGGATCAATGTCAACAAGCTCAGAAGAGTGCTTCTGGTTATCATCGCACTGGTGGCCGCGGACATCGTCGCATTCACGGGATTGATAGGTTTCGTGGGTCTTGTAGCACCGCATGTCTGCAGGATTTTCGTCGGTGCGGACAACCGTTTCATGATCCCCGCATCGGCCCTGTTCGGGGCGATGCTTCTGGTGGTGGCGGACCTCGTGGGCCGTACGATCATAGCACCGTCAGTGCTTCAGGTGGGTGTGATCACATCATTCATCGGCGGCCCTATGTTCCTGTGGCTGATCCTCAGGAAGAAGAGCAAGGTGTGGTGAGATGAAGATCGAATTTGAGAATGTATCCTTCGGGTATTCGGAGGAACAGATGGTCCTGAACAACATCGATCTCGCTGTCGAAGGCCCCGGCCTGGTGTGCATAATCGGCCCCAACGGGGTGGGAAAATCCACACTTGTCAAGATGATCTGCAAGATCATAAAGCCCACATCAGGCATCATAAAGGTCGATGGGGAGGACATTTCCAAGATGGACGTGAAGGACCTTGCGAAGAAGGTGGGGTATGTGCCGCCTTTTTCCAGTGATTTCTTCTCCATGACCGTGCTCGACACGGTCCTGATAGGCAGACACAACCATCAGAGGTGGAGGACCAGCGACAAGGATGTCAAGGTGGCCAACAAGGCGCTTGGGTTGCTCGGGGTCGACAGTCTCGCCATGCGTAAGTTCAACGAACTGTCTGCCGGACAGCATCAGAAGGTCGCGGTGGCCAGAGGAATAGCGGAGGAGACACCGATTCTGATCCTGGACGAACCCACCTCGAACCTGGATGTCAGGCATCAGGTGTTTGTCATAGAGATGCTAAGGGCGCTGGCGAAGGTGGATAACAAACTTATAGTCATGATAAGCCACGACCTCAATCTTTCGGCAAAATATGCAGACACGGTCGTGATGATGTCCTCTCCAGGGGTAGTGAGAGATGTCGGTATGCCTCAGGATGTGATCACCGAGGAATCGGTGAAGACCGTGTATGGGGTCGATTGTGTCGTGAAGGAGTATGAGGGACATCCGCTGGTCATTCTCGGATCTGCGCTTTCTGCCCAATGAGGATATGGGAAAATCAAACAGTGATGGTCTATGTAAGCACTGAGTGAGGGATTTGATCCACCCTGGTTAAAATTGGGATATATAACATTGGACAGTTATTTCATTTGACTTATGTCGGTCATTTGTTATGCTGTGAAAAAGAATAGATCAATTTGGGACAGGGTGTATTAACTACTAATTGTTATCATGATCTATTTATTATAAGATCAGCCACATTCACTTATGGTCTCAATGGGTTTGAATATCGGGATGATCGACGTTGATCTTTTGAATAATGGCACAAGACACCCTAATCTTGCACAGATGAAGATGAGTGCATATTGTAAGGAACGTGGTCACAACACACAGTTGGTCTATCTGCCGGAGCACCTGGATAATCTAGATCAGTATGATGTGTTGTTGGTTTCCAAGGTATTCAATTTTACAAATGTTCCTCCACAATTACAGAAATTAATTGATGAAACTGGAACACTCGAAGAATTAAACTCCACTTCAGTCGCGAAGGTTATTGAGGATTGCGAAAAGGAAACTCTGCAAAAAACCGTTATACAATTGGGCGGAACAGGTTTCTTTGACCATGGCGGTACCAGATTGGATATGAATATAGAGCTTCATTTCCCGGATTATCAGCTCTATATGCCGTATGTCGATTATATGGTAAATACCAAAAATAGGGAAAGATCATATTTCAATGATTATACTGATTGTTTCATTGGATTTGTCACCCGTGGATGTCCGCGTAAGTGTGGTTTTTGTGTATTGAGGTTTCATCCGGGGTGCAAATATCATGCTCACCCCAAAACCTTCGTGGATCTTAATGACAAAAGCCGTAAGAGGATCCTGCTGTGGGATGACAATGTTCTTTCCTACCCGAAATCCAATGAGGTTTTTGATCAGCTTGATTCCATGGGCCTGCCGTTCCAGTTCAGACAAGGGTTGGATATACGTTTTATAACCGATGAGAAAGCTGAACGGATCAGCAAATGTCGTTATTTCGGCGATTTCATTTTTGCTTTCGATCATTGGAAAGACAGAGAGCTAATAACTCAAAAGCTGGGTATTTGGCGTGCACATTGTAAAAGAGAAACCAAACTGTATCTTCTTACTGGATACGATGCACGTTGTATCACGGACCCGGACAGTTATATCAAAGAAGGAGAAACGGTCGATGAAAAAGACCGTATTGACATCCTTCGTACTTTTTAGAGAATAAAGATCCTGCTAGAACATCAGTGCCTTCCATATATTATGCGTTTCCAGGACTATAAGATCAGCAAATACAAGGGAATGTACACACAGTTAGCCCGTTGGTGTAATCAGCCGTCTATCTTTAAGAAAATGTCCTTCAGAGAATTCGTGATTCGTAATTTGGATTATGTCAAAGGGGATGAATGTGCATCCACGCGTGCATTGAAGATCTTCTTGAATGACTATTCTGATTTTCCAGATGAGTTGCTCGATATGAAATGGACGGATTATGTCCATACCTCTTGATCTGGCCAGATCATTGCATATTATGAATCAGAAGTTGTGATCGAGCGTTATATGTCATTAATAACAAAATGATGTTACTGCTACTGATTTATACTAAGTGATCGATTTGTAAGCTGGATGGCTAGGGCAGAGATCAGTCTTAAGGACGTATTATTCGAAGAATTTTATTTTCCCCCACAGGATGACGTAATCAGTAAATTTTTCATTCCTGCGCTTAAATGCAGCGATGAATATGACCGGGCGACAGGCTATTTCACTTCATCTGCATTGATCGAATTGTCTATAGGGGTATGTGATCTTGCGAGGCGCGGAGGTAAAGTAAGGGTCATTACATCACCTAGGCTGTTTTCCGAAGATGTAATTGCCATAAAGAGGGGGTACGATCTCGCACAGGCTGTCGGGGAATCTATGGCAACTCATTTTGAGGAACCCAAAGATCTAGAAGATTTGGATAGACTTTCTCTGCTTTCCGAGTTGATCTCCATGGGCGTATTGGAGATGAAAGTTGCTGTGATGAAGAATTTGGATTCGTACCCCAATGCAATGTTCCATCCTAAATTTGGGATTATGATTGATGAATATGGAGACAAAGTTGCTTTCACAGGTTCGATGAACGAATCGCAGAACGGACTGAAAGGCAATTGGGATCATATCGAGGTATCCTTGGCGGATCCTATTTATCAGAAACGTATTTCAAAACTTCAAGAGAGATTCGATCGTCTTTGGAACGGATTAGATGACTCTGTATTGACTCTTGATATGCCAGAGGTAGTTAAGGAGCTCATCGGTCGGTACAAGGTTACTAAGTCCATGTTGGATCTGGACGAACTTCTTCTCAAGAATCATTTGAATGAGAGTGAACCGGAATCGGTTTACTTTAAATCGCCTGACTGGTTGAATGCGAACCCTCGTCCGTATCAAGAAGAGGCTATTCAGAACTGGGTTGATGCAGGGTACTATGGCATTTTTAATATGGCCACCGGTACCGGAAAGACCAAAACTGCGTTGCGTGCTTTGGAACGGCTTTACAATGCAAAACCTGATGAAGGTATATTCACAGTGATCGTTGCACCTCAGAAACATCTGGTCGACCAATGGGCAGAGGAGATCAAACAGTTTGGTGTTACACCTTTGGTGGGACATTCTGATGCTGATTCCGGTGCATGGAAGGAACGGTTCAGACGTAAAGTAATGCAATATAGGGCTGAACCAGTCAATGCTTGTTTGGTCACGACAATTGCTTCATTTTCGATGCGTGAAGTGCAGGAGTGGATTGAAAAGATCGATCACCTGGCAATTGTTATAGATGAAGCACATAACATGGGTTCAAGTAGCCGTCTGAATAAGCTTCCACTGAATGCAGATTATCGTTTGGCATTGTCTGCTACTATGGACAGATACAATGATGCGATCGGCACATGTCTGTTAAGGGACTATTTTGGGAAGGATTGCATTTATTTCCCATTAGAGAAAGCTATTGGAAAGTATCTGACGAATTACAACTACTATCCGATTGTGTGTTATTACTCACAGTCAGAATATAATGAGATTGTATGCAGAAATGAAGCTTTAGATGCAATTTTGTGTTCTTCTGCTAATGAGAAGACAAAGAAAAAGGCAAAACAAGAGTACGTAGAGTATGGTTATACATTAAATGCCAAAATGGAATCGAAATTCACCAATCTTGAACGTTTGATGAGACGCTTTGTTGGGAATAATCATTTCTTAGTATACAGCGGAAAGGTAAAAACAGACGACCTGGGAGATTTCGAGAACAGCAGTCACAATGAATTTTTACATGCGATTGATAAATGTGTAAGGATTTTAGGTATGAATGGTCTCGGAATGAAGATTTCCCGCATCACTTACAAAGAAAACGCTGAAGACCGCAAACGTATTCTTTCGGAATTCGAAAAGGGTGATACTGAGGGTATTGTTGCAATCTCCTGTCTTGATGAAGGAGTGGACATCCCTTCGATCCGCACTGCAGTGATTATGAGCAGCAGCGACAATCCTCGGGAGTATATTCAGAGGAGAGGAAGAGTTCTGCGTCTTTCGGTGGGTAAGGATCATGCAGACATATACGATTTCATTGTGGTTCCCAGGCCGTTGGATGAAGTGAAACCCGATCAGAAACATATAGGATTAGAACTTAAAATTTTAGCTAAGGAAATTCGTAGGATGGAGGAATTTGCGAGATCTTCGTTGAATCCCGACGAAACCGAGGCTTTTTTCAGAGAAATAACAGCAGCGTATGGAATTCCGATTGCGGATATTCTTGAAAATTATGGAGTTGAGCAGTAATGACGGACATTGATAAAACTAAACTGGATAAAATGTGGACTAAGATCCTTGCTTATGAAAAAGGTAAGGGGATGACCGAGTCTGATAAGACCTCAGTATCCGAACTCAAGGCAATTATCGATGAGGTGATGAAAGAATGCTTATGAAGAAACTTGAGTTAGAGAACTTCAGGCAGTATATCGGTAAACAGACTCTGGAGATGTCTGTTGATCCCGAAAAGAATGTTACTCTCATCCTGGGTAAGAACACCAGTGGAAAAACTACAATAATCCATGCATTTAGATGGGTACTTTATAACAACTGTAACTTTACCGGAAAGAGGGATGAACCTAAAGCAGTTCTCAATAGTGACGTTCGTAAGTCGATGCGGCCTGGTGATGTTGAGGAAGCAAAAGTCGTTTTGACATTTGTTCATAAAGGGATGGTCTATGAGATTTCTCGTAGATATGAATACCACTGTAAAGTTCCTGGAGACGGGTATTTGGATACACAGTACCCTGCTTCATTGTATTACTACCCCAACGGTGAAAGGGAGCTGATGAGAGGTGGCGAAACCAATCTTGAGAGCATATTGCCCGAATCTCTCGCAGAGTATTTTTTCTTTGATGGAGAAAAAATTGCAGATTCACGTAAAACCAATAATGTCAAGGAATCTATAAACAACATTATGGGCTTGGTGCCGCTTCAGCATATGATCGAACATCTTTCAAAAGGTCGCAGTTGTGTATACAACGATCTTCGCAATTCATTGAAGCCCGATCCCGGTGTTGAATCACTTAACCGGAAGATTGATCGGATTAACAAGGAACTCACGACGGCCACTGAAAATAAAGATCAGGCCCATGAGTTCTATACGACTCAGATCACTAAAGCCGAGAACTTGAGGCTTGAAATGGAGAAAATCAAAGACGTCGCCAATGCTGCAAGTCAGCTCAAACGTGTGGACATTAAAATGAATCGGGCTAAAAACAACGTTTCTGTTGTAGAAAGTGACATCATTCGTTCTTTTGCTGATGCTATGTACGAAGCTATGGCGAATTATATTTCGATGGACATTCTCAAGAGCATTTCTGAAAACGAATATGAGGACAAGGGAATCCCTGGAATTGATGCCACTGCAGTACATTATTTGTTAGAACACGGAAAGTGTATCTGCGGTGCAGATCTTACAACGTCCGAATCTTGTAGGGAAGAATTGAAAGAACTTTTGACATACCTTCCACCCGAATCAATCGGAACTCAAATCTCTCATCTTCGTAAAAGTCTTGAAAATACGGAAATTGCAAGTGGAAAACAGGAAGCGTACAGGTTATCTGTTGAAAATTATGCGACTCAATTGGATAATCTAGCAGATCTGGAAGAACGTTACGCAGATCTTAGCGATAAAGTCAAAGATCATCGGGATGCCGACACCATTATGGAAAACTATGAATCCGCCAGGAAACTTAGAGATCAGTCCCATGCGAATGAAGTACGGTATCAGGGAGTTATACAAAATCTTCAGAAGGACCTTACTGCATTGCGGAGAGATTTGGAATCAGCGGCCCGTGCAGACACTTATAATCAGGAAATCATTACAAAAATGGCCTATGTACAAGTCCTGTATGATAAGGCCAGTAAGACATTGGATGAGAATTCAAAGGGAATTTTCGAAGATATCCAAAAGACCCTTACGAGTGTGTTTAACAGCATGTATCACGGAAGCCGTACAATTGAAATCACAGAGAACTATAAAGTAGGGCTTACTGTCGGCGGAGAACATCTTGACAACTCTAAAGGCCTGGATACTGTTCAGAATTTCGCATTCATCGCATCTCTTTTGAAAGTTGCCAGAGACCGTTCTAATTTGGATGTCAATTCTGAACCATATCCCTTAGCAATGGATGCCGTATTTTCCAATACTGATGAAGGTCATATCCGTAATATCTGCAAGACCCTACCTCAATTGGCCGAGCAGGCCATTCTTGCTCTTATGGACAAAGATTGGGCAGTTGCAGCTTCATCTTTGGAAGATCATGTGGGTAAGAAATACAGGATCAATAAGATTTCAGAAACCCATTCTGAAATAAGGGAAGTTACGGGGGGAGAATGATGATCGCTGCAGGTAATAAGCAAAAAGATAAGAACGAGCAGGGGCAGGTCTGGAATTTCAAAGGCAAATATGCGGATTATATGCGTGATCTCTACAAGACCGATCGTGATGATTTTAAAGTGATATTTGACGAAATCTATCACGGATATGCTTTTTGTGCATTGTACGGCCTTCTGAAAGGACGGAGACACGTGTATGATCCCGAGGCCGACAATCCAAATAATTCGCTCAACATAGGATTCAGGTGGTCATACACCAATGCTGGATTGTACTCTTTTGATAATCTTAGGAAGTTCATTTTGTTATACAGCAAAGCTGGAGTTTCGGATTTTGATAAAAAGATCGACAGTGCATTGAGGTTTGACTATACTACAAATGAAGTTTCCGATCCGGATCTGTTAGAAAAATCTCAGTACAAGGAGAACAGCGATCTCATCGATGAATATGTTCTCGGCGGCCTTGAACTTCTTCACAGTAAGGTTGAATCGATCTCATCCCGTGAAGCAATGATCGATTTCATGAACGAGGCTCTCAAAGAAATTCAGGATGCTGTAAAGTTGAAGAAGGCTGAACATCCCGATGATAGTTCAGAATGAACTGGGGGAGTAATCCCCCATTTAGTAATGCTTGTTTGGGTTTCAAGCGCAGAAATGCGATCTCAACTGTTCATATTTTTGTAACTAATATAGATCCGAAATTCTTCTTCTGTGGTAATTTTTGAACCCCCAGAATGAGGGCTAATTGGTATGCTGGCCAAAGAGATCGGAGACTTTATATATCATTACCTACA
>CAVATL010000017.1:0-30385 GCA_963591575.1 Candidatus Methanomethylophilaceae archaeon
TTCCTGTTCAAGCAGTATCGTCTGCCTGTCGCCGGTCTCCTCCAGCGAAGAACAGTCCCCGATGATCTTGCCGACCTTGATGCACCCGTACTTCCATACAGGTCTTCCGTCGGCACTGCTCAGCGGTGTGGGGCCGTAGAAAATGACCAAGGCATTCACGCCCGGCCACCATACGATGTCCCCCACATCGAACACTGTCTTGCGTTCACCGTCTTCAGGAACGTCGAGGGGCATCTCGAAATAAAGGGAATCGCCGAGTTCGTTGACCTCGGTCTTAAAAGGTCTGGCGGAGAACCAGACCGCCGTTCCGATGTCCGATTCCTCCAGTTCCGCAGGGTATTCCCCGCTCCTGGTGCGGATCATCATCTTCAGCATATCTGGTTCTCCGAAGTGAAGTTTATGATCAGTTCTTGCGCTCGAACAGGGCCCTGACCTCTTTACCGGTGGTCTCAAGGAGGGTCTTGCTGTCTGCATCCATGAGGGCGTGGAGCTTGGCGAGGTGGTTCTGCTCGTACTCGGCGCGCCACTCGGTCTTGAAATCTCCGCTCTCGATCATGTCGTAGACCTTCTGCATTCCCTTGACGGACTCCTCGGTGATGATGAGGTCCCTGCGGGTCAGACCGCCGTACTTGGCGGTGTTGGAGCAGACGTTCCACATGTAGGGCATACCGCCCTTGACGACGAGGTCGATGATGAGCTTGCATTCGTGGCAGCACTCGAAGTATGCCACGATCGGGGGGAAGCCCTGCCTGACGAGGGTGTTGAATCCTTCCTCGATGAGCTTGGACAGACCGCCGCACTCGATGGACTGCTCTCCGAACAGGTCGGATTTGGTCTCGAGGTCGAAGTTGTCGACCTGGAAGGTTCCCGCGCGGGTGCATCCGAGACCTTTGGCGAGGGCGAGGGCGATGTCCTTTGCCTTGCCGGTGTAGTCCTGGTGGATCGCAATAAGGGCGGGGACTCCGAATCCCTCGACGAACTGCTGCCTCTCCGCGTCTCCGGGGGACTTGGGTGCCATCATGATGACATCGACGTTCTTCGGGGGGACGATGAGCTTGTAGGTGATGGAGAATCCGTGTGCGAACTCAAGGGCGGCTCCTGCTTTGAGGTTGTCCTTGACGAACTTGTCGTAGATCTCAGGCTGGATCTCGTCGGGGAGGAGCATCATGACGACGTCTCCTTCTTTGGCGGCCTCGTCCATGGTGGTGACCTTCATTCCGCCGTCTTCCTTTGCCTGGTTCCAGGATTTTCCGTCCTTCCTTACACCGACGATGACGTCGAGTCCGGAGTCACGGAAACAGAGTGCCTGGGCGCGGCCCTGTGCACCGTATCCGAGGACAGCGATCTTCTTGCCTTTCAGGACTCCGAGGTCTGCGTCTTCATCGTGGTAGATTTTGGTATCCATGAGTATTACCTGCCGTGACGATTGTCCATAGGGTATTAGTAGGTTCCCCTTAAAATATAAGTAAGAGGGGGTGCGAAGCACCCCCTTTGAGATCAGTATTTGCAGCGTCCTTCGATGGGAGGGATGCTGGGGTCCGGAGGCAGCATGGGGAGGATGTCCTCTTCCGGATCCACGTGGATGTCGACGATGCAGGTCTTTCCGCAGTCGAACGCATATTTCAGTGCGTCTCCGACCTCGCCCGCACGTTCGACGGTGATGCCTTCGGCACGGTAGGCCTTGGCGATCTGCACGAAGTCCGGATCGTCTTCGAGATAGGTCTCGGAGTATCTCTTGTCCCAGAACAGTTTCTGCCACTGTTTGACCATGCCGAGCCATCCGTTGTTGAGAAGTACGATCACGACAGGGAGGTCCTCTGCAACAGATGTCGCCAGTTCCTGGATGACCATCTGCAGTCCGCCGTCGCCGGTGATGGCGGCGACCTTGCAGTCGGGACGGGCCGCCTTCGCTCCGATGGCGGAGGGGAGACCGAACCCCATGGTACCGAAGGAACCGGACGAAATGAACTGTCTGGGTCTTTTGATGTCGAGGTAGTGCATGGCCCACATCTGGTTCTGTCCGACGTCGGTGGTGATAATGGTATCATCATCAATGAACTTGTTCAGTTCCCACATGACCTTCTGGGGGATGATCGGGTGCGTGAAGTAGTTGAAATCCACGTTCCTGCGCTGCTTGTATTCCTTTGCCTTCCTGGCCCAGGCGTCGTGGGGTGCGGGACCGACGGCGTCGATCAGGAGGTTCAGTGCCTTCTTCGCATCGCACCTGATGTTGACAGCGGCCCTGTTGCTCTTTCCGAACTGGGAACCGTCGATGTCGATCTGGATCACCTGGCACTTCATACCGGGGGCGGTGTGGGGGCTGTAGGTCCTGTCGGAGAACTTGGTTCCGACGGCGATGATGAGGTCCGCTTCGGTGAAAGCCTCCTTCGCGCAGATCCTTCCGTGCATACCCAGAGGCCCCATGTTGAGGGGGTGCTGAGTAGGTATGGAACCGATACCCATCATGGGGGTGACCACGGGGGCGGAGATCAATTCTGCCAATCTGATAAGCTCCTCGGATGCTTCGGCGGAGATGACCCCTCCGCCTGCCATGAGGACGGGTTTGTGGGATGATCTGATCAGTTTCGCCGCATCCTGGATCCCGGAGACATCCTCGACGGGTTCCTTGATACCGTATTCCTTGTAAAGCAGGGATTCATCGATCTGGGCGTTGATCTGGTCCACCGGCAGATCGACGTGGACGGGTCCCGGCCTGCCGGAACTGGCGATCTTCCAGGCCTCGTTGATGGCGTGGGGAAGCCTCTTGACATCGGTGACACGGAAGTTGTGTTTGGTGACGGACATCATCAGACTGTACGCGTCCACTTCCTGGAACGCCTCGGATCCGAGCACTTTGGAACCGACCTGGCCCGTAAGTGCCAGCATGGGTACGGAGTCCGCATAGGCGGTGGCTATTCCGGTGACCATGTTGGTGGCACCGGGGCCGCTGGTGGAGAGGCAGACACCTGTTTTTCCCGAAGCGCGGGCATATCCGTCGGCGGCGTGTGCGGCACACTGTTCGTGTCTGACCAGGACATGTCTGATGGAGGAGTCCCTGATCTCGTCGTAGATTGGGATGACGGCACCGCCGGGGTAACCGAACATGGTCTCGACGTTTCTGTCCTCAAGCATTTGGAGCAACGCCCTTGAGCCTTTCATGATAATCGGGCGGATATCGTGCTGCATCTATTAAGGATAACGTAGGCTGTTGTTGATATTGAATATGGTTTGAGGAGAGGGGTATTCAGCAGGAACATACTCAAATCTGCGGTTTTCGGTCATGCAGAAATATGTATTTGGCACAGTAATATGTAGGTCCTCTGATGGGTTTTCTTTTTCAGAATTTTTTGCAGAAATCTCCGGCAATAAGGTTTACCGGGTATTTTTTGAGTATGGATTATCCGGCCATCGGGACCTCGTGACTTTTTTTAGGGAACCTTAACAGTTATTATGTGAAAAGTAACTAAATTTTGTGAAATTCTGGCGAAATCGAACAGATTCTAAAATTGTATTAAATACATAAAAAGCGTATACGTGTGGGGAAGACGGGAAAAGGTCCGATAAAATCTCCTTAATGGACCTGTCTTTAGAAGAAATTGCAATGTCAGCCGGTCTGTCGAAAGGAAAAATCGCTGCGGTCATCGCAGTTCTGGTCATAGTACTCTGTACCGCAGGGTATCTTGTCCATCTAAACGGCGATTCTTTCGATTTTTCGAACACCGAGATCAAATTGGTCACGACAGCGTCGATGGACGCCGCCCCCCCCCCCACCGGGTATGAGATAAGTAGCATACCTGCAGGCGGCCTCGTTTTTATCGAAAAGGTGCATGGAAACGACTTCTATTCTTCATTGAAAGTGGGGGATGTCCTCACTTTTGATTATATCCATCCCGTCTCGCGCAATGTGATCTCGGTCACCCATCGTATCATTGACATCAAGGAGACCTCGGGTGTTTACACCTACACAATGAAAGGGGATGCTGTTGACGGTTCCACCGGATCGTCGGTGCAGATCGTCACCTCCGATTCCGGAGACATAGACGGAAAGGTCGTGGGTGTCTCCCATGTCCTGGGCGTACTGGTATCGTTCTTCACCTCCTCTTCCGGAAAGGTCGTGACCATCGCCGCGATATGTGCGGCTGCCGTGGTCGCCTGTATCGCATCGGTGCGTTCCGGAAACAATTCGGATGAAGGTCCAGGAAAGAAAAAAGACGTTCCGAAGGAGGGGAGTTGAATGGACAATTCCGCCCGTATGCTCAATGTTCTTGCAGGGATTATTCTCCTGCTGACCCTACTTTCCGCAGGAGTCTGCCTCACAGCCCCGTCCCACACCGTCACGGTGGAGATTGAAGGCAAGGGCTTTGCCACACCTTCGGAGGTCACGGTGGGCCATGACCGTTCCACAGAGATCACTCTTACTCCCGTATCGGGATGGGAGCTTTCGTCGGTGACCGCCAACGGAACTTTTGTCGCGGTCGACGGATCCGTTCTTCATCTCAAGCATGTGAAGGAGGATATTCTTGTCAAGGCGCTCTTCGAAAAGATCCCCGATACCGTCGTTCTGACCACCGTCTCAGGGGAGGGTGGAATCATCGACCTCTTCGGTCACGACACCTATGCCAAGGGAACGACCGCATCTGCGGCCGTTCTTCCCGACGAGGGAAAGACCCTCTGTTCGCTGAAGATCGACGGTGTCCCGGTGAAACTCACCAATCTCCTGAAGATCGAAATGGATTCAGGCCACACTGTCGAGGCCGAGTTCAGAGACAGGGCCGATTCCGATGTTCTCGTCTCCGTGTCCGTATCAGTGGACGGAAAGAGTGATGTGCCAGGGCGCTACAGCCGTATGATCCCGTCGGCTTCATTCTACGCGGAATTCGGATCGGACGTGGTGTTCAGTATCGAACCTGCCGGGGGATATCTTCTGTCTGATATGGTCCTGAACGGGACCTCTGTGGGCGTGCAGGACGAATACGCGATCTCCGATCTTTCCGCACCGGTGAGTTTCGGATTCGTACTGAACAAGAGCACCTACTCTGTCGCCATCACCCATTCCGAGCACGGAAGGCTGTCGCCGTCGGGAACTGTGACCGTTGCCCGCGGTTCGGAGTTCACTGTGACCATCCTTCCAGATAATGGGTACAGATTATCCTCATTGATCATTGACGGGGAGTCGGTCGGTGTTGGGTTCGAGAAGTATACCTTCAAAGACATCGTTGCGGACCACATCGTTTATGCGGAGTTCGAAGAGATCCCAGTGCCTCCGGGACAACCGGATTTCACCGCCTGGGTCTGTAAGGTCATCGAGTCCGATGGGATGCACACAAGCGAACGTACCGTGAATGCACCGCTCAGCGACGGGGACCCGTTCACTCTGACCAATATCGCAACCGGCGTCGTTCAGATGGCCGAGATCGAGCTGAGGAACACAGGCGACGTGGATTTAGACGCCAGGCTGTGTCTGAGTTCATTGATCTGCACCTCGGAGGATCTCATTCTTGCGGGTTACATCGAGATCGTATGCACGGTGGGAACGGAGACCCATACCACAAAGCTGAGTGCATTGGTCGATGATCAGGACTGGTCTGTCGATCTCATTTCGGTCTCTGCAGGGGACTCCGTGAGGATGACCCTGAAGATCGCTCTTGCCGCAGAAGCAGGGAATACTGTGCAGGGAAAGACCCTGAGCTTCACCCTGCAGATCAACGCCTACGCGGAGGTGCAGTGATGTCCGCATCATATGTGCCAGCACCTTTCCCTTTGAGAAAGAGCTCATTTATCACACTCCAAAACGCCGGAAACATCAGCATGGTGTTTCAGGAGAGCGGAGACAGGACCTATTATCTGCATCATGCAAAGGTCCGGTCCTCCGCCCCGGCTTTTCACCTTATCCGCACACAGCGGAAAACACCATTTCAGAAACTGAAGGAGGAATGAAATGAAATCGCAAACAAAGATCATAATTGCGGCATTGGTCGCCGCCGTGGTGGCATTTTCCGCCGTCGGTGCGACCTATGCCTGGTTCTCGGATGACGAGAAAACGGACGTGAACGTATCTACGGGTACAGTAGACGTTTCCTATGAGGCGTCCGATCTGAAGATGTACTCTTACGACAAGGATTCAACTGCCCCTGACAAAATGGGCGAAGTGTCTGGTACTTTCGCCTGTGGCGGAACCGCCACACTCGTAATCTCTGATACAGCGGTCACCATCGATGTGAAGAATGCCGCTCCCGGAGACAGGATCACCTTCACCCTTACCGCATACAACGAGAGCTCTCTCAACATCATCTACCGGACCCTTATGAGTGTCTCCGGAGAGGCCGGAGACCTGAAGATCCAGACCAAAGCGGCCTCCGCTGAAGAGTACTCTGATGCGACCCCCAATGCATCCGACTGGTCTGGTGTGATCCTTGGAGTTAGTGAAAAGAAACAGCTCGGTGAGGCGATGGATGTTCTTATCGAGATCCCTATCGAATCCGTGAAGGCAGTCAGCTGCGATATCCTATTCTCTCTTGAAGCTGTTCAGAGCAACGCAGATCCTTATATCTACATCAGTTCTGTAGACCAGCTCTACGCATTTGCGAACGATGTGAACATCGCAGGCAACAATTACAAAGATAAAACAGTCCTTCTCTGTGCTGATCTCGATCTCGGCGGAGCGGAGTGGACCCCTCTGATCGGTGTTGCAGATCCAGAAAAATACAGCTCGTGGGGAGGATACACTTCGTTCATGGGAACTTTTGACGGACAGGGACACACCATTTCCAATTTCACGATCACTGCGGATGAGGATGCAGGATTTTTCGGAATTTTAGGCGGTATCGTTAAGAATCTGAAGCTTGACAAGGAAACTATCGATACTACGTACAATGCAGGGTGCGTCGCAGCACGTCTATATTACGGTACGATCAGCAACTGTGATGTAACTAACAGCACCGTACTTTCCACGCCCGCTTTGCAGGCTAACGGAACCTATGATAACGGAAACAATGTTGGAGGAATTGTTGGATTGTGTACAGCAGGTACTGTGGAGAGTTGTAATGTATCAGGTAACACCACAATCACAGCATACCGCAGTTTCGGAGGTATTGCAGGAACCTGTTCTGGAACAATCTCTAATTGTACCGTAGATGACAGTGTTGTTCTCAAACAGACTGTCAAACATGATTACAAGAATCTCGGAACTGCAATCACAGATGATCTCTGGGGCAGGATCGTTTCGGAGAGGTCTAACTACACTCAGTCAGATAACACTCCCGATAACACTGTCAAGACCACCAAACCCACTGTGATCAATACTGAACTCGTTATCAGCACTGCTGACGAACTCTATGCATTTGCTGCTGAGGTCAATTCGGGATGTACATTTGTCGGAAAGACCGTCAAACTTGCTGACAACATCAACCTCAAGGGTAGAGAGTGGGCCCCGATCTCTGGACAAGAGTACGGCAGCACTTACACCGGATTCCAGGGAATCTTTGACGGAAACAGCAAGACTGTTTCCAATTTCAAGGTCACTAAGGTCAACCACTGTGCCGGATTCTTTGGAGAGATCAGCAACAATGCGACCGTCAAGAATCTGACCATCGACAATGCCACTATCACCAGCAATCATTATTCTGGTGGAATTGCAGGTCACATGCGTAGCGGAACAATTTCTGACTGTAAAGTCACCAACTCC
Organism: Candidatus Methanomethylophilaceae archaeon; assembly: GCA_963591575.1. Lineage (GTDB taxonomy): Archaea > Thermoplasmatota > Thermoplasmata > Methanomassiliicoccales > Methanomethylophilaceae > Methanomethylophilus. Next base: position 7,685 of record CAVATL010000017.1, read on the forward strand.
AAGATTTCCGCCACCATTGAGGAAATCTCGGGCAGCTGGGACAATGGGGACAAGGTCGGTGGAATCGTGGGATTTGCTCAGGGTACAGTTAAGAACTGTGCTGTTTCCAACACAACACTTACTGCATACCGCGATATCGGCGGAATCGTAGGTGCAGGCGGAGAGTCAAAGCTTACGATCACTGGTTGCTCTGTATCTGATGTCACTATCTGTCAGAATCTTGCTCACGACGGAAAGAGCATTAATGCTGATGGTAAAACTGATGGTGGCGATGGCTACTACACTTGGGACAGTATCTGCAGTCAGCGTACTTTGTGGACTAATGATGCTGGTTCTACCGTGTACACGCATTCTGCCGAGGGTGTAACCTACAGTCAGTGCTGAATCGGAAACGAGATGTTTCGTTGAAACTTTTTCCTTAAACAATTTAACAGGGCCTGCTCCGAAAGGGTTCGCCCTGTTTTCGTCAACATTCAGGCTGTTCGAAAAGAATAGGTCTTCACAGGGTTAACCTGCAAAGACCCAGATAGAGTTTTTATGAGATCAGTACTGACATCTTCCCTTCACAATGGGGACGTTCGGGTCCGCCAGGATCATGGGGCAGATATCCTCCTCGGGGTTGGTGTGGATGTCGACCAGACAGGTGGTGTCGGAATCCATCGCCTGTTTCAGCGCGTCTCCGATCTCGCTCGACCTGTCCACGTGTATTCCCCAGGCGCCAAACGATTCCGCCAGTTTGACGAAGTCGGGGTCCGCCTTCAGCAGGGTTCCGCTGTATCTCTTGTCCCAGAACAGTTTCTGCCACTGCCTGACCATTCCCAGCCATCCGTTGTTCAGCAGGACGATGGTGACAGGAATGTTCTCTGCAACGGAGGTGGCGAGTTCCTGACAGACCATCTGCAGTCCGCCGTCTCCGACGATGGTGATGACCTTCGAATCGGGTTTCGCGACTTTTGCACCCAAAGCGGAGGGCAGACCGAATCCCATGGTTCCGAAGGAACCTGATGTAATGAACTGTCTGGGTCTTCTGACATTGAGGCAGTGCATGGACCACATCTGGTTCTGTCCGACATCGGTGGTGACTATCACATCTCCATCGAGCAGCTTGCTGATCTCGCACATGACCTTCTGCGGTGCGATCGGATCCGTATCGATATTGAAACTGCATTGGCACCTCTTCCTGAGTTTGGCGTACCTTTCATCCCACTCGGAGTGACAGTCCTTGTAACCTTTCAATGCATCGAGGAGCAGTTTCGTTCCCCTCTTCGCGTCGCAGAGGATGTCGACCGAAGGCCTCCTGCTCTTTCCGAACTGGGTGGCGTCGACATCGATCTGAATGACCTTGCAGTTCTCCGCGGGCATGGTGTGCGGGTTGTAGGTCCTGTCCGAGAACTTCGTTCCGATGGCAATGATGAGGTCGGACGACTGGAACAGGTCCAGCGCACCCATCCTTCCGTGCATGCCCAGAGGCCCCATGTTGAGGGGGTGTCCGGACGGAACGATACCCAGACTCATGAGGGTGGTGACGACCGGGATGTTGGCGAACTCCGCGAGTTTTATGATCTCTTCGGAGGCGTTGATGGCACCCCCTCCGATCAGGAGGATGGGGCGTGCCGCGTTCTTGATGAGCATAGCAGCATCGGAGATGCGGGAAACGTCCGTGACAGGTTCTTTCACTCCCCACTCCTTGGTGAGCAGGTCCTCGTCGATATCGGAATTGATCTGGTCCACAGGCATGTCGATGTGGACGGGTCCGGGCCTGCCCATCTGGCAGATCTTCCATCCCTCGTTGATGGCATGCGGAAGCCTCTCGGGGTCGAGGACCCTGAAGTTGTGCTTGGTGACCGGCATCATGAGGCTGTACGAATCCACTTCCTGGAATGCTTCTGCACCGAGGAAGTTGGTCCCGACCTGACCTGTGAGGGCGATCATGGGGACGGAGTCCGCATATGCGGTGGCGATACCGGTGACCAGGTTGGTCGTTCCGGGTCCGCTGGTGGCTAGACACACTCCGGGCCTTCCGGTGGCCCTGGCGAATCCGTCGGCCATATGGGCCGCGCACTGTTCGTGCCTTACGAGGATGTGCCTGACACCGGACTCGAGAAATTCATCGTAAATCGGAATGACGGTGGCACCGGGGTAACCGAAGACGTCGGTCACGCCCCTGTCCTCAAGCATTTGCAACAGTGCTTTGGATCCTTTCATACAATCACTTAATCAAGAATGGACAGCTATTAAATAAAGCATAGCGGAAGGTCCGGCGCACCCCGGCATCTTTGGTCCCGATATCCATCTTTTCGGGTCTGGCTATGTTCCCTGGAGGAATCCATCGGGGAACCATTATTAATCGCAAGGGGATACGGAATCCCAGTGAAATTCTATGGTTAAAGTCAAGGTCGGAGTAAACGGATACGGTACGATTGGAAAAAGGGTCGCCACCGCGGTCGCCATGCAGGACGACATGGAACTGGTCGGAATAACGAAGACCCGTCCCACCTTCGAGGCGAAGACCGCGGCCGCAGCAGGCATTCCGATATATGTGCCAGCAGAGAGCATCGAGAAGTTCGCCAAGGCCGGCATAAAGATCGGCGGAACCATCGACGACCTCATCGGAAAGGTCGACATCATGGTCGACTGCACCCCCGGGGACTTCGGAGAGGAATACAAAGCAAAGTACCAGGCCGCCGGCGTCAAAGGTATCTTCCAGGGCGGAGAGGAACACGGTCTGACCGGAGTCTCCTTCAACTCCACCGCCAACTACAAGGAGTCCTGGGGCGCCCAGTTCTCCCGTGTCGTCTCCTGCAACACCACCGGTCTGCTCAGGACCCTGAGCCTCCTCGACCGCGAATACAAGATCCAGAATGCCTACGTCACCATCGTCAGGAGGGCCGCAGATCCCGGAGACAGCAAGACCGGACCCGTCAACGCCCTTGAGCCCTCTGTTTCTTTACCGACCCACCACGGACTCGACGTCAAGAGCATCCTCCCCTGGCTGGATATCACCTCGATGGCCATCAAGTGCTCAACCACCCTTATGCACATCCAGGCCGTTGTTGTGAAACTCTCCAAGGAGGTCACCACCGAAGAGGTCCTCGATCTCTTCAAGAAGGCGCCCCGTGTACGTCTGGTCTCTTCCAAAGACGGGATCAAATCCACCGCTCAGGTCATGGAGCTCGCAAGGGAGCTCGGCAGGTCCAGGTCCGACATGTACGAGATCTGCATCTGGTCCGACGGCGTGAAGGTCGTCGGAGATACCCTCTACTACTACCAGGCCGTCCACCAGGAGGCCGACGTCATCCCCGAGAACATCGACTGTATCAGGTCCATGTGCAAGATGATGGAATGTGAGGAATCCGTCGACAAGACGAACAAGGCACTGGGCATCGATCACTGAGGCGCAGACATGGGTTCATACAACACTCTCGGCGATTTCAACTATAAAGGAAAGAAGGTCCTCCTCAGGGTCGACATCAACTGTCCGATGGACAAGAAGACCCTGAAGATCATCAACGACTCGAGGATCCGCGCGGTTGTTCCCACCATCAGGGAACTCCTCGGAAAGAAAGCGAAACTGGTCATTCTGGCACATCAGAGCAGGAAAGGCAAATGGGACTTCACCGACCTTTCCCAGCACGCCGCCCTGCTCTCGAAGAATCTCAACACCCCCGTGAAGTACGTCGATGATGTTCTCGGAGATGATGCCAAAAAGGCCATCGAAGAACTCGGAGAGGGAGAGATCCTCCTTCTGGGTAATGTGCGTCAGCTCGATTCCGAGAGCAAGAACCTTCCCATGGAAGAGCACGCCAAAGGCGAGCTCGTGACCACATTGGCACCTATGTTCGACCTCTATGTGTGTGATGCATTCGGTGCCGCACACAGGTCCCAGTGCTCCCTTGTGGGATTCGAGGATGTACTTCCCTCTGCATCCGGCCGTCTCATGGCCAAGGAGATGTACGCTCTCGAGACGATCTTCAACAACCCCCGCAGGCCCTCTGTCTTCATCCTCGGCGGTGCCAAGTTCGGGGATGTCCCCCTTATGATCGACCGTGTGCTTGGAAGCAACACCGCAGACACCGTCATCGTCGTCGGATTAGCAGGAAATGCATTCCTAATGGCGAGGGGGGTTGACATCGGTGAGGAGTCCAAGGTCCCCCTGCAGGAGGAACTTACCGAAGAGAACTTCAAGAAGGCCCAGGACGTCATGTCGAAATATGGTCAGAGGATTCTTCTGCCTTCCGACGTCGCGGTCGAGAAGGACGGAAAGAGGGTCAGCGTCAACATCGGTGACATGGCAAATGCCGGAGCTGCACTCGATATCGGAGACCAGTCCATTGAGAAGTTCAGGAAAGTTCTTGAGGTGTCCAAGACCTCCTTCATGTCCGGACCTGCCGGAATGTTCGAGAAGGAAGGATTCGAGAAAGGGACCCGGGCGATCATGTCCGCCATGGTCAGCAGCGGAGGGCTCTCCGTCCTCGGAGGTGGCCACACTTCCGCCGCAGCGGAGAAGTTCGATCTCGCCGATTCCATGTCCTATGTGAGCACCGGAGGAGGAGCACTCGAGACATTCCTGCTGAAGGACCCGCTCCCCGTCATCGTGGCTCTGGAACATTCAATGTCCAAGTTCGGAAACGGACAGTGATCCCGGGGTAACACCCGGACCAAACCTCTTATCAGCGGTCCTTGTCGAAGCTTCTCATGAAGCGCTGGACCGCTTCCAATTGTTTTTTCAGGTCCTCTCTGTGGGTAAGGTCCAGGGGATTGCATGCCTCCAGCTGGATGTTCAGCTGTTCGGTCATTCTGATCGTGTATTTGTAAAGGCGGATCTTGGACTGTTTGTAACGTTCGTTGCGGGCGGCTTGCAGATCGTCGAGTTTTTCGTCTTTGAGTATATCTTCCACAAGGTCGGATATCTCATTTTTCAGGGCGTCGGTCTCGGGACAGGGACGTTCGAAGGTCGCCATTTCGATGACGCTGTTCAGTCTGCTCCTCAGTCTGAAACATTTCCTCTTGAATGACGCAGGCTTCATCACCGACGACATATCCAACATGTGCCAGCTTTGTGAAATCAAGAATCTGATGGAAGTGAGGTACTTCGCCGTCAGAGGCACGTTCTCCGGATCAAGGACATAACCGTTCTTTTCCGCCAGGGCCTCAATCTTGATCAGTATCAGCTCGGCGAGGGTAACATAATCCCCGGCTACGGAATTCAATGTCGCATCATACTTCGGCTCGTATCCGTCCTGCGGACTCTGACTCATCGAAATGAAATGTGCCAGCAGCGAATTTCTCACTACTGCCGAGGGGATGGAATCCACATAATTCCCATGGAAGAGGAGGTCGTCGTAATCCAGTTCGAATTCTGATCTCAGCGCTTTGACCGCAAGGTCGAGGCAGGTGTTCGGATCAGTCCCTTGGGACAGGATGTAGTCGTCGATCGATGCCAAGGAATCGTCCGAGATCAAAAGACCCAGATTGTCATAGTTCGAAGATCTGACATGCTCCCTGAGGCGGGATGTTATCCTTTGGTAGATCTCCTCGGACATTGTGTTCCCTCGTTTGATGAAAAATGACCGGGGCGGGGGAGGCCCCGGAGTGAAGTTTCAATCGTTCTTCTTTCCCATTCTGCGGAGGGCTTCCTGGATGGAATCGATGTTCCTGGTGACGGCCATACGGATGTAGCCGTCCTCTCCGCCGAATCCGGTACCGGGGGTGACGATGATACCTTTGTTGATCATGTCCTTGGTGAACTCCATAGAGGATTTGCCGCAGTCGAACCAGACATAGAAGGTACCCTTGGTCATCTTACAGTCGTATCCGAGTTCGTTGAGTCCCTCGACGAGGACCCTTCTCCTCTCGCCGAACTCGTCGTTGTTGTCTTTGGCGGTTCCGGTGAGGTAACCCTGGTCGTTGTAGAGGTTCAATGCCGCAATACCTGCCTTCTGGATGAAGATGGGTGCGCCGGAGTCGATCTGTCCTTTACATTTGGCGAGTCCACCGACGAGATCCTCGTTACCGACAGCGAAACCGAGCCTGAATCCGGTCATGCAGAACGTCTTGGAGAACGAACCGAACTCGATGGCGTCCATTCCGGCCTGGAGGACGGAAGGTGCCCTGAATCCGTCAAAGGTCATCTCGCAGTATGCGTTGTCGTAGGCGAAGATGCTTCCGTGCTTTCCGCACCAATTGTACGCTTTCTTCACGTAATCCAGGTCGGCGCAGGCACCGGTGGGGTTGTTGGGGTAGTTCAGGTAGAGCAGTCTTGCATCTTCCGGCACTTCGTTGAGATCGAGGAGCCAGTTGTTCTCTGCCTTGAGCTTCACCTTGTCGCAGACGGCGTTGTTGAACAGGGTGGCGGCTCCGGAGTATACAGGGTATCCGGGAGCGGGGGCGACGATCTTCTCTCCCTCGTTCACGAAGGCCTGGGCGATGTTGAAGATACCCTCTTTGGAACCGATGGTGATGCAGACGTTCCTGTCGGGGTCGACATTGACGTTGAACCTCTTCTTGTAGTACTCGGCGACGGCGACCCTGAGGTCTCTCTCGCCTTTGGAAGAGGAGTATTTCTGGTTCTCATTGACGCGTGCTGCTTTATCCATTGCGTCAAGAACTTCTTTGGGGCAGGGGAGATCGGGGTCTCCGATTCCGAAGTCGATCATCTTGACGCCTTCGGCCTTCTTCTGGGCCGCGAGTTCCTCGAGCATTACGAACAGATAGGGCGGGAGTTTCTGAAGCCTTTCCGCCTGAGAATATTTTGCCATGTTGTTTTCCTTCTGATTACTGAATGTATCCTTCGAACACAAGCACCGCAGGTCCTTCCATAAGGACGTATCCGAGCTTGCTGTCGACGGTGATCTTGAGCCATCCTCCGGGGAGGTGCACATCGATGGGAGTGTCGAACGGTACCCTTCCGGAAAGTGCCGCGGCGACAGTGGTCGCGCAGGCTCCGGTACCGCAGGCGAGGGTCCATGCCGCACCCCTCTCGTAGACGGTGATGTATATCTTTCCGTTTTCAATTTTGCAGAACTCCACGTTGGTCTTGCGGGGGAAGAAGCTGGTGTAGCTTTCGAGGATCGGACCGAGTCTTCTAACATTCTCCTCTCCGATGTCGTCGAAGGTGATGAAGTGGGGGTTTCCCATGGAGACGGCGCTTGCCTTGAATTTGACACCGCTGTTGAAGAACGGCTGGTCGATGAAACGGCCGTCGGCGTTGATCGGGATCTCTCTTCCTTCGAGGATGGGGGCACCCATGTCTATGCGGACCGTTTCCACTTTTCCGTCCTTTCCTTTGAACACGTCGGCGATGAGGGTTCCGCGGCCGGTATGGACGGTGAATCTATCCTTGTCCACAAGTCCGTAGTCGCGGGCGTGTTTGGCGACGCATCTGATACCGTTGCCGCACATCTCGGCCATGGATCCGTCGGAGTTGATGACCACCATGGTGATGTCACATCCGCCCTCTCCGGGCATGATGTAGAGCACGCCGTCGGCACCCACGCCGAAGTGGGGTTTGCAGACCTTGACGCACCAGTCGGTGTCGATCTCGACGTGTTCGGATATTCCGTCCACGACGACGAAGTCGTTTCCGAGCCCTTGGTATTTCCAGAACTTCATCACTGAAGCCTCTTGGGAACGGTCTGGTACTTCCAGAGGTCTTCGATGTCCTGCTTGGAGCGGATGAGCTCCGCTTTTCCGTCGTTGACCAGGACCTCGGCGCAGAGCGGCCTCGAGTTGTAGTTGCTGCTCATGGAGAATCCGTATGCTCCCGCGTTGTAGACGACGATGACGTCGCCCTCATCGGGTTCGGGCATGACCCTGTCATGTCCCAGATAGTCTCCGGATTCGCAGAGGGGTCCGGCGATGTCGTATCTGCCGGTGCAGGCCTTGCCGAACTTGCTTCCGTTCTGGATGTAATGGAATGAATCGTACATGGCGGGCCTGATGAGGGTGTTGAATCCCGCATCCACTCCGATGTACTTCTTCACGCCGGTGTCCTTGACATCGGTGCATCTGGTGAGGAGGACGCAAGCGTCGCAGACGATGTATCTTCCGGGTTCGATGATGAGCTTCTTGATGTCGGTGTCCATCTGGAAGACGTCGGTGACCTGGGAGGCGAACTCTCCGAGGTCCATCTCGTCCTCGTTCGGTTTGTAGGGGACTCCGATACCTCCGCCGATGTCCACGAACTCGAGGTCGATACCTGCCTCGGAGAGCTGGTTGATGAGTCCTGCGAGGACCTCCGCTTCTTCTACGAAAGGCTCGACGGACTGTCCGCCGGAACCGATGTGGGCGTGGATGCCGATGGGGTTGAGACCCAGGTCCTGTGCCCTGAGGTATGTTTCCACGACCTTGTCCTTGGGGATCCCGAACTTGGCACCCTTGTTTCCTGTGATGACCTTTTCGCCGTGTCCGGATCCGATGCCGGGGGTGATCCTGAAGGAGATCTTCGCTCCGGGCTTGATCTCTGCGAGGCGTTCCATCTCGGAGACGGAGTCGAGGTTGATCATGACGCCCGTTTCAACGACCTGTTTGAGTTCCTCGGTGCTCACGAACACTCCTGTGTACATGATACGGTCGGGGGTGAATCCCGCTTTGAGACATGTTTTAACTTCACCGATGGAAACTGCATCGATGCCGGAACCTTCCTGCTCGAGGATCCTCAGCACCGCGAGGCTGGTGTTCGCCTTGCAGGCGTAGTGGATGGTGGTGTCCATATAGCGGTTGAATGCCTTGTGGAGATTGCGGTAGTTCTCCCTGATCCTCTGTTCATCGTTCACATAGCAGGGGGTGCCGTACTCTGCGGCGATGTCCTCGACGTTCATTCCGCCGAAGACCATCTTCCCGTCCTTGCTTTCGAAATCTCTCATTGTCATCAGTTCTCACCTTCTACGAATTTCCGGTGGAGTATCTTGATCACCGGCAGGGCGTCGCCGTTGGAGACCACGAAATTGATCGCGACCGCGGATGCGCCCTCGGAGATCATGTTGATATTGGCTCCTGCTTCTTTCACGGCGCCGAAGATGTCTCCGCAGGCGCCGCTCTTGCTCATCAGTTCGTCACCGACGCAGCAGATGAGCGCCACGTCGGAGGTGACGTCGATCTTCTCGACATCATCGTTGTTGAGCTCGTTGAGCTTCATCAGAGTGTTCTTCACGTCGTTGTTGTGAATAAGGAAAGCAACGTTGGAAAGGGATGTGGAGATGGAGTAGATGGCATCGTCGTTCTCGGAGATCTTGCTGAGGATCTTGGAGACGATGTCGGGACGGTAGGCGATCTCGGGGGAGCTGATGCTTATGATCGAGAGGTCGCTCTTGGCCGCGACGCTTCTGAGGAGTTCATGGCGACTCTCTCTGTAACGGGAGATGAGGGTACCTTTCTCCTCGGGCTTGAAGGAGTTCCTCACTTTGAGAGGGATGTGCTTCTTCCTGACGGGTTCGATGGTACGGGGGTGGAGGACCTTGGCACCGAAATATGCCAGCTCTGCCGCTTCCGCATAGGACATCTCGTCGATTTTCACTGCTGCAGGGACCACCCTGGGGTCGGCGGACATGAATCCGTCCACGTCGGTCCAGATCTCGAGCATATCGGCGTTGAGGGCGTTGGCCACCACTGCGGCGGCGTAATCGGAACCGCCTCTGCCGAAGGTGAGGGGCTCTCCCTTCTGGGTGACACCGTAGAATCCGGTGATGACAGGGATGAATCCCTGTGCGATGTAAGGGGATACATTCACTCCCATCTGGGTCTCTGTCATGCGGAGGTCCGCGTTGCCGTTAAGGGGGTGTCCCACGGCGGTGATTCCGCAGTCCTCGCTGGTGAGTGCGATGGACTTGAATCCCATGGCCCTGAGCACGTGGCAGAGCAGGAGGGAGCTGAAACGCTCTCCCTGGGATGTGACATTGTCCTTGTAGAATGGGGATTTCATGGCATCCTCGTCGAAGAGGAGCTTCCTGAACGCCTCCATGCGGGGGGCGAACTCCTTCAGGAAGGCGTCGTACTGTTTCTCGTCGAACAGTGCCTTGGCGACCGCCAGATGTTTGCTCTCGAACGATTCGAGGGTATCGTCCCTTTTTTCAAGGAGGTTGTCGCAGCATGCGACGAGGAAGTTCGTGATCCCGGACATGGCCGAAGTTACGACGACCTTGTCCCCTTTGGTGTTGGCCACAATCTTTGCGACCCTTTCAAGTGCCTCGACAGAACCTACGGAGGTGCCACCGAATTTCATTACAGTTATCATGATTAATCCTCTGATTACGGATGTATCGAATGTTAGAATTTATGTGTCCCAATATCACAGGCCGTACTGTGCCAGGATCTCATCCAGCTTGACGGCGGACTCTTTCGAGAGCGGAGTGAGCGGAAGCCTGGGGGTGTTGGTGCCGAATCCCATCTTGGCCATGATATACTTGGCGGGGATGGGGTTCGATTCGATGAACGCTCCCTTGAAGATGGGCATGAGCCTGTCGTGGATCTTCTTTGCCTCGGCCTTGTTGCCTTCGAGCAGGTAATTGGTCATCTGGGACATTTCCTTTGGAAGGAAATTGGAGACGACGGAGAACACTCCGTTTCCTCCCGCGCACATGACATCATAGGTCATGGAATCGTCGCCGGACAGGACCGAGAATCCCTCGGGCCTTCCCTTGATGATGTCCTTGATCTGGTCGAGCTTTCCGCTCGCTTCCTTGACGCCTGCGATGTTCGGGATCCCCGCCATGCGGATCTCGGTCTCGGCGGTGATGTTGCTGCCGGTCCTTCCGGGCACGTTGTAGATGATGATCGGGATATCTGCCGCTTCTGCAATGGCCTTGTAGTGGAGATAGATGCCTTCCTGGGTGGGCTTGACGTAATACGGAGAGATGGACAGGATGCCGTCCGCTCCCATGTCCGCGGCCTTCTTGGTGAGTTCGACGGCCTCTCTGGTGCAGTTGCTTCCGGCACCTGCGACGACCTTGGCCCTCTTGGCCTGGTCGATGACGGTCTCGATGACGCGGATGTGTTCCTCGGTGGTGAGGGTCGCGGCCTCTCCGGTCGATCCGCACGGGAGGAGCATGTCCACTCCGTTCTCTTCCTGGAAGTCCACGAGTCTCCTCAGGTCCTCCTCGTTCACGGTGCCGTCCCTGTTCATGGGGGTGACCAGTGCTGTTCCGGTTCCTTTAAACATCTCAATTCTCTCCAAAATGTTCCTTCAGGATAAGGCGGGTCCTGGTGCTGAGGACATTGTCATATCTGCGCACCCTCTCGATGATGTCGTTCAGACTCTGGGAGGATTCGACGTCGACGATGGCGATGATGTCCTGGTCTCCTGTGACCTCGAACACCTCGGTGACACCGTCGTATGTGGAAAGTTCCTTTGCGATGGCCTCGGTATCGGTGTTGACATCGATCTTGACCTCCACGAGGGCTTTCACGTTCTTCGAACTGGTCTTGATAGTGAATCCGCGGATGATGCCGTCTTCGGTCATCCTGTGTACCCTGCTGCGGACAGTTCCTTCGGAAACACCGAGCTTGTCGGCGATTTCCACGTAGGGGCACCTGGAATCTTTCTTCATGATCTCAAGGATACGCTTGTCGAGGTTGTCGATCATATTCACACCCGCTTGATAACAGGCGGAGTAGTGCGGATGTATATATAAATAAATTGAAAGAGGCTACGATTTCCTTATTTTCAAAACCCGATTGAATGGGTATTGAGTATCAGGATTACGATTTTCGATAATCACGCTACGATAAACCCGATTCGGACGACCGATTTTGAGTATTCTCCAAGGGCGCACCGAAAAGGCTGATGCGGCCAGGTCCCGGACGGGTGATATCTGGGTCTTCTGACCGCTGAAGGCGAACTTACAAATATTCTTTTTCCAAGTACCCGCACATGTTGACAAAACGGACCACTTATTTTGCCGCCCTCTTGTCGATATTCGTCATGCTGTCGGTCGCCGTGATTCCGATGCTCTCGGATGATTCCGAGGCCAAGGCACTCGACACCACCGGTATCGACTACGTCTACATGGGCAGTGGCGTAAGCCTCTCCGCAGGGTCTTCCGAGACCATCAGTTTTGATCTTAAGAATACCAATGCCACAGAGAAGATCATCACGGTCTCTGCAGCGGTCGTCACCGCTGATTCCAGTTCAAAGGACAGTGACATCAGCGTCAGTGGCATCAAGTTCATCAGACAGGACGGAACGACCTTCACCGGAACGATTCTATTGGATCCGAATGAGACCGTGAAAGTGACCATGGCGGTCGAAGCGGACAAATATGCCCACACCAGTGATGACAACCTGAATGTCACTGTCAAGGTCACCGACAGTTCGTATGATCCGGCCGATCCCACGACCTATCAGACCGGGTCATTCAACATCAGCATGGCCGTCAGCGCCACTCTGGCCTCCGAGGATTACAACAAGTTCTTCGGAATGTTCCCCAACACCTTCGACGGTGTCCTCGGAAGCGTGTGGATCACCGCGATCATATCCTTCCTGGGTCTTCTCGCCGTCGGATATGCGGTTATGTTCGTCGCCATCCCCGTCTGTTCCAGGCTGGTCATGAAGAAGGACGACCCCAACAGGGCCACCCTCAAGAAGCTCCTGTACCGCCTCTGTCAGTTCATCATCTGGCTCTGGGTCATCAGGCAGATCCTCCGTATCTTCGGTACCAACGAGGAGCTCATCGATTTCGTCAACAGGCTGTTCTACTTCGCATACATCATCGTAGGTGCGATCGTCGCCTGGCAGATCTACAAGCTGCTCATCAGCACCATCATCGAGAGGGTGGTCTCCAGGGCAGCGGAGTATGAAATGGACGAGAAACGTATGGACTTCGAAGGTTTCCGTCCCCTGTTCATGTACATCGGGGAGATCGTCCTCTCGATCGTCACCGTCATGCTCCTGATGGGTCTGTTCGGATTCGATCTCGGTGCGATAATCACCTCCGCAGGATTGGTATCCCTGGGAATTTCGATGGGTGCGCAGGACGTCCTCAAACAGTTCTTCGCTGGTCTGGAGATCCTTGCCACCAGGCCGTTCAAGAAGGGTGACATCGTCACCATCGGAACAGATTCGACCGTCTTTGTCGTCAAGAAGGTCAACGTCATGAACACGATCCTCGCCAACTGGGACAATACCGATGTGAACATCATGCCTAACAGCACAATCACCACATCGAAGATCAGGAACATGACCCGCGAGACCCTTATGTGGAAGGTGTACCTCTCCATCGAGGTCGCCTACGGCACAGATGTCAACCTCGCCCGCGCCCTGGTCCAGGAGGCCGCCTGCCAGAATCCCCACGTCATCTCGGACGGTTCCGTGAAGAAGCCTTACACCAGGCTCGATGCGTTCGGCGATGACAATCTCATCATCAAGATGGGATTCTACGTAGACAACTACAACAACCAGTACTCCGTGTCCGGTCAGATCAGGCAGGATATCATCCAGAAGTTCAACGACAACGAGATCAACATCGATTACGCTCAGATCGTCGTTCATCAGGCCGAGCCTGAACTCCGCGGAAACACCACTGCCAAGGTTATTCCCAGGAAGAGCGACTGAAACCATTTTCCGCCCGATATCCTGTCGGGCGGGCAAATCCCTGTTTTCTTTTAGAACCTGCTAACTGTACTGTCCCGTTTTAATAGGCTGTTCCGCGAGACACCCTTATGTCATTTGAAGAACCGATCACGGTCGCAGCGGTCGTCATCACTTTCATCATTCTGTGTTCAGCCTCGTATTCGGATTACAGGTCGAGGGAGGTCTCGGACCTCCATTGGGCCGCTGTCGGCGGCGTCGGACTGGTCGGTAATCTGATAGCTCTGACGATGTCAGGTTCCATCGTCCAGGGGATAGTGTTTCTGATATCTGGAACTATGTTCCTTATGTCCATCATGGGCGGTTTCGGGAAGGCGGACAACGTCTGCGAGTTACTTTCCCTTATCGTCGCCGGAATGACCGCATACTTCTGCCGTGACGACCTTTTCATGGTCGCATGTTCGCTGTCGGTCCTGTTCGGCGGACTGTATCACCTGTTCTACATATTCGGCATCGTCCGCGGCGGTGCGGATGTCAAATGTCTGATGAGCATCGGGTTCGTCCTGCCTTGTTATACGGCACCTGTTTTCGGAACCGTTGCAGATGTGCCAGATCTGGTGGGATTGATCATCGTTCCTTCGTTCTCAATCCTCTTTGTGGCATCCATTCTTTCTGTCGCAGGATGCGGATTATACTGTATCCTGAAGAACATCGGTTCGGGGACCGGACTGAGATTCCGCATCCACACCTATCCTGCATCACTTGAAGGTCTAGAGAAGAAGTTCGTGTGGCCTGCAGAAAAACCTGCAGGTTATGGCAGCGGTTCATGCAAAGCGGTCGACGATGACGATGTCCCGGAGATCCTGGAACAGTTCCGCAGAGAAGGCAGGAAGACCATAAGGGTCACTCCAATGGTCCCGTTCATAATCCCTATGACCGTTGCTTTTGCAGTGATAATCCTCTTCGGCAGTCCGCTGTTCATCTTATGATGTGCACGCGGGCTTTACAGAATTTACAGCGGTTCTCATCGAGCCCCATGATCTGGACCCTGTAACCTGTCCTTTTTATGAGAAGTTCTCCGCATTCTGGACAATATGTGTTTGAACCCTCATCTGTCATGACGTTCCCGATGTAAACGTAATTCAGGCCTTTGTTCTCCGCAAGTTCCTGCAGACGCATGAGAGTGTCGACGGGGGTCAGACGCAGATCGATCATATTGTAATCCGGATGGAATCTGGTGAAGTGAACGGGCACATCGGGACTCAGATGCGTGATGACCCAGTCGATGAATTTCTCCACCGTGGAAGGGTCGTCGTTGTAGCCAGGGATGACAAGATATGTAAGTTCCAGATGGACCTTCGAGGCATATGCGGTCTCGCAGGCGTGTTTGACCGCTTCGAGGTCCCCTCCGCAGACCTCCCTGTAGAATTTTTCATCGAATGATTTGACATCCACGTTCATGGCGGAGGCTATCTGGCACAGTTCCTCCAGAGGCGCCTCGTTGATCATCCCGTTCGTGACCAGGATTATGTCAAGGTCTGGATCCAATGCGGCGATGTCGCGGATGTACTCGAACCAAATCGACGGTTCGTTGTATGTGAAGGCTATCTGCCTGTAGTTCTGCTGTCTGCAGAATTCCACTATCTGTGCAGGAGATTTGTAGGTCGTCCTCTTTTTTCCGATGGGCGATTGTGAGATCGTGTAGTTCTGGCAATATTGGCAGCGCAGGTTGCATCCGATCCCGCCCACAGAGAACACCTGGGTACCGGGGCGGTAATGGTAGAGCGGTTTCTTTTCGATGGGATCGACAGCCATGGTGGAGATCCTGCCGTAGTTGTAGGCGACGAGTTTTCCCCCCTCGTTCTTGCGTGACCTGCAGTGTCCGAAACGTCCGTCTGGCACATGACACCTGTGGGGACAGAGGTCGCAGACGACATCGTCACCTTCGGCATGATAGTGACATGCCTCCAGGTTCGGATTAATAAACGCCATCCTTCATCACGGTCCTCTCGGCGCCGTCGCACAGGCTCGGGCCTGGTTCGTTGTTCACTACGCCGATGATGGAAAATGGGATCTCTGCATCATAGAGCTTCTGGATCTGCGACGCTTCAAATGTAAAGAGCAGTTCGTACTCCCCACCCCATCTGGTGACGGTGTCCTTCAGGTCGCATCTGCATTCGGTGAGGATGTCGCGGGCGGATTCGGAGATGGGAAGGAACTCCCATTCGATCTCCATCCCCACATGTGATGCCTCGCAGATTGATATTGCCGCATTCGAAAGGCCGTCGGACAGGTCCATGCACGAGTGTATGATCCCGCTCTTGGAGAGTTTGATACCGTCCTCGACATGGGGTACCGGGACCATGAGCGAGGGGATGCAATCCTCATCCTCGATCCCGTTCTGTATCGCATAATATCCCGCGGCAGGGTCTCCGAGGGAACCGGTGACCGCCACGATGTCTCCGGGAAGTGCTCCTTTACGTGTCATGGGTTTCCTTCCCTCCATGGTACCGAACGCAGTGCCAGATATCGCCAGCGGACCGAACTTCGTGTCCCCTCCGACGACCTCGGTCCTGCAGAATTCGCAGCATTGATCTATGCCGCTCACGAGGTCGTACAGCGAGTATTCGTCCTCGTCCTCGGGGATGGTTATCGCAGGGAGAAATCCTAATGGAGTGGCCCCCATGCTTGCGATATCACTGAAACTGACCGCAGCGGAACTCCATCCGAACTGTTCGAACGTCATCGTGGGTGGGAAATGCCTCTCCTTGGTGAGCACATCGGTGGAGATCACGATCGTACCATCCGAGATCCCTTTGATGACCGCCGCGTCATCACCGGGGCCGACGAGGGTCTGTTTGGAACGGGGGCGGATGATGCTCTTTATCTTCTCCACCAGATTCCTTTCTCCGATCTTGCCGACGGTTGCCATGTGCGCCTTATCGCAACTCCCGATAAAACTGTTTTCGATACGGATATGAGTGAATCCCATGTCTGGCACATTGAACATGTCCCGATGGTCTGGATACGAATTTCGTAATAGAACGCGCGTACATGCGCAAATACTTATAAGTGAAGACAAGGGATAACCCGAATGATAGAAATGATCGTGGACATCAGATACGGCAAGGACGGATCGCAGAAGGTGAACATCCCCGATGCGAACTTCGCCGGGACCTACTACCCGAAGGAAGTGGTATGCGCACCCACCAGCGAAGTGTTGAACAAGGCCCTCGACGCCCCTCTCGGATACCCTTCCCTTGAGGCGTTCCTCGAAGGCGGAAAAGACATCGTCGTCATCGTCAACGACGGTACCCGCCCCACCCCCACCGCTGCCGTTCTCGACGCTCTCGCCACCAGGATGGACCTCAGGTCCGCCAGATACCTCATCGCCACCGGGACCCACAGGGCACCGACCGAGGAGGAGTACATCAACATCTTCGGGAAACACCTCGAAGAGCTCAGGGACAGGATCGTCGTCCACGATGCGAAGACCTCGGAATGCGTCAACCTCGGGACCTCCAAGAACGGAACTCCGATGGAGGTCAACAAGATCGCCGTCGACGCGGACCGTCTTATGGTCATCACCAGTGTCGAACCCCACTACTTCGCGGGATGGACCGGCGGAAGGAAGTCCTTCCTCCCCGGGGTCGCATCCTACCGTACCGTCGAGGCCAACCACAAGATGGCCGTCGGCATGGAGGCTCAGGCCCTGGCACTGTCCGGAAATCCTGTCCACGAGGATATGATGGATGCGCTAGAGGTCGTCAAGGGAAAGAAGATCTTCTCCGCCCAGGTCGTCATGGACCGGCACCAGAACATCTACAAGTGCGCCGCCGGAGACCTCAACATGGCCTTCGCACAGGCGGTCAAGTGGGGAGAAGAGGTCTTCATCGTCCCCATTCCTCAGAAGGCGGACGTCGTCATCAGCGCGGCACCCTACCCTATGGATGTCGACCTCTATCAGTCCCAGAAAGCCCTCGACAACGGGAAGTGGGCCCTCAAGAACGGAGGTACCATCATCATGGTCTCCAAGTGCAGGGAGGGTACCGGAAGCGACAACTTCCTCAAACTCCTGTCTACTTCCAAAGACCCCAATGTCGTCATCGACAATATCAAGAAAGGATACAAACTCGGATATCACAAGGCCGCCAAGATGGCGGAGATCGCCACTTGGGCGAAGATCTGCGCCGTCACCGACCTCGATCCCGAGATCATCAGTTCGGCCAACATGACCCCTTACAAGACCG
The DNA here is from genome assembly GCA_963591575.1 of Candidatus Methanomethylophilaceae archaeon. Taxonomy (GTDB): domain Archaea; phylum Thermoplasmatota; class Thermoplasmata; order Methanomassiliicoccales; family Methanomethylophilaceae; genus Methanomethylophilus. Next base: position 25,457 of record CAVATL010000017.1, read on the forward strand.
TACAGGAGGCCGTCGACGACGCCCTCGCCGCCGATCCGAAAGCCAAAGTCATGGTTTTCATGGAAGGCAGCGTGACCATCCCCCGTCCCCCGGAGTGATTAAAATGAGCAGCGCGGTGTTCACAACCAAAAATATCGATATGATCAAAGCGGCACTCTCTTCCTGCACCATGTGCGGGTTCTGCAAGAGCGTGTGCCCCTCTTTCAAGGCAATCAACTGGGATACCGACCTCTCCAGAGGCCGTATCGTCATGACCTACGGTCTCGCCACCGGACAGCTGAAGGCGGACCCGTCGGTGGTACAGAGCATGTACACCTGCACCACCTGTGCGGACTGCGTCAGGCGCTGTCCCTCCAAGGTCAAGATCGTGGATATCATCGAACTCGCACGTGCGGACCTTGTGGCCAACGGACATATCCTGCCCAAGCACAAGACAATGTGCGAGAACATCCTGAACTACAACAACCCCTTCGCGGAGAAGGAGTCCGTTGCCGAGGTGTTCGCCAAGAAGGGTTACAAGCCCCACAACGCACCTGTCGCATACTTCGCGGGATGTACAGCGACCTACAGGGCGACCAAGACGGCGGATGCTTCACTCTCAATTTTGAAGAAACTCAACGTGGACTTCACCACCCTGCCCGAGATCTGCTGCGGTTCCGTCATGGGCCGTGTCGGATGGTCCGAGGAGGATCTTGTGAAGATCTACCAGAGGAACGTGGATGAGATCGTTAAGCTCGGTGTGAAGACCCTGGTCCTTTCCTGCGCCGGATGCTACAGGATGTTCAAGGTAGAATATCCCAAACACGTGAAGGTTCCCTTCGAGGTCCTCCACATGACCGAGTTCCTCGCCAGGCAGGACATCAAGCTGAGCTCCCTCGGCGATGTCACTGTGACCTATCACGACCCCTGCCACCTCGGCAGGCACTGCGAAGTGTACGATGCTCCCAGGGACGTCATCAAGAAGTTCCCCGGTGTCGACTTCCGCGAGATGAAGTACAGCAGGAACCTCAGCCACTGCTGCGGAGGAGGCGGAGGTGTCCGTGCGGCATACCCCAAGGAATCCGCCGAGATCGCCGAGACCCGTCTCGACGAGGCCGAGTTCGCGGACCTGCTCATCACCACCTGCCCGTTCTGTGTCACGAACCTTTCGGCACAGGTAGGCGACCGTAAGATCAAGGTCGTCGACCTGACGGAGCTTGTGGACCAGCATTTATGATAAACCCTTCTTCCTATCGGCGCGGGGACCGTCCCGCGCTGATGGGGATCCTCAATGTAACCCCCGATTCATTCTCAGACGGAGGCAGATGGAACTCCCCAGATGCTGCCCGCGAACACGTTTTTTCGATGCTGGCATATGGTGCGGATATGATCGATGTCGGGGGAGAATCTACCCGTCCCGGGGCAGCGCCCGTGGGTGAGGAAGAGGAACTTTCCCGCGTGATCCCGGCCCTGAAGGCCTTTGCAGAGTCTGTGTCCGTACCGATCTCGGTGGATACCATGAAGGCATCCGTCGCCCGTGCCTCTGTGGAAGCAGGCGCAACGATCATCAACGACGTCAGTTCGTTGGCCGATCCGCTGATGGCAGAGACCGCAGCAGAACTTGATGTACCTATAATCCTGATGAACAGTTTCGGTACGTCTGGGACATTTAAAATAGAGTTCATGCCGGGCGATGGAATCGATTATGTAATATCTCGTCTGAAAGAACTCGTCGACCGTGCATTGGACGCCGGTGTCAAGGAAAAGAACATAATTCTCGATCCCGGGCTGGGGTTCGGGACCACCACGGAACAGTGCATGAACATGGTCCGTCACAGTTCTGTATATTCTTTGGGAAAATATCCGGTCCTTATCGGACCTTCAAGGAAGAGATTTGTCAAAGAGGTTTATCCAGGAAAGGATGTGGACGAGGCCACCGCGGATATCTGTGTCCTTGCCGCCGAGAGCGGTGCGGATATACTCAGGGTCCACAATGTGGCCTGCGTCGCACGTAGGTTCGATTAATTCTCTGCTTTCAGCATTTCCTTCTTTTCCAGAGCCGAAATGTGTTTCTTGCGGGCTCCGGCGAATTCTCCGATGGGGATCAGGATACTGAACAGCATCACCATGGTGACGAACTTGGAAAGTCCTTCAATGCCGATGGTCAGGCTCTCAAGTCCCATTCCCTCGAACACGGACGGGAGTTCCATGGAAGAGGACGCGCCGGACATGATGAGGTTCAGCCACACGATGATGGCAATGCACATGCCGATGCCGAACAGCATCTTCCCATATGTCCCGGATCCGAAATACTGTCCGATGCTGTGCAACACGACGATAGGTAGGAAACCGACGATCGCGTTGAACAGCATCCCTCCGGGCTGGAACCAGTCAGAGAGGTGTTCCATATCCTTCGAGAAGTTGTCCAGGTTCCCGTTTTGCAGATATGATGTAAGCGCCAGCATCACGATGAAGAGGACGATGTACTCCACAACGGAAACTGCGATCGAGGAGACCATCCTTTTCTTGCTGTTGAGGTAGATCTTATCCTTTTTTGTGAGCTTCTCGTTGTTTTCCTCCTTTATGCTCATACACCGACCTCCTCGTATATCTTATCAACGAGTGAGATGAACGTCTGGGCGTTCTCCTTCTCAAGTGAGTATTCCGTGCCGTCGTAGGTCATGACGAGTTTTCCGTTCTCTTCCAGACTGGATTTCATCAGTTCTACAGCAGTGGTGGATTCGTTGCCCGAGAAAGTCAGCGAGAGGTCTGCCGATGATGTTCCGTCAGGCTTCGATTCGAGAGTGATCTTCGCATCACCGCAGGTCATCTCGTATTTCTGATCCCCTGTGCTGGCGAGTTGGGTGAGGATCGCGTTCACAAGCGGACTACCAGCGGATTCGTCCTCGGTCAGGGTCATGGAGATCTTGGCACCGTTGTTCGGTGCGGCGGTCACCTGCGGTACGGTGGCACCGGTGACCATCTTGAGGTCCTGTTTGACGCCCACACCCATATCGACGAGGTACGATCCCTGCCATTTCATGTATTTGAATGTGAACTCGAGTACCATGGGCACTGTCAGCGTTCCTGTATCGTCCACATCCACACCGTACGCCAACACGGCATAGGTGGGGATCGTCTGCGTGGTCGATATATCTGTGGTCGATTTGGCCTTCAGCGAACCGACATCCACTTTGGCCAGTTTGAGTCTTTCCTCTTTGTCGCCGATGGAGATGGTAACGGTGACGTCGTCCACGTCCTGGGGAAGGCCGGATGTGACGCTTCCCTTGAAGTCGACAGTCAGTTCCAATCCGTCTGTGCTGGTGTTGACCTCCATGTTGTTGACCTGGAACGCATCTTCAGTGGAAGATATGCCCGTGGGGATGGCCTGGACGATGGCCCCGTAACAGCAATAGACGACAATAGCAAGGACGGCTATCTGTGCGATTAACTTTCCTGCATTCACGTAAATATCATTCGCGTGCGGATATAATAGACATTCTATGGTCCAGCGGGAATCTGTGCTCAGTACAGATTGACGATAGATTGCTGATTAAGGGGCCCGTTTTCAGAAAGTGCCAGGGCCTGATTTCCGATGATCCTATCAGAAGAAATATGCCGCCAGAAGGATCCCGACCACGCCTGCGAACGCGATGACGGCAAGGAGGGTCTCTTTCATTTTCTCCTTTTTCTTGACCGCCTGGTCCTTGTAATAACATTCGACAGAGCAGTATGCCTGGTCGGAGGGGACGGAGTCTCCGCAGTAGCGGCAATGGTCGTGTTCTGTCACATCGGGGGACATCAGAGGGGATATGGAGAGGTTGCGATATAACACTAACTCCCGGACGGGACCGGTTTTTCGATCGGAACCGACAGTCAGAATCGGATGTGCCAGATTGTCGATTTGCATCATCAATAGTACTTCTTCGGGTCCTCGGTGTAGACCGTGTCGTCCACGACGACACCTACGTGCGAATACGCACCCATGATCCTGTCGAAGGACGCCCTTATGATCTCATAATCGAGATCCATCTTCAATGCGATGGCCTCCGGACTCATTCCTGTGAAGTGGATGGCGAGCACGGTGGCATCGAATTCCGAAAGACCCAGCTTGGTCTGGAAGTACTCGACCTCAGAAAGAAAATCGTTCCTGTGCCCATAGAGCTGAGTGGCATACACTTCCAGCAGTTCCGAGGTCTCTTTGTCCTTTTTCGACTTAAGCAGAGAGGACAGGCGTCTGTTCAGCACATTGACGGTGTCATAGAGGCAGGATGCGGATACCGGTTTTCCATCGATGAAGAGATAGACTGTCTCGCAGGAGTCCGTGCTGCTGTAGACCAGTTTTTTATTGTCTTTTTCCCACAGCACTGCGGAGTGGTCGGTGCTGTCCTCGATCTTTCCGCATCTGGGACATACTGTGTAACAGTAATCTGCGGTCTCCCATTCCATCGAACAGAATCCGCACACGTGGTGCATGTTTCCCGATACACCTCTGCATTCCGGACATAATGCAGCGTTGCCGTAGCGGTTGTCTACGAACAGTTTCCCGCAGGATGCACAGGTGCGGACTGGTGTGGTCTCCCTCCATTTCGGGGATTTGCAGCGGGGACAGATCCTCACCTTGTCGCTGGACCCGTTCCGGGAGAACCATTTGTGGCCGCAGCGTTTGCACTGGAGGCGGTAGCTGATCTCGTTCCATTTGGTGGAGCTGCAGGAAGGACATTTGGTGGGGGAGGGGATGCCGTTCCTCCAGGTGTGCCTGCATTGGGTGCAGGTATGGGTGTAGATCCTCCCCCCGTCGGAAAGGGAGTTCCGGCAGTAGGTGCATTTGTCGGGGGAACCGGGTTTGGAACGTATCCACACGCGTCCGCAGTGGCCGCAGCGGAAGATCCTGTTCCCGTCGGGGAGTATGTTCTGTACCGTTCCACATCCGGGACAGGGGGATTCTGG
>CAVATL010000018.1:0-27964 GCA_963591575.1 Candidatus Methanomethylophilaceae archaeon
TATTATGAGCTGGTATCTCACCTACGGACAGTCGATCAGGTATGACCGTGTTTTCGATTCCAAAGAGGATGCCATCGAGTTCATCCGCAAGAATCCCGGTTACAGGGCGGATGGTCTCTACAACCTTCAGTATGGTGTGTCCGTGAAGGAAGGGGATCTTGACGATTCTCCCGACGGAGAGCCCAACATCGACACCACCGATGATGATGCGGACGATGCTCCGGACTGACCTATCGTTCATTTTCTGTATCATCCTGTTTCGGTCTGGGTACGGCAGATGCCGAACAAAGTCATTATATCGTGTCGTAGACATCTGGAAACATTACTATAACTGGTGTCTGAATGGTTTTCAACAAAAGAGACGCAAAACGCGACCAATGCATGCTGACCGGCAAATACAAGAAATGTGGCTACGACTGGTGGTGGCACTCCCTTACTGCAGTGAACGATGCGACCGGCGAGGAGAGGCCTTTCTTCTTCGAATACTTCGTCTGCAACCCCGCTCTTGGCGGAAAGGAACCTGTCCTCGGACAGCTTCCCGCCAACAAGGAAGCGGGCAAGAGACCTTCCTACCTCATGGTGAAGGCGGGAACCTGGCTTGAGGGCGGATGCCATCTGCACAGGTTCTTCGGATGGGACGATGTCAAGATGAAATGGGGTGCACCCTATTCCGTGGAGGCCGGCGACTGCTATTGTGACATCTCCCGTATGAAGGGACATGTTGCCGTCTCCAAAGAGGAGTCCGAGGCCCATCCCGAACTCATGTGCGTTGGATATGGTGATCTCACCTGGGACATTAAGATCGAACCTCAGGTCGCATGGAATGTCGGTTGGGGTGCAAGCGGCCCTCTTAGAGCTATCAAAGCGTATCAGATGTTCTGGCACGCGGAAGGTATCAAAACCTACTACTCGGGACACATCCTCTATAACGGTCAGACCTACACCGTCAAACCCGAGACCTGCAACGGATACACCGACAAGAACTGGGGAAGCGACTTCACCACTCCCTGGGTCTGGTTGTCCTCCTGGGACCTTACCAGTAAAAAGACTGGAAAGAAACTCCAGAACTCCGTCCTCGAGATCGGTGGCGGAACCCCCAAGATCGGCCCCATCACCCTGAAGGGAAAACTTCTCGGATGTTTCTACTATGAAGGGAAAGAATACGAGTTCAACTTCTCCAAGTTCTGGACCGGCAGCAAGACATTCTATCAGTGTGGAGAATCCGATGATGAGATCATCTGGCACGTCGACCAGAAGACCCGCAAGGCAAGGTTGGTCTCTGACTTCCGCTGTGCGAAGAAGGATATGCTCCAGGTCAAATACGAGGCACCTAACGGTCAGATGCTCCACAACCGTCTCTGGAACGGCGGAAACGCCCACGGTACCATCACCCTGTATGACAAGAAGGGCGAGGTCATCGATGAGATCGAGGTCAAGAGGATGGGCTGCGAGTACGGTGTCTTCGACGGAAACCCCGAGTGGGTCTTCGACAAGGACGGAAAGCCTGTCTGCGAAGTGGATGTCGGAGAGGTCGACAGGAAACTCGACGAACTCTACGGCAGATCTGCTTCTAAAGAGTGAAACACTATCAACTGCCTTCTTCCAGCTCCGGAAGAAGGTATTTTTTTACTTCAATTTTTATGAAAACGTCCCCTCCGAAGAGGGGAAATTGTTTGGATATTCAAAGACCCAGACAGACAAGGACGATTGCGATGATCATGGGGATCGCGATGTTGTCGAAGTCACCGGGGGTGACGGCTTCGATGACCGAAGCGAGGACACCGGAAAGTGCGGCGTATCCGATGGCGGCAACAGCACCGATGTAAGGCGCTCTGTCGACGGAGATCATTCCCTGCGATGCGAGCCATCCGTAGAATCCGATGATGACGAGAGAAATAAGGAAAGTGGCCGCGAAGACGCCGATGCTTCCTTCGGCGGATTTGCCGTTGATGATCTTGTGTTTACCATATTTCTTTCCGATGATGCTGCCGAATCCGTCTCCGCGGGTCATTGCCACGATAGCGATGGTGGCGGCGATCCAGTGGTCGAAGAAGAATGCGACTAGCAAGATGATCGTGAGGACATACAGGAAAAGTCCGCCACGGTGACCCATTTCATTGGAAAGTTCACCGAGTTTGGAGTCGGAGATGGGGTTTCCGGGGAACATTGCGAAGAACAGAACGATCTCGAACGGGATCGCGAAGAAGACGAGCATTATCCAATTTGCGCTGAATGCCCACCATACATAGATGAACGCTCCGACGCCGATATGGACGATCTTACGATAGTCCCAGTTCCAACCTTTCTTCTGTGCGGTCTGACTCAGTACCAACGCGGCTACGATGATAAGGTAGACTGCGATCAATGCGATAATGTCCTGTGTGTCCATCTGTACACGTCCGTTAACGGTCTCGACATTGTGCGATGATTGATATATTCTCTCTACGTCAAAAAACGTACAGATTACAGAGTTATTCCAGTCAGTTGATCTGGGGCCCTCCTTTAATGGGCGTTTCCATGTGATCAGTGAATCCTGTCTGGAACCGAGGTTTCCTGTGCTCGGAATCCTTCCATTGTGCCAATTAGGTGCTGATCTTCCGTTGTGTATTCTGCAACCTTATAATTAATGTATTTCAAATACACTTTTTATCATTAAAAAATGCTCTTTGAATACACTTTTAATGAAGTCGTTGAGAGAAATTATACTCTTGCTCTGTCGGATTATAAATGTGGCCGACGGGTCTCCCCGCCGGGTTTGAAATCAGTTTGCTTTGAAATGTGCTCTGACACACAGGGCGATGCAGACTACGATGATTATCCCAACGATAACGAGGACGATCAGGGAAGTATTGTCGCTCACGGTCTGCAGTCCACTGTCTGTGACGGCCCAGACTGAGAAGTGGTTCGTTTGGAAAGTGACGGTCTCGGTGGAGGGATTGTAGGTGCAGCTGACCTTTTCGAGTTCGCCGGAACCGTGCAGGTGGTATACCTCGACGTCAGAGGCGGTCTTTCCCGCGGAAAGCTTGTATGGTAGGGTGACCGTGACATTTCCGTCGAATGAAGATATGGCGGATGTTCCTGCGGTGGCCATCAGACTGAAGACGCTCGCATCACCGATCTGGGTCTTCTGGTCTTCATCAAGGGCGGATTTGTCCGCTTCGGTGATAGACAGAGTTATGTCGGATCCTGCGGATGCAAGCGTCCCGGTAGCGTCACTGTTGAATTCGAAGATTCCGGATAACAGTTTGAATTCTGCCGATGAATCGGAATCCGCCAGTGATTCGAGTGCAGATGAAGACATGGTTACCTGGTTCCTGCCGGAATCGAGGACCAGTACCGAAGCATCGCCGTTGGCGGTCTTGCTGAGTTCGGTAAGGGCCTCAGTAACCACGGGGCCGGAAACGGTTCCGTTTCCTGCGTTCAGGACCATTTTGGTCTTCATAATCATTACACCGTTCGAAAGGGTGAATCCATGTCCTGCAAGTGCATCTGAGGTGATCTCCAATTCGTTCCCGTCCGAATCATAGAATTTCAGGTCACCGAATGTGTTCGAATTGATAACTTTGATTTTTGAAGGAATGTTTATGGAAACGATCGATGGGTTGTAGTTGGGATACGAGACCTGGAACAGGCAATTCGGAAGCTTCAGGATCTCATCATCGAATGTCACGCTGATCCCTTTGCCTTCCGTACCGCAGTTGTAGAACAGGTTCGATTCGGAGGTGAGGTCATAACAAATCAATGCGTTGAATACCAGATTCTCGAGGGAGGTACAGTTCATGAAAGCAAAGTTACCGATGTTCAGGACAGATTTTCCGAGGGTCAGTGAAGTAAGGTGGGTGCAGTTGGAGAACGCGTAGGCACCTATGGTCTGGACACGGTCGGTGATGCTGACCGAGGTCAGGCTGCAGTTGGAGAATGCCGCATATCCGATACTGTTCAGATATGTTCCGAATTTGATGTCGGTCAAGCCTGCACAGTTGTAAAATGCGTAATCCTCGATCGTTTTAACAGAATCCGGGAGAACAATGGACCTCAGGAAGGTACAGTTTCCGAAGGAGCAGTTGCCTATCGTGACGACTGATCTGCCGAAGACGACATTTGCGAGGGCTGCGGTCCTGGAGTCGGTCTTCACATAGAACATATAGTCTGGGATCTTCGCGATCTCGTCGCCGAAGGTCACGTTGAGGCCTCCTCCGCTGATTCCGGTCATGTAGAATACGTTGGAATCATAGCTGAAATCTTTGCAGCCCGTGGCGTAGAAATTCAGTTCGTTCAATGCGGTGCATCTGGAGAATGCATAGTTGCCGATGTAGGTGACGGATTCGGGGATGGTGACCGATGTGATAACAGCACAGTTCCCGAAAGCTCCGTATCCGATGCTCACAAGAGCATCCGGAAGAACGAAGTTCTGAAGAGAGGAGCAGTTGTAGAACGCACGGTCGCCGATGGCGGTCACGGAATTGCCGAAGATGGCGGAGATCACATTGGGTGACTCGGATGCTGAGGCGGTGAAGAATATGTGCGCAGGGACCCTTGTAACGGAATCCCCGAAGATCACTGTGATACCCTGGTATGCGGTACCTGCTTTCGAGAAGGCATTGCATCCGTAGGACAGGTCGTTGCAGGATTTGGCATTGAATCTGATCTCATTCAGTGAGGTGCATCCTGCGAATGCATTGCTTCCGATATAGGTCACGTTCTCGGGGACAGTGAGGGATGTCAGCGAGGAACAGTTGCAAAATGCCTTGTCACCGATGCTCTCGAGGGTATCGGGGAGGACGATGCTGCGGAGAGAAGAACAGTTACAGAATGAGCTGTCTCCGATGGACGTGACTGTTCCGAAATCCGCCGAGACAATATAGGGTGCTTCGGCTGCATCTTGGGTGCTGAAAAGATTCTGCGGTACATGTTTCACGTAATTTCCGAAGGTCACGGTGAATCCGGTTCCGGATATTCCTGCACATTTGAACACATCGGCGTCCGCAGAGATGTCGGCGCAGGAGCCTGCATTGAAATTGACCTCGGTCAGGTACACGCAGTTGGCGAACGCCCTGCTGCCGATATAGGTCACGCTGTTCGGGACGGTCACGGAGATGATCTTTGCTGCGTTCGCCTGTTCCGATTCATAGAATATGTTGGCGGGGATCCTGGTTACCTCCTCTCCGAAGATGACGGATATTCCAGCTCCGGATGCGCCGGACTTGGAGAATATAGAACAATATTCGCCGAAATCATCGCAGGATTTGGCATTGAATCTAAGAGTGGTCAATGCATTGCAGTCGTCGAATACGCTGTATTCCATGGTCTTCAGTGATTTGCCGATGGTGATCTCAGTGAGGGAGGAACAGCCCTGGAACGCAAATTTGTAGATCACGGTGACGGTATCGGGGATGATGACCGATCTGAGTTTTGAGCAGCCCTGGAACATCGATTCGCCGATGTCGGTGAGGGTGCTCGGAATGTTTACGCTTTCAAGTGAGGAACATCCCTGGAACGCATACGGTCCGAGGAGTTTGAGTGTATTCGGAATGGATATTTTTGCAAGAGATGAACACTTTGCGAATGCAGAACCGTTGATCTCTGTCAGCGAATCGCTCAGTTCCACGGATTCGAGACAAGAACAAAGATAGAATGCTGAGCTGTATATCTTTGAAACCCCGGTAAGATCGACCGATTTCAGGGATTTGCACCAAAAGAATGCATTGTCCCCTATGTAAGTGATCGATTTGCCCATAGTGACCTCTTTCAACGAGTAACAGTCGGAGAAGACCTTCGATTCGATCGATTTCACATTGACAGAGATGTTGGCCGACGTCATTTTCTCGCAATGATAGAATGCCTCCGGTCCGATGTAGTTCACGGAATCAGGGATGGTGACAGAGGGCAGTGCCATGCAGTACCCGAATGCGAATTCGCCGATAGACTGCAGCTGATCGGAGAATATGATCTCCGTCAGTGATTTGCAGCGTGCAAAAGCATGATCGCCTATTTTTTTCACAGAATCAGGAAGGACCAATTCCTTGATCTGAGTGGAGTCGAACGCCATCGTTCCGATTTCGGTCACGCTGTTGGGGATTGTCACTTTGGCAACCGAATAGCAGGTCTCGAACGACTTAGCTCCGATGTACGTGACACCGTCTTCGATGACCACTTCGCCGATCTGCTGCTTGAAACCGAGCCATGGACGGACTAAATATTCGCAGTCATCCATTCTTCCAGAACCGGATATGGTCATTATTCCAGTGTTCGGATCGAAACTGTAGGTCACGTTTTTTCCACATGATCCCGAGTAGGACGAATTGCTGCTGGGCGTAGTTTCGGCCCCATCAGCGGAGACATCTTCAGATCCGTCGTTCAGGGTGAAGACCGCTGTCAGTGAAACAGCTATGAACATCAAGACTAATAATACAGATTTCAGACGGAAATTCATTGTTTTTCTGTCTGTGTTGAATTGTGTCATTTTATTCCTCGATTACATATTGAGTGACTTCTTGGTTGCTGGGACATATCACGCCCCATATCTGGCTCTCGGATGTTTTTAGATTGTTTTATATATATCGCAGACTCCGATTTGATGTCGGGATCTGCCTAAGTAGTTCCGGCCAAAATCTGGTGTTCGCCGGCCCGGGGCTTTTCGGAATCCGGTTCGTCTGAACAGTATTCTTTTCCTGGACTGCGATATTTCTGTGAAGGCTATGCTTTGCCTTTGGTGGGAGGTTTCAGTTCCGCAAATACGGTTCAGATGCGGATTGTTACACAGAGTTCAGTATACCCTGTGCGGAGAACCTCCGTGTTCGGTGCGTTTCAGGGAATGTGTTGGGAGGAGAACTTTATTGTAGTTCCCCTCTTTTTTGAAAAGACCCAGACTGTCAGATGATGGGATGTTGGCCCCGCCCTTGTTACAGGTTCCGGGCGGGGCGGATGGGGTCTGATGGAGAGTCCTTTCAGTAAGAGGTTTTTTCAGCACCGATTTCCTGCCGAAACCGGTGTTACGTTAGGGTCAAGGGGGATGGCAGGAATCTCATCGCAGAGCGAATTCAGTTCCATGTATCTGCCGTCAACGAACCTGGTGTCACCGACGAGTGTATGGTCGACGATTCTGCAATCAACACTATCAATGGGCTTTTCTTCGGTCTGGTAAAGGATACCGTTCGCTCCGTAGAAGGTGTGTCCGCACAGGTCCTCAGCAGTTTGACGAAGGACCGATCCGTTTGAACCGATGAATGCGAAACCTTCGAAGGTGTTGGTTCCGATGTATGTGATGTCAGCATCGATGATTATCTTGCATACCCTGTGTAACGGTGTGGACCAGATAGGTATGTGGTCGGAGTAATCACAGCCGATTCCGTTCGTCCCTGCGGTCAGGTGGATGGTGGCTATGGCGTAGCACTGTTCAAATGCCGGGTAGGCCTTGGGATACATGCTGTCGAGGGTGATCGGTATTGTGAGATCGGCAAGTTGCCCACAGCGGTAGAACGAGTGGCAGCCAAGGGATTCCACGCTGTCGGGGATCACGAGCGAAGTGATGTTCAGCTCGCGGAAAGCATCAGCTCCGATGTGTATGATACCGTCCTGGAAGACGACCTCTTTGACAGTGGACCTGCACATATACCAGGGGGTCTGCTGATACCAGCGGTCGTAGCCCTTGTATGCGGCATAATCGACTCCGTTGCCAGAACCGATGGTGAAAGTGACCTTCACGAGTCCGTGCATTCCTTCGAAAGCGGGATCACTATCATCCTTGACCGCGTTGAAATTGATCGGAATGGTAAGCTCTTCGATGTTGCATCCATAGAACATGTATCTTCCCAAAGAGGTTACCTTTTCAGTGATGGTGACCTTCTTTCCGATGTTGTTGTTCATGTTCCAGGGGGCGAGTTCTGTATCGCAGGGGGATCCCCACCAGTGTTTGTAGTCATATGGGGTTCCGTTGCCTTCGGTGAAGGTGATGTACTCGATAGCCATGCACCCCTCGAAAGCAGGATAGTCTTCGTTTCCGAAGGAGTTGAGACTTACAGGAATGGTGAGGTTGGTGAGTAAGGTGCATTTGTAGAAACAGTGGCATCCGAGGCATACGACTGTCTCCGGTAGGCATACAGCGGTTATGCTGAGCTCACGGAAGCAATCTGCTCCGATAGACTTGATGCCGTCTGCGAACTCGATCTCGGTGAGTGTGTCCCTGCTCTGATACCAGGGGGTGTTCTGATAAAAATTATTGGATCCTCCGTATGCAGCGTAATTGTATGCGTATCCGTTGGTTCCGCAGGTGAAGTGGACCTTTTCAATGGAGAAGCATCCAGCGAAGGCCGGGTATGTATCGTTCTTCACGCTGTTGAGAGTGATCGGAATTGTCAGATTCTTGAGGTTGAGGCAATTGACGAAGGCCCATCCTCCGAGGGAGGTGATCCTGTCTCCGATGACGATCTTCGTGATGGAGGCGCTGAATTCATGCCACGGGGCGTATGTCTCGTTGAAATCATACATGGCTCCGCTTCCGAATATCTCCAGGGTGCCATCGTTCAATGTGTAGTAGACTCCATCGCCGCATTCGCCGCTCGCAGTCAACTCGGCAGAAGAACTGTCGGTCTCGGTGTGGAGTACGAACATGGCCACCATCGCAGATGCGAGGACGGCAATGATCACCATAACAGTCCTGAGCTTCAGCGGACTGTTCGTTTCTATTTTTCTGTAAATGTTACCATCTCCGTTTAGCTGTATATTTCAGCTTTTTCGGGGCCTCACACATAGTGAGGTTTCGAGTACGGGCTCTGTTGCACAGCCCGTCTTCAATATGAAGACACATTGTGGATTATTTGTAAATCTCCGACAACATTCATATAGAAGAATATTTCAGATATAATTACAGCTATAATTTAGATTAATTGTAAGATAATAAATCAAAAAGAAATCATCATTGTAATCCTTTAGATAGTAATTTGATTTAATTTGTTTTTGATACAATAATATTGTTTTTTAGAAAACATAATTTGTGAAATATTGTTCCGGCAAAGAAGCAGTCAGTCTTCAGTGGTTTGATCGGCTACTAAAATCCCAGAGGGAACGGATCCCATCAAAAAAAGTAGGTCCCGCCGGGTGATGTTACGGCGGGAAGGTGGGATGGTGAAATGTTTAAGCGATTCCCCAGCTGCCCACATTGTATGTGTACGGGTGGTCGTAGTCCATTTCGGTTCCGACCCTGAGGTAAAGGGAGATGTCGAGTGTGTCGAAATCGTAGACGACGGACCAGCGGGTGTAGTGGACGAGGTCGTCATCGTTCTGTTTGACGGAAATGAGGACGTTCTTGACCTCTTCGACGGTCATACTCGAATGCTCATTTAGTGCGCCGGTGATGATGTTGAAACGCTCGGTACTGCTCTCCTTGACAGGTATGTCGGGTGCGGATCCTTCCTTGGTGAGGTAGTGGTTGGTCAGCACGTCGGTCTCGGTGACGTAGGTCTTGCCGTCACACACCTCGACAGTGACACTGTTTCCTCCACGGTCGCTGATGAAAACATGGTAATTGCTGTTGCTGTGGAGGTTGTAGCTCTTGAGGAGTTCCACGGCGGAAGCAGTGGAGTCACAACGATCTAGAACAGCCCTGAGGGAGCTGGTGATGAAGAGGGTGGTCTTTGCGGGATCACCCTCGGCGATGGCTGGTCCGCCACTGACCGAGTTGATGGCGACGAACACTCCTTTCTCGTTGATTCCGTCAAGGGGCAGGTAGGCCGCCGCGTTGAGGGCGGTGTCATGTACCATGGAAGCGTAAGTGGCGTTGACGCCGCTGAACATGGCGAGGTCCACGGTGGAGACGGAGTTGTAGATATCCTTGCCGTGGGTGTAGACCACTCCGACGACCGTCTGATAATAATCGAAGTTACGTCCGGCAAGATATCCGCCGTTGTAGGAGTCTTTTACGGTGAAGACAGAACATCCCTGGGGGACGAAACCTGCCAGTCTCTTTCCGCAGGTGACGTTCTCACTGAGGAAATCGAAGAGTTCGTCGGTAGAAGTGGATCCGGTCGCCAGGTATTTGTCGAAGGCGTAGTCTCCGGTGATATTCACATAATACAGGTTGCCGTCGGAGCTTTCCTTCAGGGTGAAGTTGGTGTCGTCGCCCACGGTTGTCAGGACGTGGAGCGAGGAGACGGAAAGCACGACGACGCATACAAACGCCGCGATCAATGCGATCTTGGCATTTGCCTTGTAATTTGTGCAGTCTGACATGAGCTTTGCCAGATGTATGTTACCTAAAAAGTTTTGCAAAAATGCGGATTATAGTATTTAAAGCATGTAAAGAATTGTGATGATTCTGGTAAAAAGAACGATTTTTAGGTGATTTTCGGCGATTTACGATATGTCTCTGGAGGAATGTCAAAATAGCTTTTTGACTGTACCCTTATTTTAAACGTACATTACTCTCCTTGCCCACTTCCTACCCACTTCCTACCCACTTCCTACCCACTTCCTACCCACTTCCTACCCACTCCAATAAAAACCACTCAAAAAATCAATGTGCCAGCAGGCACAAATTTATGAATTTACCTTCCTACCCACTACCTACCTTCCTCTCGTAAGTGAAAATGAAGAAAATCAATATGCCAGAACTTAAGATTGATCAATATCTCGCATAGGAGTTCGAGTGAATCAGATGAACTCCATTCTTACTAAAAGGAGAAAATTCAATGTGCCAGATGTTGATTTCAATGATTTCAGATCTTGGGTTTTTCATCTGATGGGTGCTCAGCTAAACGCATGACCGCCGTCGGCGTGGCCATACCCAACCTCTCGAACATGCTCTTCTGTTCGGGGGTCGCGGGCGTGACGCCTAAAACTCCGTTCACCCAATAGGCTTTGATAGTGGCGGCCTCGGAGATGACGTCGAGATAGCTCATCTCTTCGGAAAGATCGGAATAATTGATTAGGTCGATAAGTGAGGATTTCATCACCATTGAAAGGAAATCTCCCATAAGGGATGCCACTGCCGATTCGTTCGAAGGGAACAATGCTGCCCCTCCCTGCAGATCGGTCCTGAAGATGTTCATGTCCTGTTTGAACCGGTCCGCTTTGATCATCAGGCGGAGGATGGTCCTCAGGTCGTATTTCGAATCGGTAATTATCACCGACTTGCCGAACGACATCTCCTTGCGGCGAATCTCGTCATTTTTGCGGGTGATGATGATTCTGTCATCCTCCCCTTTCGTGAGTGTAAAGTATTTTCTGATGTCGGAGAATCCGTAATTGATCTCCAGGCGTTTTTCGAGGGTCTTGCTCCATTTGAGTTTGGATACGGTGTTCTCGAAATGGTCCAATTTGGCGAAGAAGGAAATGGTGATCTCCTCGCAGTCCCTTCCATTGTCGACGAAGAACATCCTGCAGGGGGCGAGATCGAATTCTGTGTCGACGGCCTTGTACTTGTATGCCACGCCGCCGTAGATGAGAGTCTCGAGGTCGTTTGTTCCGTTATAGGTCTCGCATATGTGGGCATGGAATTCCGAATCTTTGCTCAGAATGATGATCATGTCATAATCCGAACTGAAGTAACTCCCTATCTCTGATTCCGAGAATGGCTTGTCATCCAAGAAGAACGTGGTGCGGGAGACGGACATTCCGCGCAGTTCGGATGCGACGGTCCTCATAGAATCCACATCGGCTCCGACGTAATTGGCCATCCTGTAATAGAACGGAAGTCTGGTGGTCTCGCCCATGGCGAGGAATATGCTCTTTTGAGGGAATTCATTGAAATTCAGATGGCTCCTGATCCCGTGGAGCTTGTAATACTGTAAAGGTTCCACAAGGGTCTCAAGATCGAAGACGACGGCACTGTCGTCTACAGCCAATTCCTTAAAGAGATCCTGGCGTCTGCGGTAGACCTGTACGATGTGCCTCAGATATCCGTCGAGGGACAGTCTCTTCGAATCCGCAGGCATATTGAAGAAATCGGGGAGGATGGAGGCCCTGATATCATATGGCGACTGTGTAGGGGGGCAGCTGCGGAGGCATCTGCTCACCGAGTGCGAGAAGAGGTATTTTGCCGAATCCTCCCCGTAGACCTTGCAGAGGGCGTTCCAAAGACCGGATTTGATGCAGATCTGGTGCATCAAGTAGTATTCGCCAAGATTCTTACACACAACGCTGACAGTGGCGGGAGTCATCAGATTACCATCCTCGTCGCATCTGCCCAGATACTTCCTTTTCTGCTTCGATCTTTTGGCGACGGGGTCCCACTCGGCGGTCACTTCGTAGAGGTAATAGTTATTACGTATCTTCTGTACAACGTTGTATGACACGTACTGCATTATGGCTGTTAACTATTAATAACTTGGTAAAAAAATTGAATGAGCCAGATATTGTAAAATCATAGTTATTACATTGTTAACGAATTATTTTTCAAAACGACTTATATTGTTACAGTGGGATGCATTTCTCATACCTATGGAGGTAGCAAATGAGCGAAAAAACGACTGCAGTGAAAGAATGTATTGTAAAATACAAAGTGAAAGAGATCGTCCCGGCCGTCAAAGCGGCATTAGATGCCGAAGAGACCGCCGATTCGATCCTCAACGACGGACTGATCCAGGGAATGAACGAGATCGGAGACGGATTCAATAAGGGTACCATTTTCCTTCCCCAGATGCTCATGGCCGCCAAGACCATGCAGATGGGTCTTGCCATCCTCAAACCCCTCCTCAAGGGCGATGTGAACACCGCTTCCGCCGGAAAGGCCGTTATCGGTTCCGTTCTCGGAGACGTGCACGACATCGGTAAGAACCTCGTCACTGTCATGCTCGAAGGACAGGGATTGGAAGTTATCGACCTCGGCGCAGATGTCGCCACCGACAAATTCGTCGAAGCCCTCAACGCAAATCCCGACACCAGGATCCTAGCCTGTTCCTCATCGATGACCCCCACCCGTGCGGAACTTCAGAGGACTGTCTCCACCGTCAGAGGTAACAGTAACTTTGACAAGATCGCCATTTACGTCGGCGGAGCGACCATGAAACAGGACTTCTGCGATGAGATCCACGCGGATGTCTATACCCTCACCGCGGCAAGTGCCGCATACAGGGCTAGGCAGCTCATCGATGGTGTCCCACTGTCCCAGATCTCTGCCGAGGCAAGGGCCGAGGCTGAAGCGGACAATGCGCCCAAAGAGCAGGAATCCGTTCAGCAGAAGGAGTCCATCAGGTTCATGCGCCACCTTGAAGCACCCAAGATCAAGGCACTGAAGGCCGCAGGAAAATACAACAAGGCGCCCATGACCCAGTTCGAGAATGTCCTCGAGATGATCGCCAAGCATGACGATGCTGTCACCGATGGATTTGTTAACCAGTACTTCTTCGAGATCCCGTTCGACCCCGTGCTCAGCAGATCCAGGAATCTCCCGCAGGAGTTCTTCGACCCCCAGCCCCTGTATGTCGACGGATGGGGCGTTACCGCTTCCAACCCTCCGGGGTCCGCTGGATCGCACCCCGAGGAAGGAGAGGACGTCCTCGTCATCAAAGACATCACAAAGTGGAAGGAACAGGTCAAGGGACAGCCCTCTCTCGATTTCACCGAGGAGGAATGGGCCATGTCCGACAAGATGGTCGCCGACATCCGTGCCCGCGGCAAGCCCGTTGGGATATGGTTCGCACCCGGACTCTTCGAGAGGACCCACTTCCTGATGGGAATGAAGAGTGCTCTCACCGCATACTATGAGCACCCCGACGAGATGCACGAACTCATCGACTGGATCGCCGACTGGGAGATCAGAGCTATGGATGTCCTGTACGCGAGATACCAGCCCGAGGTCCTCTTCCACCACGACGATTGGGGATCGGCAATCAATTCGTTCTTAGACCCCGCCACCCACAGGGAGTTCTTCCTCGAGCCCTACAAGAGGATCTACAGCCACTTCAAGGAGCTCGGAGGAAAGGTCGTGGTCCACCACTCCGATTCGTATGCCGCAAACCTCGTGCCCATCATGATCGACATCGGTGCCGACATCTGGCAGGGACCTGTCAGTTCAAACAACATCCCAGAACTCGTCGACATGTACGGTGACAGGTTCATCTTCATGGGCGGTATCGACAACTCAGACATCGACTACCCCGGAAAGACCGACGAAGAGGTCGAGGAGTATGTCAGGCAGAGGATCGGACAGAACGGTAACCACAGCTACATCCCCTGTCTCTGCAGAGGACTGTACATGTCCATCACCCCGGGTATTTACGAGAAGGTCACCGCCGCCATCGACAAGATCTCCAAAGAGACATTCTGAGGTCGTATCTTGCACATGACTGCACAGGGCGGAAAGGGAGGGATGGCGACATTGGCCATCCTCACCCTGTACTTCTTCTCTCTGGGATATTCCGTAGTGACACCCGCCATGTCGGTGTTCGCCGATGCCTTCCCGGACCGGGAGTACGCCCTCATAAACTCCTTACCCACCCTGTTCATCGGTATTGCCGGGCTGATCCTCGGCCCGGTGGCCGGCAGAAGGATGAGTTTCCGCTCTCTGGCCATATCGGGGTCCGCTCTTGCATTGTTCGCAGGACTCGGACCCGCCTTCACTGAGGATTTCGATCTGATCCTGGTGTTCAGGGCACTGCACGGGTTCGGTATCGGACTCATCATCGCCATGGCGAACACTCTTGCCAACGGAAGGTACGAATGCGAGCAGAGGACGAAGGTCCTGGCCGTCGGAAGCATCCTGCTGAATGCGGGAGGTATCTGCGTGCAGACCCTCGGAGGTTTCCTTGCGGAGTCCGGATGGCAGACCGTCTTCTACGGACACATCCTGTTCGTGGCTGCATTGGTCATGTCATTCTTTATTCCGGAGATCGAGACCGAACATTCGGCAGATACCAGGCTTGACAGAAGGCTCTGGATAATCGTGATCCTCTTCGCCGCTTACGGAATGATGCAGTTCTCCGTGATGCAGAACACTGCCGAACTCTACTCACTGAGGGGAGCGGGAGGTGCCTCTGTTTCGGGTCTGGCACTTTCGGTGTTCACCCTTGCAGGATGTATCGGCGGACTGATGTTCGGGGTTGTGAAAAGAAGGTCGCCGTCCTCGGTGTTCCCTCTGCTCTGGACCCTCAGTTTCATCGGATTGGCGATAGTTGCCTATTTCGAAAGCGGTGTTGTGATGACCGTCGGAATGTTCGTCTTCGGATTGGGATTCGGCATGGTCATCCCCTCGTTCATCGATTGGACCGGATCGGTCTGCATGGCATCGGCAATGGCTACCGGTACTGCCTGTGTCACGGCATCCCTGTACTTCGGTGACTTCCTCTCGATGGTATGGAAAACTGTGTTAAACGCACTCTTCGGAGAGTACATGATCTCGAACCTCTGGGTCTTCTCGGTTTTAAGTCTCATCCTCGCATTGGTGTTCTCGAAATTCCCAGTATGCAAGGCCTTAGCCGGAGAATAAACACTAACTCTCCCGGAACCATTCAATGTTTGTTTCCTCCTTCAAGATCATTTCGGTTCCGGGAGCAAATCCTTTCAGATCATTGGGTGCAAAGGTATCCTATTAGGGATTTATCCATCAGTTTATCTCTTCCCTGTAACTGAAAATCATATGTTCCAGCACATCGTTTTCATAAACCGGATAAAACAAAATTCAGGTTTGTAAATGGTTTGGGAAAAGGGTTTGTCTTCTCGATCAGAACGTGACCGCGGTGGTTACGAAGTATGCGAAGAAGATAAGGGACAGGACATACATGATGGGGCTGACCTCTCTCCACTTTCCGCCGAGCAGTTTGCAGATACTGTACATGATGACTCCGAATCCGAGTCCGTCGGTGATAGAGTAGGTGAGGACCATCATCATGATCGTGGTGACGACCGTGACCGCTGCGGCAGGGTCTTCCCAGTTGATGTGCTTGAGCGAGCCCATCATGATGACCGCGACGATGAAAAGTGCGGCCACGGTCGAGGTGCTGGTGACGACAGTGAAGATCGGACTGAAGAACAGCGCCACGAAGAAGAGGAGGCATACGATCAGGGCTGAGAAACCGGTCCTTGCACCGGATTCGATACCGATGGTCGATTCAGCGTAACTGCTGACTGTGGACACACCGATGGCCGCACCGGCCATGGTTCCGACGGCATCAGAGAGGAACATCTTGCTTCCGTCCTTGATCTTACCGTCCTCGTCCATGGCACCTGCTTCCTTTGAAACTGCCATGATGGTTCCGGTGGTGTCGAACATGTTGACCATCAGGAACGAGAGGACAACGATGATGAAGATAAGGTCGAATTTAACAGATCTGAGTCCATCATAGAATGCTCCCCAATAAGGCGCTTCGGGCATGGAGATGACATCTGTGGGCAGGGCAGTGATCCCGAGTGCCATGGCGAGGATCGTAGTGACGACTATCCCGATGAAGATGGCCGTCTTGAACTTCCTCACATAAAGTGCTGTGGTCAGTATGATACCGAACAATGCCACGAGCACAGCTTTATCGGACATGTCTCCGAGGGTGACCAGGGTGGAGCCGTTTCCGACGATGATCCCCGCTCCCTGCAGACCGATGAACAGCAGGAATGCACCGAGTCCCGCGGCGATGGCAAGCCTCAGATCCTTGGGGATGGAATTGACGATCAGCTCCCTCAGTCCACTGATGGTGATGAGTGTGAAAAGCACACCTGACAGGAATACTGCGGCCAAAGCCTCCTGCCATGTGTAACCCATCCCCAGAACGATGGTGTATGTGAAGAACGCGTTCGTACCCATCGCCGGGGCCTGTGCGATGGGGAATCTGGCATAAAGCGCCATAATGCCGGTTCCGACAATGGTGGCGATGACGGTGGCGGTGAAGATCTGGTCCCGGCCCATGCCTGCAGGTTCAAGAGTGTTCGGCATGACGACGAGAACATACGCCATCGCAAGAAAAGTAACGATACCTCCTCTGATCTCGGTCCGGAAATTCGAACCCCTCTCCGAGATCTTGAAGAAGCTGTCAATATGAGCGACTAAATCCATGGCCAGTAATCTCCTTTCTTTATTTAACAATATTAAGTTATGACTCCAGAAATCAGCGGTTCTTTCTGGCCCTTTCTATCTCTTGATAGAGCATGTTGTTCTGCTGGGCTTTCTGGGAATCGTAGGCCTGACCGACATGCCAGATGTCCTTGTTCTTGTCTTCTGCTTCAAGGTCGTCGAGCAGGAAGAACCGTCCTCCGAGTTCTTCGGCGAGCCTTTCGGGCATGTCAGATTTGGATGCTCCGAGTCCGGTGTCGATGACGGTCCAGTCGAGGTTAGGCATTTTCAGATTGGATGCGATCTCCAGCGCTTCCTGACAGGGATCTTTGTTCTCATCGAGCGCCTTGGTTGATTTTCCGTCGGTGAAGAGGACGATGTGGATGACCTGTTCGGGGTGTTTCTTTTTATGTCCCAGAACGAAATTCCAGCACATCATGAAGGCGGCGGAGAGGGGGGTCCCTCTTCCCACTTTTATCCCATCGATGGTCTGGGACAGTTCGTCCACAGCCCTCGTGGGGGAGAGAAGGAGTTCGGTGTTCTCCTCGTTGAAGGTGATCATTCCGACGCGGTCCCTTTTGATGTAGTGAGTCTCAAGCATGGAAATGATGGCCGCTTTGACCCGGCTCATACGGTTCCTGATGATCAGGGAACCGCTGGTGTCGAGCAGGAACATGAACGTCTGTTCGGTGTGCCTGGTGCGTACCTTCTCCCTCAGGTCCTGCCTTTCGATCCTTATCTTTCCGTCGGGACGTTCCCTGATAGCCTGATACGGAGCGGCGGCACGGATGGTCGCATCAAGTGCCAGATCGGTGCAGTCGCCTTTCGGCATGCGGAATCCGCTGTATCTTCCGGAGGGCGTCTCGACATACTTCTGATACTTGGTGTCGGCTGATTCGCCTTTGGAATCCTCCGTTTCCATGATGTCGATGGCTTTGAATTTCTTTCCGATCTTCACTTCGACATCTACCGGTTCATCCTCTGGGTCTTTTGTTTCATCAAGCTCGACGACGTTCTCGAGGTCGGTCTTCTCATTGATCTTTTCGACAATTGAGGTGTTGACATTCTGCTTCCTGTCGTCGTGGACGAACCTGAGGATGTCCTTGTTGGGATATCCCAGATTCTCAGGTTTCTCGATTTTCTTTTTCTTCTCGACCTCGAATTTGGTCCGTCTGTGGCCGAGACACAATTCGGCGGCGGAGACGATGTCTTCGTCGTTCGTTCTCTTTCTTCCGTCGAGAGCGGCAAGAGCAGCAGCGGTCTGCGCACAGGCGATGGGGCCTCTGTAACTGCTGATTCCATAGGTCTTACAGATCCTCGCGATGGAGTCCGCATGCTTCCTGAGGACCTTCACCTGGGGGAGGAGATTCCTGGCCTGACGGATGTTCTCCATCAGTTCCTTATCCGAGTTTTTATAATGTGCCAGCATCGAGAAATCGCCGTCTCCGAGAAGGAGATTGGTGCGGACGGAATCGACATATTCCTTCTCTTCGGGACGCTGCATCCTGACACAGATATCGAAGCGGTCCTTCAGATGAGCGTTGAGTTTTTTCTGACCGATTCCGGAAGAGGCGATAAGGGAGACATCTGTCCTGTAGGCGGCGGAGATGCCTTCCCTTTCGATCGTCACTTCTCCTGCAGAGGCTGTCTCCAGGGCCTCCAAAGCTGTGTTGAGGTCCATCAGATCGATGTCGTCGATACCGATGACACCTCCGTCGGCGTCGCCGAAGAGACCTTTCTCCGAAACGACATTTCCTTCGGAGATGGCCTTTTCCAGGTCCACAGAACCGAAAAGACGGTCCTCGGTGATGCCTATGGGGACGTTGATCACAGGCATCTTCGGATCGAGGGAGGAGATCGACCTGATCAGTGCCGTCTTTCCTGTACCCGAATCTCCGGTGACCAGTACGCTTTTCAGGTGCGGATTGGTCAGCAGGCAGAGAACTGCCTTTTTTGCAGTCTCGTTCCCTGCTATCGCAGAGAATGGGATCACATTTTCGAGAGGCAACTTCTTACCTCGCTCATGTCAAGTGATGTCTTCTCGAAGGCCTTCTTCTTGATACGGTGGGAGAGGACCATAGGGGCGACCGCGATAAAATCATCTCTGGTGATGGTCTCTCTGCCTTCGAAGGCGGCGTTTGCACGGGCCGAACGCATAAGTGCCAGATCAGCTCTGTGACCTTCCATCTTGAAGTGTGCGGAGAGTTTGGCGGCCATGGTGATGGCTGAATCTTCGATAGGGATCTTCTTCACGAGTTCCTTTGCTTTCGCGATCCTCTTTCCGAGTTCGTCGAGTTCGTCTTTGCATGCATCGAGGTATCCTTCCGGGTCCGCTTCGAACTGCATTCTGCGTTTGATGACCTCCTTCCTGCTTTCCAGAACATATTCTTCTGCCACATCGACGGACAGACCGAACCTGTCGAGAAGCTGAGGTCTGAGGTCCCCTTCTTCGGGATTCATGGTGCCGATGAGGATGAAGTTCGCAGGATGGGAGAAGGAAATCCCCTCCCTTTCCACGTAGTTCATTCCCATAGCCGCGGAGTCGAGGAGAAGATCCACGATATGATCGTCGAGAAGGTTGATCTCATCCACATATAGGATGTTGCCATTGGCGGCCGCGAGGATTCCGGGCTCGAATTTCCTTTTTCCTGTTTCGAGAACGTGTTCGAGGTCGAGGGTACCTGCCACCCTGTCCTCGGTCGCGTTGAGCGGAAGTTCCACCACGGTTGTGGGTGCGACGGTCGTATCCAACTTCTCTTTGTTCTCATATCTCGCCCTGCATTCAGGACACATCTTCCTCGGCTGGTCCGGATCGCAGCCGAACCTGCAGCTTTTTACGACCCTGTGTCCGGGAAGGAACTGGGGCATGGAACGGACAGTGGTGGACTTGGCAGTACCTTTGTTACCTTTGATCAGCACTCCGCCGATGCTGGGGTCGACCGCATTCAGCAGCAGCGCCGTTTTCATATCCTTCTGTCCCACGACCCGAACGAACGGGAATACTATGCGTCTGTTATCGCTCATCTTTCTTCCTTCTATTTATTATTAGTATGTCATAGTTGAATCGCACTCTGAACCCGCGGGTTTAGGATGGATGTAACTTCATCTTCATTTGTTCTTGTATTTAAACTTACATACGAACCTATCCAATTCTTGGATATTTCATTCAAATTCATTCATTTTTGAATGAAAATTGAAGTTTTCGTATGGAATTTGAAGCAAAAATAGATGTTCAATTCAACATATATGTTTATCGCTTCAACGAAAGTATTGTAGAAAACAACATAAAATGGATGATTTCACAATATTTTCAATGATTCTGACACGTTTTATGTTGATTGGAACAATAAAGTTTATATGCTGTGGATGAATGTATCAATTACGACCAACTCAAAAGAAGGTCGTATTGGAGTGAAAACAATGGCACAAACAACACCGATCTACCCCTCTAACCAGAGTCAGAACGGAATCAAATTCGAGCTCTTCAGCGATGACGAAGCCCGCAAGATCGACATGGCCACCCGTGACGTCCTCGAGACCTACGGTGTCCAGGTCTCCGACGTTGAAGCAAGGCAGCTCTTCGCAGCAAACGGCTGTGAGGTCAACGAAGAGACCCTGATGGTCAAGATCCCCAGCTACGTCCTCGACAAGGCACTCGCCACCTGCCCCAGCAAATACTACCTTTACGGCCGTGACGAGAGCAGGACCTTCCCCATGGAATGGAAAGGAAAGGTCAACTACACCTGCTTCGGAACCGGTATCCAGGTCTGCGACTACAAAGGCCACGGACAGTTCCAGACCCGCGACTCCAACGAGGACGACCTCAGGAACATCGCCAGGCTCTGCGACGCAATGGATGGTCTTTCCTTCTTCTCCCTTCCTGTATCCGCAAGGAACTGGGCAGGAAACGGATCCGAGGATGTTCACGAAGCATACACCGCGATGAAGAACACCTCCATGCACTTCCACCACATCGACCCCGTCGCTGACAACGTGAAGTATTACTACGAAATGGTTAAAGCGTACTACCACGGCGACGAATACAAAGCACACAACTACCCCATCATGTCGATGCTCGTGTGCCCCACCTCACCTCTCGAACTCTCCTACAACGCCTGCCAGTGTATCATCCAGGGTGCCAGGTACGGCATCCCCGTGAACGTACTGTCCATGGCAATGGCCGGTGGATCCTCCTCCATCTACCTTGCAGGAACCCTCGTCACCCACAACGCAGAGATCCTCTCCGGAATCGTCCTCTCCCAGCTCGCACAGCCCGGAGCGAAGATCATGTACGGTTCCTCCACCACCACCTTCGACCTCAAGAGAGGAACCGCACCTGTCGGATCCCCTGAGCTCGGACTTATCAGTGCATCTGTCGCTAAGATGGGTCAGTACTACGGACTCCCCGTCTTCACCGCCGGTATGTAGACCGACGCCAAGGTCCCCGATGAGCAGGCTGCTCACGAGAAGACCATCACCTCCATGGGTGCAGCCCTCGCAGGTGTCAACATGATCTACGGATCCGGAATGCTCGAACTCGGTCAGACCTTCTCCCTTGAGCAGATGGTCATCGACAACGACATCATCATGATGGAAAGGAAGTTCATGGAAGGAGTCGTCGTCAACGACGAGACCCTCGCCATCGATGCAATCAAAGAGATCGGAGTCGGAAATGACTTCATCTCCCACCCCTCCACCATGGAACAGATCGACCTCGCCTCCGACCCTAAGGTGTTCGACAGGCGTATGCTCGGTGAGTGGACCGCTGACGGAAAGAAGGACGTTGTCGATGTTGCACACGAGATTGTCGTCGACATCCTCGCCAACCACGATGTCACTGAACTCGAGGCAGACGTCGACGCCGCATGGCAGGACATCTGCAAGAAGGCAGACCAGGCCTACTTCGACAGGGCAAAGAAGCTCGCAAACGAGTGAAAACAATTTCAAACATCACTAAGGAGATATCAAAATGGTTACTCAGCAGGAAGCCAACGATAAAGCAAAGGAATGCGTCCTCAAATACAACATCAAGGGCGCAAAAGAGATCGCACAGGCAGCCGTCGACGCAAAACTCGACCTTGTCGACCTGATCAACAACGGTTTCACCGCCGGTATCAACGAGGTCGGAGAGCTCTTTGCAGCAAAGAAGCTCTTCCTCCCCCACATCATGGCCGCAGCCAACGCTCTGAACGCAGGAATGGACATCATCACCCCCAACCTCGGCGGTGCATCTACCTCCACCCTCGGAAAGTTCGTCATCTGCACCATCGAGGGAGACATCCACTCCATCGGTAAGGACATCTGCGCCATCATGCTGAAGGTCGGCGGATTCGACGTTGTCAACGCCGGACGTGACGTGAAGCTCGCAGACATCATCAAGGCCGTCAAGGACAACAACGCAGTTGCGGTCGGAACCTCTGCCCTCATGACCTCCACCATGGTCAACCAGAAGACCCTCGAGGAAATGATGCAGAAGGAAGGCCTCAAAGGCAAGTGCCTCACCAACGTCGGTGGAGCACCCGTCACCCAGCAGTGGGCAGACGAGATCGGAGCAGATGTCTACACCGAGACCTCCTCCGAGATCGCTCAGAAGATGGCAGCAGCCGTCAAGGGATGATCTGAAAAAACCCTAAACAATCATTTGTTTCCCTCCTGGGGCCGCACGAGGTGCGGCCCCTTCCTCAATTTCCTTTAAATCTATATCGCAGTTTTTCGCTGTCCTATGTCATTTTCATAACATGTCCCAGCGTCAGCGTTGGCTGTGTCACGGACGTGAATTTAATGACAGAAGAAATAACCCAGGATATCGCGCCTCAGAGCGGGATCAGCTGGAAGCAGGGACTTCTCATCGCTATGGGTGTACCCATCCTGATCGTTCCCTCCATTGCAGATCTCTCTATCGAACTTTGGGCGATGAGTATCCTCATCTGGGTACTTTCCGTCATCTCCGGATTCTTCCTGAATCTCAACCTCGGAGAGATGTGTGCCACATTCCGCACCTCCGGTATCGCAGGATCTATCCAATACATCTACACCGATGACGAGAAGTACAAGAACAGCAAGATAAACAAAGGGCGTCTTATAGGCGCCATTGGTGCATGGTCGTATTTCATGGCCTGGGTCACTGTGATCCCCATTTTCACGATCATCGCCGCCGAATATCTCATCAGCAACTTCAGCGTCTTCGACGGAATGAGCTACTGGACCAAGATCGGATTCTATGCTCTCGTCGGTATCCTGATGTATGCTTTCATCATTTTCACCGGTAGGAACGGTCTGGAGAGCGGAGCAAAGGTCCAGCTGATTTTTGCCATCTTCACCATTGTCCCTATTGTAGTGATCAGTCTCGCACCCCTTCTCACCGGCGATTTCCACATGAACATCATCACCGGAGAGTTCACCCCCGACGGTTGGAAATGGGACGGAGATGGTATCCTGATGGTCCTCGGATGCCTCACCATCGCACAGTGGAGCGCTGTCGGATGGGAGACCGCTGCAGCCTACGGCCCCAGCTACAAGGAACCTGCCAAGGATGTCCCCAAGGCACTGATGTCCTGCGGAATCGCATGTCTGGTACTTTATTTCCTTATTGCATTCTGCATCTACGGAGCATTGGGTATCGTAGGTATCGAGGCCAACGGAAGCAACTCTCTGATCGCAGTAGCAGAGAACTCCTTCGGACAGCTTGCCGGTACGGTTTCCTGCATCCTTCTCATCGTGGGAATGGTCATGATCGTCCAGACCGCCTTCCTGGGAGCTTCGCAGACCATCAAATCAATGGCCGACGACGGTAATTTCCCCGCCGCGCTGAGAAAGACCAACAGCAAAGGTGTCCCCATCGCCGCAATGTACGCAGAGGTCTTCATCAGCATCGTGCTCATCGTCTCCGGCGTCACCGCAAGTCAGATCCTTGCGGTCTGCGGATTCTCGTATGCGCTGTGTCACATGATGTGCCAGCTTGCATTCCTGAAGTCCAGGAAGGACCCCAGGTTCGCTGGAGTTGAGAGGGTGTACAAGGTACCTCAGTTCCTGTACTATGCCTCGTACGCGGTCATCGTCTTCGAGATACTGCTGATGATCGGTATCGTGTACTACATCTACGAGGTCTACGGCCTGCTCTATGCGACCTTCGGTCCGCTGTTCATCCTGCTGTTCGTACCTGTTTGGTATTACATTCAGATGAACAACCACGCAAAGCACCCGGAGATACCCTGCGGTGTAAATTTCCCTGATAGTGACGGCACTGATAAAAACAACAGTGCCAGCAGGTGAAATCCGATATCAAGTTCCGAAGGTTTTATACACTCGGCCCTTATATCCAAAAACACTCACATCCTGAGTCCGGCCCCCATCTCTTCTCTCCGGGGGCCGGAAGTACTCGAAATTAACATTAATTAAGCGTAGATTTAAAACGGTTGGAGGCATTACGATTTTTGTGAACGACACTGATCCCTACTGGAACTCATACCTTCCTGCATTCTTCGACAGGATGAGCATGCAGATGCGTAAGAATATGACAGCTATTGTTGAGCCTTACGGACTGACCCACGCTCATGTGGTCTATCTTATCGCTCTGCACCTCCAGGACGGACAGACCATGGTCAACCTCTCCCGTTTCCTCGATCTGGATACGGCGAACACCAACCGTGTGATCAAAGCTCTCCGCGAAAAAGGTCTGGTACGCGACGACAGGACCGACAGCAGCCATAAGAAGTTCAGGATCTTCCTCACCGATGAGGGAAAGAAGCTGGCGGAATCGGTGATGAACCGTATCACCGAACTGAACAACAGTTACTTCGCCAATATCTCTGAAGAGGATATCATCAACATGAGGAACACGCTGGTGAAGGTTCTGGCCAACATGAACCTCGACTTCGAAGGATACATGAACTCGAGGCTCGACGATCCCTTCTATACCCATCTGCATATCGTCCCCAAGGAAGGATATGAAGCTGTTCCGTTGCGTTATGACGGAAGGAAGATGAAGAAGATCGAGGAACGCGAGTCGGAGTGATCCTCCGACCCAGGTTCTCAATTTCCGTACCTGTCCATATCACTGGGTGACAGTCCGACCAATACATCTGCAGTGTAGATCTTCCATTTTGTATCTGTTATTCCGTAGATGTATTCTTTGTGGCATTTGGTCCGGTAAATGTACCTCCAACAGAGGTCCGAGATCTTTTTTCCTTTTATATCGACCTCTGCAATATCGACCGTGCCACATGTTCCACATTTCTCAGATTTGTTGCGTTTGTAGACACCGTAATATCTGTTTCCAGATTTGTAGATGCGACCGGGAGTGAAGTGTCTCGAGGCATTGTCCACTTGGGGTAAACAGAAGTCCTCGAAATCTGAGTCTGGTTCTTCTGGCACATTGTGATTTTCAACTTTCTGAGTATAAGTATAATCCGAAATTGGTACGTCGGATCCTAGTTTAGGGTCGTCAAATATCGATACCGGACGAGGCGAAGGAGCTTTTTTCTGAACGGCTTTGACCCGCATTGAAAATTCTGTTTGCTCATTTATTATGGGCAAACGTATTTTCATATTGTTTTGCAATTCATCCGATGACCATTTTGTTTTTGTCTGAATGCGATCTGGGTCTTCTAAAACAGCTTCTTTGAGATCTGAATTCCACAGCCATCTTTTTATTTCGGAAACTTCGAATTCTACGTAATCCTTCGTTTCTTCATCAATTTTTGATACGCCACAAATACTGGATTGGTATGGCATGCCGTATATTTCCGTACGAACTTCAAGTCTACATTGGTACGGTCTTACCTTGGTCCAGAATGCTTTGAGCGTGAAAGCGCGTCTTTTATAATCACAAATGAAATTCAGATAGAATCCTTTGGCTAACTCGGATTTGTCGAATGTTTGTTTGAACTCCCCAGCCCTACAAGGATCGGCATCCAGATGGTGGATCTCGTAACCGCGTCTAGAAAAGAATTCGGGCTTTATGAAGAATGATACTTCCTCTCCGTAAATCTTATGGTGGCTGGATCCGACAATCGGTTTGGAATTATCTATTCCTTCCATATTTTGATCAATAAGAAGAGTACATCTTATAGCATGTGATGGAGCAACAAGGTTGATCTCACATTGATCGTCTGGGTCATTGGATCCGATGAAAGGAACTCTTTCATTGGTTTCTGTTTTTACCCACAGTATGTAACCTCTGATCTTTCTGTAACCAGTTTCTGACAGTTCGTTCATGTATGTGTTGACCTGCCTGACGTAAGCATTGTGATTATCATAGCAAAGGTCTGATTTCCAATCGAAAACATAGGTTCCCTTTTCGGGATGTACTGCAAGCAGGTCGATGTTTCCGCACTTCAGGTACTTTTCTGCATCTAGTTTCCAACCCGTGTCACGCAGATAATCAATGATTTTCAGGATGTACCTGACCCCCGGCAATTTCAGAACCGATTCGTCCCAATTTTCGGCGGCCTTTTTGTTTCTGACATAGGGTTTTGCTATACTGTGATGTAAGAACGTCCCGTACCAGCTGCCGCATGATGGGAAATCTATTGTAGCAAGTTCCAAGGATTCCTTGGGACTATCAGATTTAAGTTCCAGCTTTTCCTCTACAATCCTGTTTCTGATACACCCGTTGCCGATCAATACATCCATTGTACGATCTCCCGGGCCCATCATGCAAAATGTGGTATACCCTTCGGAACCAAGTGGCTGTCCGCACACTGCACATATCGTGGGGCGTTTCTTGTCCGAGTCTTTTCTTCCGACATATACAGCAGGTTCGCTGTTGAACACTTTCTCTTTCTGATCGGTGAGCATGTACATCGAACCCCATTCGAATCTTTTTCTGCGCGACATATTCCACCTGCTCAGACAGTGAATTTCCCTATTGCACTGTTCAGAACGGTTCCATTATGCGTTCTTAGTATCCGATATCTGAACAGGTCTTCCCAGTCTTCATCAAAAAGATCAGGTATCTTGATGAATTTCATACCGGGTTCCGGAGAGAACGTTCCCATGATGTTCTTTGTTTTATCTTCTCCGGGGCCAGTTAGCAGCTGTACGGAGATCTCATCGCCTTCAGAATCATTGTAGAAGAACATTGAGTACCCTAGTTTCGCCCGCGTGAGATAGAAACGGAATTGCGAATCGAGTTCGGGGCTGTCATGCATTGTTTCTTCGTCAAGATCCACCACGTCCGAATCCTCGGGGCCGGTGCAGACCATCCAATCCGAACTGTAGATCAGAAGGAATCTGTTTTCAGAAAGCCTCCTTTCGACAAGGTTCCTTGTATATTCTAGATCGCAGAGGTCCTTCTCGATCTGTTCTATTTCCTGTTTGTTCGAAGAATCATTTTTATTGACCCAGACAAGTCTTCTTTTGACTTTGTCGATCATCTTGTCGATATCCCTTACATCGAGATCTTCGCAGTCGATGGTATCAGCAATATCTGCGGGAATCGGAGAATCACGGTTCCTTCTTTCTTCGGTACGTCTGTATTCGGACTGAAGTTCTTTGAAATAAGCGCGGAGCTCATTTTCAGAGGTCTCGTTCATTACTTTATCGAAGATCTTCAGAACATTGTCTGGTATGCGATCGATATCCTTGGACTTGTAGTGTTCCAAGTATTTGTAGAGGGTCGGGCGGGACACACAGAGACATTTGGCGAACATGGTCATCGAAATGTATCTGCCGATCTCCTCGCCGATCTTCATCGGTTTTGAATTCATACACGAGCATATTCGATTGCTGTTAAATAATTTACAGTTACTGTAAATTTACTGTAAAGAGTGTTTCAAAGAGATAGTACAGATTGTCATTATGAGTCAGGCTATTTACCGGAACATCAATCTGTTTGCCTTTACAAGAATACTCTCACATAGCTTGATGTCTGTTCGGGCACTTATTCTTCATCTGAACTTTTGTGAAATAGTGTCTCCGATTCTAACTATGATCTCAATCGCAGAATTTCGACTCCTGGGTCATTATATCTTCTGTAGTGAAATCCAT
>CAVATL010000019.1:0-27584 GCA_963591575.1 Candidatus Methanomethylophilaceae archaeon
TGTTGGTGGCGTCGCTCCCTTCGCGGGGGCGTGGATTGAAACGGTGACACGTTGATCGTTGGGGTTCTGATTTTCGTCGCTCCCTTCGCGGGGGCGTGGATTGAAACCTGATCGGGTTCACGGCCATGATGAACGCGAGGGGTCGCTCCCTTCGCGGGGGCGTGGATTGAAACGACACCGTCAACGAGGAACTCAGTCGCAAGTTCGTCGCTCCCTTCGCGGGGGCGTGGATTGAAACCAGAAGGGCGCATTGAAAGGGCTCATGTCACTCAGTCGCTCCCTTCGCGGGGGCGTGGATTGAAACGTTTTCGAGAAAACGCGACACACACATGACGATCGTCGCTCCCTTCGCGGGGGCGTGGATTGAAACATATTAATGGGAAAGCCCCGAAGGGCTTAAAATGGTCGCTCCCTTCGCGGGGGCGTGGATTGAAACGTCCTACCTCGGATATCATGACCCCTGCTACCATGTCGCTCCCTTCGCGGGGGCGTGGATTGAAACGCGTAGCGATGCAAGTCCTCACACGCCTGTTCCGTCGCTCCCTTCGCGGGGGCGTGGATTGAAACCTGGATAACTTCGCGCGCTGGATACAGACCACCCGTCGCTCCCTTCGCGGGGGCGTGGATTGAAACCACCCGACCCCTAAAAGACTGCCCCCCCGTGGGGGGTCGCTCCCTTCGCGGGGGCGTGGATTGAAACGCGTTGATCCCGGACAAAACGACGACGACGTTAGGTCGCTCCCTTCGCGGGGGCGTGGATTGAAACACGAATGCAAAGAGTACATTCGGTGAGTCGAATCGTCGCTCCCTTCGCGGGGGCGTGGATTGAAACCCTTCTTTCGGCCTTTGTGAGGATGGAGTAGGGAGTCGCTCCCTTCGCGGGGGCGTGGATTGAAACGCTTACGGGCGCACAATTAAAACTAAAACGTATGGTCGCTCCCTTCGCGGGGGCGTGGATTGAAACAAAGAAAACACTATATTCGCACTGCCGGATATCCACACCAATGTATCGGCAGTATGACCAACGTAATCTGACGATGGTGATGGATCTCTACGAGCTTACTATGAGCAATGGTTATTTTCTTGAAGGCGGAAAAGGAGATATTGTCACTTTTGATGTTTTCTTTAGGAGGGTCCCGGACAACGGGGGCTATGCCATTTTTGCCGGTTTGGAGCAGATTGTGGACTATGTCGAGAGTCTTCACTTTAATGATGACGATATTTCCTACCTTCGTTCTCTGAATCAATTTGATGAAAAGTTCCTGGAATATCTCAAAAATTATCATTTTCAGGGCGACATCAGCGCGTTTGATGAGGGGACGGTTATGTTTCCTGGTGAGCCGATCATCTGTGTCACTGCGTCCATGGTGGACGCACAAATGGTGGAAACCGCTATTCTAGCGCAGTTCAATCACCAGTCTTTGGTTGCAACAAAAGCCTCCCGCATTGTACATGCAGCCAAGGGCCGTCCAGTATCAGATTTCGGTGCTCGTCGTGCACATAACATGGATGCAGCTGTTTACGGGGCCCGCGCGGCCTACATCGGTGGTGCCGTGGGTTCCGCTACCGTCCTCGCAGGGCAGATGTTTGGCATCCCGGTCAGCGGAACGATGGCCCATAGCTGGGTTATGTATCACGGGTCAGAGTATGAGGCCTTTGAGAAATATGCCAAAACTTACCCCGATGGTGCTTTGCTTCTGATCGACACCTATGATGTCCTCAACTCTGGACTGCCCAATGCTATCCGTTGCGCAAAAGAAGTCCTTGAGCCCATGGGCAAGCGCCTACTCGGTGTGCGCATAGATTCCGGAGATTTGGCATATCTCACCAAAGAGGTAAGGAGAAGACTTGACGAAGCAGGTCTCAAAGACTGTAAGATTGTGGCTTCCAACAGTCTTGATGAATATTCCATTTCCTCAATTCTCGACCAGGGAGGTTGTATCGACTCATTCGGTGTGGGTGAGAGGTTAATAACTTCCCGCAGTGACCCTGTCTTTAGCGGCGTTTATAAAATAGCTGCTGTGGAGCGTGATGGGAAAGTGATCCCTAAGATCAAGGTCTCTGAAACCGTCGAAAAGATCACCAACCCTGGGCGGAAAGCGGTATACCGCATTTATGACAGCAAAGGATTCGCAATTGCTGACTTGATCACCGAAGAAGAAGAGACAGTTGATTTAAGCAAATCCTATCCTGTAGTGGATACGGTTAGGCCGTGGAAAGCGATTGACCTAAAAGGTTGCAGTGCCAGACCTCTTCTTCACAAGGTAATCGAGCATGGAAAACGCATAGCGCCCTCAAAGCCTCTCAGCGAAATCAGAGATTATGTTCGCCGTCAGTTGGAATCTGAGATCTGGCAGGAGGAGCAGAGGTTTGAGAACCCTCATTTGCACCACCTCGACATGAGTCCCGCATATTATCAAATGAAGATGGACCTTCTCCAGAAGAGCCAGAGAAGGTCCGATTGAGCGATCAGAGGTATCTGATTATATCCGAGACCGGACGTTTCTTGGTGTGATTGACCGACGGCTCCGCATCCGGAGATGCATATCCCAGCGCCATCAAAAGTACTGCTTTTTCATTCGGGGGAAGGCCGAAGGCCTTCTCTGCCTCAGAATTTGGGAAGAAGTCGATCCACAGGGTGTCCAATCCAATATCCTTCGCTTCGAGCATCATGTGGGTGGCAACAATGCTTACATCCTGTTGACCCGATACGATCCCCGTTTCCTTGGGATTTTTCCACTCCTCATCTGTGTTGTACGCAAACAGGAATACGATTGGTGCACCGTAACGGCAGGGAGTCAGTGTATCGATCTTCGCAAGTCCTTCTTCGGATCTAATAACATAGATTCTTTGCGGTTGATTGTTTTTGGCGGTCGGTGCCACCATTCCGGCCTCGATGATCTTATCGAGGAGGTTTTGGGATACCTCAGTATCCAGGAATTTTCTTACACTGTATCTGCTTTTTGCGAGATCCATAAACGACATTTTCTCACCGTTTTTCAATGTGCCAGATGCTCAGTTTTTATTCATCTTCGAAATCCATTCATAAGCGGTACGGATAGAATCTTCCAAGGTCCTTTTGGGAGTCCATCCGAGCACCTGCTTCGCCTTGGTGTTGTCCGCCACCAATATGGCTGGATCTCCGGGACGGCGACTCTCCATTGTCACGGGAATATCCACGCCGGTGACCTTCCTGCAGACTTCAAAGACCTCTTTTACTGTTGAGCCTTCATTGGTTCCGAGGTTAAAGTAATCCGTTTTGCCACCATTTTCAAGATACTTAAGCGCCAGGATGTGTGCATCTGCCAGGTCTTCTACGTTAACGTAATCTCTGATACAGGTACCATCCCTGGTCGGATAATCGCAGCCGAACATCTTGAATTGTTTACCGTTTCCGAAGATAGATCCCAATATATTCGGGATCAGGTGGGTCTCCGGGAAATGCCTCTCGCCCACGCGAAGTTTAGCGTCGGCACCGGCCACGTTAAAGTATCTTAGCCTCACAGACCTCAAACCGTAGGCGTCCGAATAAGCGTCCATCATTTTTTCTATCGCAAGTTTCGACATTCCATAAGGGTTGATCGGGACCTGCGGATGTTTTTCATCGATGGGTGTGTAAACAGGTTCACCATAAGTGGCGGCGGTGGAGGAGAACACTATCTGATTGACATTATGCTTCCTCATAACGTCGAGGAGATTCATAGTGCCAGCAACGTTGTTCCTCCAGTATTTTCCTGGGTCAGTCATAGACTCAGCCACCTGGGAATATGCGGCAAAGTGGATGACCGCATCGATCATATTCTCAGAAAAGACCTTCTCGAGATCATCCATATCAAGGAGATCCCCCTCGAAAGATCCGATGAATTTCCCTTTCGCATCCAATTTCCTGAATGCGTCCGAAGTATCCCGATGTCCTGTCGAATGGTTATCAAAGACCGCAACATCGTACCCTGCTTCCAGCAGTGCGATGACGCAGTGCGATCCGATGTATCCGTCGCCTCCGGTCACAAGTATCATGACATCACTTCAGTCGAGCTCGATGCCCAGTTCTTTTAATTTTTCTTCAGCGGGAGTATAGTCATATTCTGCAGCGAGACGCAGCCAGTTGATTGCTGCATCTTTGTCTTTCTCCACACCGTTTCCGTCGAGATATGCCAGACCGACCAGATACTGTGCCTCCCCGTCCCCTTCTTTGGCAAGCAGCGTGTACCACTTTACCGACTCTGCCAGGTCCTTCTCCACCCCATCCCCGTCGGCGTAGATCTTGCCGAGATTCCTCATGGCCTCCCTGCTGTGTTTTTTGGTCGCAACAGTGTACCATTTGATGGCTTTAGGGATATCTTTATGCTCGTCACCCGACAGATAGCAGGCATTGGCGAGTTTGATCTGCGAATCCGTATGGTCCTCGTTCGCAGCCTTCTCCCACCAGGAGATAGCTTTCTGGATATCCTTCTCCACACCGTCTCCGTAGTAATACGCGGCGGCAAGGTTGTCCATGGCATAGACGTCACCTTTTTCAGCCGCCTTCGTGAACCATTTCACCGCTTCGGCGCAGCTCTGGGGGACACCTTCTCCGTTGTTATACAATAAACCCAAAGCAGTTTCCGCATCGGGATACCCCTGCTTCGCCGAAAGGTAGCACCAGGCCGCCGATTGTTCCGGATCCACGTCGGTGCCGCGTCCGTAGCGGTAGATGTTGTACATCGCATACTGTGATTCGGCATTGCCGGCCTTTGCCTTTTGGTATGATTCCCACACCATCTCCGGGACCAGCATCTGGAAAATGTCCTTAGGGGCAGGTATCTCGTCTGTCATGTCCGTCTGTACCGTTTCGACTCTTATTATGTTTGTCACGCACGCAATATAATGAATTTATAGTGCGTCGGCATCAATCGCCAAATATGAATGCGAAGCAGTGGCTGCCTCTGATCGGACTCACGATAAGTGTGTTCATATTCAACATGTCGGAGTTCATGCCGATCGGTGTCCTTACGGACATTGCGGCCGATCTTTCTGTTTCTGAATCTCAAGCAGGACTGATCATCTCCTTCTATGCGTGGGCCGTCGCACTGCTTTCGCTCCCTCTTATGTTACTCTTAAGAAAAATGGAATACCGGAGGATGCTTCTCCTCGCCGTATTCCTTTTCATGGTGTTCCAGTTCCTTTCAGGAATCTCCAATTCGTATTGGATGCTGATGGGCGCCCGTATCGGGGTCGCCGTCGCGCACTCCATCTTCTGGTCCATCGCGGCGCCGCTGGCGGTCAGAGTGGTGGAATTCAGGTATCAGCGTTTCGCACTGAGTGTGATGGCTGTGGGTACATCGATAGCAATGATACTCGGTCTGCCCGCAGGTCGTATGATCGGTCTCGCGTTCGGATGGAGGATGTCGTTCTTCACCATCGCCGCCATTTCCGTGATGGTGCTGATACTTCTCCTCGCGGTGTTCCCGAAACTGGAGAATCCCGGTACGTTCACTGTCAAGCGTATGCCTGACATCTACCGCAACAAGGTCCTGGTGGGACTGTACATCGCGGTGGCGGTGTTCGTCACCGGCCACTTCACCGCCTATAGCTACATCGAGCCGTTCCTGCTGCAGGTGGCGGGATTCTCAGAGGGCCTTGTCACGTACACCTTGATCGCGTTCGGTATCGCAGGCATCATAGGAAGCATGATCTTCACGAAGTTCTATGAGAAACTGAGGTTCGTGATGATGCCCGTCGCGTTCCTTTGTGCCATGCTCATGCTCTTCCTGATGCGTGCGGTCACTTCCTACGAGATAATTCTGATCCTCATCTGTTCCGTGTGGGGCATGTGTTACACCCTGTTCTGCGTCACCGGTCAGAACGAGGTCCTGAGGGCCTCGCCCGCGGATGCGACGGCCATCGCCATGTCCCTGCAGTCCGGTATCTTCAATGTGGGCATCGCCATGGGTTCGATCGTGGGCGGCCTCGTGACCGATCACATTGACATCGCGGACATCGGTCTCGTCGGCGGACTGTTCGCCGCCGTGGCGGCGGTATTCGTCATCGCATTCCTCGTCAGGTGGATAAAAGAGTCCGAAATTGCCCGCGGACTCTGAGAAAACCCCGTTTTTTCCCTTTTCTGAACAGGGCGGAAAAGTATGGCATGTAAAGTTATATATACCTCTCAGGAATGGAGTGCTTCAGTCGATTCAACCATCGCGGTCCTTTTCAGACCTCGGTGACACTGTCTCGCCGAGTCGGGAAGCAAGCCTTTCCGGTTCGATAAGGTTAAATACTTCCCCTAGATACTGGGGTAGTACCGAAGAGGCAAATCGGAAAGATTCACTTCTTCGCATGGAGAGCCAAGATCCCCGCCGGAGACCATCCGGACAAACGTGCACTCTTGGTTCTGACGTTCGATGCTACGAATGTCTCGTGAAATACGGACATTTGTAAAAGAGTGTGCCGTCACGGGACATAGGTGAAACGTGGTAAACTGCCAGTTTCAAAGTTTCATTACATCTTGAAGACATATTTACAGTCAATAAGATTTGACTCCGGTTGATCCTGCCGGCGGCCACCGCTATAGGAATTCGATTAAGACATGCGAGTCTAGAGAGCAATCTCGGCGGACTGCTCAGTAACACGTGGACAACGTACCCTAAAGTGGAGCATAATCTCGGGAAACTGAGGATAATTCTCCATAGACCATGAGATCTGGAACGACTTATGGTTCAAAGTTCCGGCGCTTTAGGATCGGTCTGCGGCCTATCAGGTAGTAGTGGGTGTAACGTACCCCCTAGCCGATTACGGGTATGGGCCTTGAGAGAGGGAGCCCAGAGTTGGATTCTGAGACACGAATCCAGGCCCTACGGGGCGCAGCAGTCGCGAAAACTTCACAATGGGCGAAAGCCCGATGAGGGAATTCCTAGTGCTAGCACATTAGTGTTAGCTTTTCCTTAGCGTAGATAACTAGGGGAATAAGGGCTGGGTAAGACGGGTGCCAGCCGCCGCGGTAATACCCGCAGCCCGAGTGGTGGTCGATTTTATTGAGTCTAAAACGTTCGTAGCCGGTCTGATAAATCCCTGGGTAAATCGGGTGGCTTAACCATCCGACTTCCGGGGAGACTGTCAGGCTTGGGATCGGGAGAGGTATGAGGTACTTCAGGGGTAGGGGTAAAATCCTGTAATCCTTGGAGGACCACCGGTGGCGAAGGCGTCATACTAGAACGAATCCGACGGTGAGGGACGAAGCCCTAGGTCGCAAACGGGATTAGATACCCCGGTAGTCTAGGGTGTAAACGCTGCAGACTAGGTGTTGGAGGCCCTACGGGGGCACCCAGTGCCCGAGAGAAGTTGTTAAGTCTGCTACTTGGGGAGTACGTCCGCAAGGATGAAACTTAAAGGAATTGGCGGGGGAGCACCGCAACGGGAGGAGCGTGCGGTTTAATTGGATTCAACACCGGAAAACTCACCAAGGGAGACCATCACATGAAAGCCAGGCTAATGACTTTGCTTGATTCTTGGAGAAGTGGTGCATGGCCATCGTCAGTTCGTACTGTAAAGCGTTCTCTTAAGTGAGATAACGAACAAGACCCACACTTATAATTGCTACTCAGATCTCCGGACCTGAGGCACATTATCGGGACCGCTGGCGCTAAGTCAGAGGAAGGAGTGGTCAACGGTAGGTCAGTATGCCCTGAATCTCTTGGGCTA
The DNA here is from genome assembly GCA_963591575.1 of Candidatus Methanomethylophilaceae archaeon. Taxonomy (GTDB): domain Archaea; phylum Thermoplasmatota; class Thermoplasmata; order Methanomassiliicoccales; family Methanomethylophilaceae; genus Methanomethylophilus. The sequence goes on from CAVATL010000019.1 coordinate 7,681, forward strand.
CACGCGCGCTACAAAGGGCGGGACAATGGGTTCCGACACCGAAAGGTGAAGGTAATCTCGAAACCCGTCCGTAGTTCGGACTGAGGGTTGTAACTCACCCTCACGAAGCTGGATTCCGTAGTAATCGCGAATCAAAAACTCGCGGTGAATATGCCCCTGCTCCTTGCACACACCGCCCGTCAAACCACCCGAGTCGGGTTTCAGTGAGGTTACCTTTAATTGGGGTATTCGAACTGAGATTCAGCAAGGGAGGTTAAGTCGTAACAAGGTATCTGTAGGGGAACCTGCAGATGGATCACCTCCTACGCAGGGCCGGGTTCATCCCGGCCCTCACAACATATACAGCGAAATACATTGCAAGGAAGACTCGTCAGTTTTCCTCACAATTCCTTGGCAGCTTATCACGCACTAAACGTAGCATCGAACGTCCTTTTACCATCATCTTTCTTTTCTTCTTATTATAATTTCAATATAGTATCTGATCGTCTTTTGCTTTACGAAGTCCGTTCAGTTCAATGTCTTTTCTTTCCAAATGATCATTCTCTCGATCTGCCCTATTGTGTTAGTTTTCGCCCGACCTTTAGTTCCATATCGTTATTTAATAATCAAATTTTTTTGTATATTAATGTATTAATTACAATGAAATTGCTATAATTATTGTAAATTACGGTTAATTTTCGAATATTATAATATATCAGTATACCAATTATTTATTGTCAAGTTGGAATAAATCTGTAATGAATCTGTGCAATTCATCAGAGAATATGTCCGACCCTGTGTGAATATCGCACGATGACTCATATCAAGTCAACTTCGCTTAAAACTGGAGGCATAATATGAAGAAACTATTGGTACTGATCATTGCATTGATCGCGGTCACCACCACTGTAGCTGTGTCCGCATCGACGCTTTCAGCTCATTCGGAAGATAACAATGGTGCTTCCGCTGCCGAGATACATAATGACAATATCGCCTGGGATTTCGATCCCTTCACCGGCACTTTGATCATTTCAGGCAGCGGCCCCATGGATGATTATTACTTGACCGCCGCCCCTTGGGCAGTATACAGATCGACCGTCAAGACCGTAATAATCGAGGATTCCGTCACTTCCGTCGGAGCATACGCCTTTAACGATTTTCCTTCCATCACCAAGGTGGTCATAGGTGATTCGGTCACAGCTGTGAACGAGTACGCTTTTAACAGGTGTGTTTCCCTGACCTCATTGGTCATCGGAGGGTCCGTCAGGTCCATCGGCGGTTTCGCGTTCCACGGATGTACCTCCCTTACTTCCGTCACCATTCCCGATTCCGTGACCGTCATCGAGAAGAATGCGTTCAAATCCTGCTCGTCACTCTCCACTCTGGAACTCAGCAGTTCGCTCACCTCGATCGGAAACTGTGCCTTCGGTTACTGTACGGCACTCACTTCCGTCACCATTCCCGATTCCGTGACCGTCATCGACAATAACGCATTCAAAGAATGCTCTGCGCTCTCCCACGTGGATCTCGGTGCTTCACTCACTTCGATCGGTGCCTGTGCATTCGGCCGTTGTATCTCCCTTACTTCCGTCACCATCCCCGATTCCGTGACCGATATCGGAAGTTCAGCCTTCTACGGCTGTTCCGCCCTTGCCACTGTGAGCTTCGGCAGGTCCCTTACATCCATCGACTACTATGCTTTCCAGGACTGTGTTTCCCTTACTTCCGTCACCATCCCCGATTCCGTCACATTCCTGGGGGAATGTGCATTTGAAAACTGTTCCGGACTGAAGGAGCTCTCTGTCCCGGCAAGTCTCAACTGTGTCGTATCCAACAACATGCCGGTCTTCCGCGGATGCTGCAACATCGAAAAGATCACCTTTACCGCCGGCAACGGTACCTGGTATCCATACGGCACGGACAGTTCCCAGGCCTCGTATTACGGATCCACACCCTGGCAGATCAGCAGGTCCGTTCTGACCAGTGTCGTCATCTCCGATGGTGTGACATCTGTCGGTGCCCACGCATTCGACGGATGTTCCTCCGTTCATTACCTGTCTCCCCTGACGACGGTCGACACTGTCGGAGATCATGCATTCTTCGGTTGTGTCGGGATCAATGCACTGATCATGAAGGCCTCCGGTATCACGATCGGTGAATCTGCGTTCGAGGGCTGCACTTACCTGTTCTCCGTCATTTTCAACGATTCCGTCACCACAATCGGAACACGTGCGTTTGCCGACTGTACCTCTCTTTGGTATCTTTCCTTCTCTGCGGTCACTGACTCTATCGGAGACGATGCCTTCTGCAACTGTGCCTCGCTTGTATCGGTCACCATCCCCGATTCTATCATCCACGTCGGGAACAGTGCATTCAAAGGATGCATCGGACTGAAGACCCTCACGATCCCTGTCAGCTTCAACAGCGTCGGCAGCGGGCAATATCCGATCTTCGAAGGATGCGTCAGCATCGAGAGGGTGATCTTCACTGTGGGGAACGGCACATGGTTCGATTATTCACACGATTCCATCGACTCCCTATACTATCTGACCCCCTGGAACATCAGCGAGGCCGCCCTGACCGTCGAGATAACCGACGGTGTCAGGACCATAGGAAGTTACGCGTTCTGCGGCACGAATGTTTCGGTCATTGTCCTTCCCGACTCTGTGGAATACATCGGAGAGTACGCCTTCTCCGGCAGCGGACTTGTATCGGTCACCATCCCCGATTCCGTTTCGCAGATGGGAGATTATGCGTTCTACAGGTGCGGCTCTCTTGCCTCTGTCAGCATCGGCAACGGTCTTTCTGTCATTCCTGATTTCACATTCAGCGAATCCACCGCCCTTACTTCGGTGTTCTTCGGAGATTCTGTCGTGTCTGTCGGGAGGTTTGCGTTCAAAGGCTGTACCTCCCTCACATCGGTGATCCTGCCTGATTCGGTGATCACTGTCGGAAACAACGCATTCTTCGGCTGCGCCTCCATTGAATCAGTCACCTTCGGCAGTTCGATCACGTCGATCGGATACGGTGCATTCATGGGCTGCGTATCCCTTTCCGCCCTTGTGATCCCCGATACCATCACATTCATCGGCAACGGTGCGTTCAAGAACTGTTCCGGTCTGAAGGAACTGACCGTCCCGATAAGTCTCGACTGTGTCGGATCCAACGTCGTGCCGATCTTCTTCGGTTGCTGCAATATCGAAAAGATCACCTTTACTGCCGGCAACGGAACCTGGTACCCGTACGGCACAGACGGTTCCAAGGCATCTTATTACGGATTCACCCCCTGGCAGTACAGTAGGTCCGTTCTGATCGCTGTCGTCATCTCCGACGGTATCACTGCGGTCGGAGATCACGCATTCGAGAACTGTACGGCCCTTCAGTCCGTCGATATCCTCACCTCATCGCTATCTGTCGGAGACGGTGTGTTCAAGAACTGTTCTGCTCTTTCAGGCATTTCCTTCGGACCGATCGTTTTCATCGGCGATGAGGCGTTCTTCAACTGCGCATCCCTGAGTTCGGTGAGCCTGTCGGATAAACTCCTCTCGATCGGATGCGGTGCATTCTCCAACTGTACCTCCCTTCGTACGGTGGACCTTTGTGAGTCCATTAAGGTCATCGGAGATTACGCGTTCTACAACTGCGGGGCTCTGACCTCCATCGATCTCGAGTTCGCCACATTCATCGGAGAATATGCATTCATGGGCTGTACCTCCCTCGACACCGTCAGTTTCTCGAAGTCGCTCGATTCGATCGGCGGCCATGCCTTCGCGGGCTGTACCTCCCTCTGCATTCTGGTCATTCCCGACTCCGTTACTGCCATAGGAGATTATGCGTTCCACGGCTGTTCGGCACTTTCCGACCTGCATCTGGGCAGTTCCGTCTGCCACATCGGAAAATTCGCGTTCTTCCTTTGTATAGGTCTTACCTCTGTGGAACTCCCGGACTCTGTCACCTACCTCGGCGACGGTGTGTTCAGCGGATGCAGTTCCCTCATGTCCGTGAACATCCCTGCAGGGGTCGTTTCGATCGAGAGCTATACATTCTATGGTTGTACCGCGCTCACATCAGTCGCCATTCCGGAATCCGTGTCGTCCATTGGAAACTTCGCATTCTTCGGTTCGGCCCTTGTCTCTGTGACAGTTCCCGATTCCGTAACCTCGATCGGAGACTACGTGTTCGGAAACTGTGTCGGCCTTCGTTCGGTGAACCTCGGCAGCAATCTGAGATCGATCGGCGATTATACGTTCTTCAATTGTCCTTTCGATTCCATCAGACTTCCGGACACGCTCGAATCGCTCGGTGACGGTGCATTCTACAATTGTTCCGGCCTTGTCTTCATTTCCATCCCCGGTTCCGTCAGGTCGGTCGGGGACAAGACGTTCTTCAATTGTTATTCCCTCGGATCGGCGATCTTCCAAGGCGATATCGTATCGATCGGCGATTATGCGTTCTCCAACTGTACCGCCCTCATCTCGGTGGACCTGCATAATCTGGAATCGCTCGGCGACGGTGCATTCTACAGATGTACCTCCCTCACGACCATCATAATTCCGAGCGGGGTCGGTGCGATCGGAAACAAAACCTTTGCGGAGTGTACCAATCTGGTGGCCGTGATCTTCGGAGAGGACAGCAATGTCCTGAGCATCGGAGATTCCGCTTTCCGCAACTGTACCTCTCTCAGTATCATATCCCTGCCTCCGCATCTCCTCACAATCGGAAAGGAGGCATTCTTCAACTGTGTGTCCATCGTTGATCTGGTGTCTCCCGATTGCATCGAGTCCATAGGGGAAAGTGCGTTCAGGAACTGTACCTCTCTTGTATCCTTCACTTTCGGAAAATCGCTCCAGTCGATCTGCAGATGGGTATTCTACAACTGTTCCTCACTGGAATGTGTCGTCATTCCGGATAAGATCAAGATCATCGACAACCACACCTTTGATATGTGCACCTCCCTCAAGAGAGTGACATTAGGCAGTTCCGTGGAGTATATCGGTCAGGGTGCCTTTTGGAATTGTCCGTTGGAATATCTGGACTCCAACCACGAGCACCTCTCGATAGAGAATCCGCGTGACTCCCCGTTCAGCGTGTATCTTGTGGAGCGCAGATGGCACTGGATCATACCCCCGATCGCCGGAAGCTTAGACCTTGTGCCCACGTACATTCTTTCCACGCATACGTTCACGATCAATGAATGGGGCTGGTTGGTGTCCGATTATTACCCCATCATCTGTCCCGGACCTATCGTTCAGGATCCCGAGATACATTCCGATATCCAGGCAATGAACGGTGACGGATATATGCAGGATCATGTCTTGACAGATCGTCTTTGGACCGACTGCAGGTCCGTGGTCAGATCCGTCTCTGTCGGAGATGATGCGGCGATCCTCGGAAAGAATCAGGAAACCTGTTAAGGATCAGTGTGTCGACGGCCCTGCCGGACCCTTGGATTCATCCATCGGTCCGCGGGGTCGAAACACCTGTGTGTGAAATCCACAATCGATCATAAGAGATTCAATGTGGTGTAGATTCGAAATAGGGCACCAGTGGATTCTTTACAAAAATCTCTTCAGTTTCTTTAGACGACCAAAGTGCGGTTCAGACCAACATTTCCTTTATTTTCCTACTGTTTCCTGAAGATTTTTGTCTGTTACTTTTTGTAAAAGGCATGATGCAGAGATAAAATTGGATTTTCCGGATCCATTGGGACCAATCAATATGTTAATATCATGAAGATCGACACTGTAGTCTTTGATAGATTTAAAACCGCAGATTTTGACACGATTTAACTTGATCTCTTCCACAGGACCAGTCCTGGATTGCAACATAATCGTTGTTTCTAATTATTGTATATACATATTCAATACTAGAAGAAAGCCCAAACGTACTTGATCGAAACGAGCTTACACACAATCTGGTACAGAGTAATAATTCAGGTAGTCCTGCCCGGATTCGAACCGAGGTCACCGGCTCCAAAGGCCAGCATGATTGACCACTACACTACAGGACTGTAGATTGGCCTATATGATTCGGCTATAAAAGTTTTCAAAGGGTCTTTCCGACAAGGTACGTCGGGTGGCTTTCCGTCACTTCCGTCGTCACGACGGTGCCCAGAGGGATATCCTCTCTGATGGCTATGGGACGATAATTATCGGTCCTTGCGATGACCGATCCGTCCGCTGACCTCTCGCTCACCAGGGCGGCGTATGTCTTCCCTACCATGGCCGAGTTCACATCGCCTTCGGTCCTGTTCTTCATGTCTGTAAGCTCAGTGGAACGTTCTTTCAGGATCCTTCCGTTGATCTGCGGCATGTTGAACGCCACGGTCCCGGGTCTCGGTGAGAAACGGGTGATGTTGATGGTGTCCGCCCTGAGTTTCTCAATGAGTTCCAGGGTCTTTTTATGGTCCTCGTCGGTCTCGCCGGGGAATCCTGCGATAAGGTCCGTAGCGATGCTCATCTGGGGATAACGCGCACGGATCTTCTCCACCAAGGTGAAGAATTCCTCAACAGTATAGTGTCTCTTCATTCCTGCAAGGACGGAATCACTTCCGCTCTGTACCGGGATGTGGAGGAATTTGTACACCCGTTCATCTTCAAATGCATCGAGCACGCTGTTCAGCACCGGTCTCAGACTGTTGGGGTTCATCATACCGACGCGGATACGGTAATCCCCATCTTTGGTCAGCAACAATCCGATCAGTTCTCCCAGATCCGTTCCGATATCGGCGCCGTAGCATCCGGTGTCCTGTGCGGTGATCAGGATCTCCTTCACACCTTTGTCCACAAGTCTGTCGAAACGTTCCTTGATGGATGCGGGATCGTAACTCTTCAGGGTGCCCCTCGCAAAACGGGTGATGCAGTAGGTACAGTTACCTCTGCATCCCTGGGCGATGGGGATGATCGCTGTTGTTTCATTTGTCTTTACATCGATCGGGGTTCCGCAGCCGTAATGTTCGGCAACTCTGCGGGAGAAATCCCCGTAATCCTCGGGAGGGATGATAAGCGATCCGGGTAAACGGATCTCCACCCTTCCTGGCTGTACCTTCGCCATGCATCCGGTGACGATGACCTCTTTGCCCTGGGCCTTCAGCTCATTCATCCTTTTGATCATCCTTTTTTCCGTGGTCTCCACCACGGTGCAGGTGTTCAGGATGACGATGTCGGCTTCATCTGCTGTCGGTACGCGGGAGTATCCGAGCGCGTCCATGCGCTCGGAGAGTTCCTCCCCTTCGCCGAAGTTCATCGTACAGCCGTACGATTCGACGTAGTACTTCATGGAATCAGTGGTTTACAGGTTCCGAAGTGATCTCACCGAAAGCGGTTTTCGCGGAGATATTGGTGATCTTCACGTTGGTCTTGGTGCCGCGGGCGGTCCTGGGGACCACGACAAGGTAATCCTTGTACTTGGCGACACCGTCGCCCTTCTTTCCGACATCGGTGATGGTGACATCGATGATGTCGCCGACGTGGAGCATGTTGAGGTCCTCGGGCCTTGCCGCTTTCCTAACCATGATGGGCCTGCGGGCACCGCATGCCTCGCAGACGAGGATGAAGGTCCTGTCTTCCTTGTCGATGTGGGTGTCGGGCCTTCCGCACTCGGAACAGATGACATATGTTTCAGTGTAGTCCCTTACCTTCTCGTCGATGTGGTTGGAGCTGATCTTCGCCTTGAAGACGACCCTGCGGTTCTCGAGGGTTCCGGGAGTACCGAGCTCTTTGAGCAGATACTGGAGCAGATGCTGGGGGTCCCTGCGGATCTTGTCGGTAACGTCGATGAAGTTCTTGAATACGGTGATCTTTCCTTCCTGGATGATGTCAAGTTCCGGCAATTCGAACCTCTCATGGGTCTCGATGGTCTCGGGGAGCTGTTCTTTGGCCCTGTCGAGCATCGCCATATAATCGTCTGCGTTCATATGTATCACTCTCTTGAGCGGTCCTATATTTTATCTTATATATAGGTGACGCGCACGGTTCAGTGGACTTTATGATACTCCATGGCAGCGTCTATGAGGCCCTGGTGTAGGGGCGAGGGGTGTCCCGGCCTGGACTTGAACTCGGGGTGGAACTGCGAAGCCACGAAGTACGGATGTCCGTCGAGTTCTCCGATCTCCATCTTGGAACCGTCCTCGGAACGGCCGGTGAAATGCCATCCTGCGTTCTCGAAACGCTCGATGTAATCGGGATTCACCTCGTATCTGTGCCTGTGTCTCTCGCTGATGTCGGTGGAACCGTAGAGATTTGCAGCTTTGCTGCCTTCCTCCACTAGTACCCTCTGGGCTCCGAGCCTCATGGTCCCACCCATGTCGGTTATGCCCTCCTGTTCGGGCATGATGAAGATGACGGGATTTTCAGTATCAGGTTCGAACTCGGTGCTGTCCGCGTCTTTGAGATTCAGAACATCTCTTGCGATCTCGATGGTGGCGATCTGGAATCCGAGACATACTCCCAGGAAGGGGATCCTGTGTTCGCGTGCGTATTTTGCGGCCACGACCTTCCCCTCCACACCTCTGATACCGAATCCTCCGGGCACGAGGACACCGTCCACATCCGACAGGATGGTGTCCGGATCGTTGTGGATGAGATCATCACTGTCGACGAACTTCACTCTGACGTGACATGCCCTCTCCGCTCCCGCATGGGTGAGGGATTCCAATTGACTGAGATATGAATCCGCCAATGCGGTGTATTTTCCGACCAGCGCCACGGTGACCTCGCTTTCAGGTTCGACGATGTTCTTCAGGAAACGTTCCCAATCGGCCATGTCGCGTTCCTTCACATCGAGTTTCATCTTGGAGACGATGTACTCGACAACGCCCTGTTTCTCCAGGACCAGCGGGACCTCGTAGATGGAACGCGCATCGGGACAGGAGATGACGGCATGTTCGTCGACATCGCAGAACATGGCTATCTTGGCCCTGGCAGAGGGACTCAATTCCCTGGAACACCTTCCGACGATCATGTCGGGGCGGATACCGGCGGACATGAGCTCCTTCACGGAATGCTGTGTGGGTTTGCTCTTCTCCTCGCCGACGGAACCCATGATGGGGATGAGCGTACAATGGATGAACAGCACGTTCTCCCCTCTTCCGAGCTCCCTTCCGATCTGCCTTGCGGCCTCCAGGAAAGGCATGGATTCGATATCTCCCACGGTACCCCCCAGTTCCACGATGGTGACATCCGCTCCGGATTCCTTTCCGATGGCGTAGATCCGGCGTTTGATCTCGTTGGTGATGTGGGGAACGATCTGCACGGTCTTTCCGAGATACTCTCCGTGCCTCTCGTTCTCGATCACCGATCTGTACACCTTTCCGGTGGTGATGTTGTTGTCACTGCCGAGATGAAGATCAAGGAATCTCTCGTAGTTTCCGAGGTCGAGGTCCACCTCTCCCCCGTCTTCGAGAACATATACCTCTCCGTGTTCGAAGGGGTTCATGGTCCCCGCGTCGATGTTGAGGTAGGGATCGATCTTGATGGAATTGACCTTCAGGCCCCTGGATTTCAAAAGGCGTCCGATGGACGATGCAGTGATGCCTTTTCCGAGGCCCGAGATGACCCCTCCGCTGACGAAAATGTACTTCATATGAATCAACGGGATTGAATTTATGGCCATTTAGTAGATAAATGTTTTGAAAAATCGAAAATAATGTACAAATGTCTTATTTTCGGTGCCATTACAATAATGTGAAAACTTTATCAATAACGTTGTTTTTTCGAAATCCATAACAGATTTCCGGACAGCGGTCCCGACGTTTTTTGTTGCGGATTTACGGTTTTGAATCCATTTTCTAAAGCATTAAATAGGTAAGCCGATTAGCCGAGTCCAAGTAGCCACGCCTAACTAACGCTGGTCGTTATCAAGCGGGGCGCATCGTGTGATACGAAAAACATCACAAACAGGTGAAAAACATGGGAAACGGTCTATTTACCGCCAGAAAAATGCAGGCGGACAGGCAGAAGTTCCGCTGGCAGGACAGAGGATACAAGAAGAGAGTGCTTGAACTGAGGGAGAAATCCGACCCTCTCGAGGGATCCGCACAGGGACGCGGAATCGTCCTTGAGAAAGTCGGTGTCGAGGCTAAACAGCCCAACTCCGCTATCCGTAAGTGCGTCAAGGTTCAGCTTATCAAGAACGGACGTCAGGTCACCGCATTCGCCGTCGGAGACGGTGCGATCAACTTCATCGACGAACACGACGAGGTTCTCATCGAAGGTATCGGTGGACGTATGGGAAGGTCTTACGGAGATATTCCCGGAGTCCGTTACAAGGTCATCAAGGTCAACAACGTCTCTCTTGACGAAATGGTCAGGGGAAGGGTGCAGAAACCGACTAGGTGAGGTGTGAAAAATGGCTGACGAAGTAGCAGTTCAGACCCAGGAAGCGGCACCCGCCGCCGAGAGGCCTGTAGTAGAGAAGCCCGAAGTTCTGATCTTCGGCAAATACGGAACCACCGGCATCGTCATCGAGGACGCCGGTCTTGCAAAATACATCGACCTTGAGTCCATGATGGTCCCCCACTCCGGCGGAAAACACGCCAACATGTGGTTCGGAAAATCCAAGCTCAGCATCGTCGAGAGGCTCATCAACAACATCATGAGGACCGAGAAGTACACCGGAAAGAAACTCAAGGCGTACAAAGCGGTCTCCGATGCCTTCGACATCATCGCCGCGAAGACCAAGAAGAACCCTGTTCAGGTCCTCGTCGAGGCCCTTCAGAACGCAGCTCCCCGCGAAGAGGTCACCAGGCTTCAGTTCGGAGGAATCTCCGTTCCCAAAGCAGTGGACATCTCTCCTCAGAGGAGGCTCGACATCGCACTCAGGAACCTCAGCTCCGGAGTCGTAGCTGCATCCACCAAGAACAAGAAAGCAATCCAGGACTGTCTTGCAGACGAGATCATGCTTGCCGCCAAGGGAGACATGACCTCCTTCTCTGTCGCAAAGAAAGAGGAGACCGAGAGGGTCGCCCAGTCCGCCAGATGAAACGGTGAGTGAACATGGGACGTAAAGAGGACAACGCAAAGAAAGCAGTAGAACTGATGAAGGACCAGACCCTCATCAGGAACCTCGGTACCGCAGCTCATATCGACCACGGAAAGACCACCTTCTCCGACAACCTTATCGCCGGAGCAGGAATGATGTCCGCGGACAACGCTGGATCCCAGCGTGTTCTCGATTATGATGAGCAGGAGGCCGCCCGTGGAATCACCATCAACGCAGCATCCGCTGCAATGGTCGTTCCTTACAAGAACCCCAAGCACGAGAACGCGCTTGAGCACTACCTCATCAACCTCATCGACACCCCCGGACACGTCGACTTCGGTGGAGACGTCACCAGGGCAATGAGGGCACTCGACGGAGTATACATCCTCTGCTGTGCTGTCGAGGGTATCATGCCTCAGACCGAGACTGTCATCAGGCAGGCAATGAAAGAGCGTGTCAAACCCATGCTCTTCATCAATAAGGTCGACAGGGCCATCGTCGAGCAGCAGCTCACCCCCCAGATGATGATCGAGAAATTCTCCAAGATCATCACCCAGTTCAACCAGAAGATCATGGACGTCCTCCCTGCTCCTCTCAACAAGCAGTGGCAGGTCAGCCTTCAGGATGGTACCGTCGCACTCGGTTCCGCATACAACAACTGGGCCGTCTCCATCCCCTACCTCGGCAGGCCTGAGGTCACCAAGAGGGCACTGGAGATCGCACCTGAGATCGCAGACAGCCTGAACGGCAAGCCTTTCAACCTCAACACCGTCTTCCAGCTCTGTGCGGAAGAGGGCGGACAGGAGAAGCTCGCAAAGATCATCCCCATCGCAGATGTCGTTCTCGAGATGGCGATCAACCACATCGACAACCCCATTCAGTCCCAGAAGGTCCGTATCCCCACCATCTGGCACGGTGACCTCACCTCCAAGATCGGAAAGGATATGCTCGATTGCAACCCGAAGGGAGACGTCGCAATGATGGTCACCAAGATCATCATGGACAAACAGGCAGGAGAGATTGCCATCGGAAGGCTGTTCTCCGGAACCGTCACCAAAGGTATGACCCTCTACATCCCCGGTGTCCAGGCACCCCAGCGTGTCCAGGGAGTCTACCTCATGGTCGGAGCCGACAGGATCGCTGTCGAGGAGTGTAAGGCAGGAAACATCGTCGCCCTTACCGGACTCAAGGATTCCATCGCAGGATCCACCGTGTCCTCCATCCCCGACATGGAGCCCTTCGAGAGGATGGCCCACTACTCTGAGCCTGTCATCACCAAAGCCATCGAAGCAAAGAACATGGCAGACCTGCCCAAGCTGATCGAGGTCCTCAGGACCATCGGAAAGGCAGATCCTTCCCTTAACATCGAGATCAACCAGGAGACCGGAGAACACCTCATGTCCGGTATGGGTGAACTTCACCTCGAGATCACTGAGTACAGGATCAAGAACGAACAGGGTGTCGACATCGTAGCATCCGCTCCTATCGTCGTCTATCAGGAATGCGTCAAAGGAAAGAACCCCAAGGAGTTCGAGGGAAAATCCCCCAACAAGCACAACAAGTTCTACTTCCTTGTGTCCCCTCTTGAGGAATCCGTCGTCACCGCCATCCACAAGGGTGACATCGACCCCGATGCGAAGATCAAAGACCCCAAGGCACTCGCCAAGCAGCTCACCGACCTCGGAATGGATGTCAACGAAGCCAAAGGCGTCGTCGGATTCAAGAACACCAACGTTCTCATCGACCTCACCAAAGGTATCCAGTACCTCCACGAGACCATGGAGCTTGTGAAGCAGTCCTTCGAGGAGGCCATGATGAAAGGTCCTCTCGCAGGAGAGAAGGTCTCCGGACTCAAGATCTGCCTCATGGATGCAAAGCTCCACGAGGATACCATCCACAGGGGTCCCGCACAGATCATCCCCGCTGTCAGGGACGGTATCTACGGTGCTATGTGCGAGGCCGGAAGGATCCTTCTCGAGCCTATGCAGAAGCTTTATGTGGAAGTTCCCCCCGACTACATGGGAGGAGTCACCAACCAGATCACCCAGAGGCGTGGAACCATCGTCGGAATGGGACAGGAAGGAGCAGATTCCACTGTCACCGCTGAGGTTCCCGTCGCAGATATGTTCGGATTCTCGTCCGATATCCGTGGTTCGACCCAGGGCCGTGCCATCTGGTCTATCGAGAACGCAGGATTCAAGCAGCTTACGCCGGATCTTCAGAAGAAGGTCGTCGGAGAGATCAGGACCCGTAAGGGAATGAATCCCCAGCCCTACGATGCCAGCTACTACGCTGGTATGTGAGGCGGGGTTCTAAAACCTTTAAATATAAACACCCTTATCGACAAAAACCAAGTTTGAAAAATAACTAAGGAGAGACAAGACATGGCAAGCAACAAACCGCACATGAATTTAGTCATCATCGGACACGTCGACCACGGAAAATCCACCCTTACCGGAAGGATCCTGCTCGAGACCGGTGCAATCGACCCCCACATCATCGAGAAATACAAGAAAGAAGCCGAGGAGAAAGGAAAAGGATCCTTCTACTTCGCCTGGGTCATGGATGGACTTAAGGAAGAGAGGGAGAGGGGAGTTACTATCGACGTCGCCCACAAGAAGTTCGAGACCGACAAGTACTACTTCACCGTCATCGACGCACCCGGACACCGTGACTTCGTCAAGAACATGATCACCGGTACCTCCCAGGCAGACGCAGCAATCATCACCTGCTCCGCAATCGAGGGTCCCCAGGCTCAGACCAAAGAGCACGTCTTCCTTGCTACCACCCTCGGTGTCAAGCAGATCATCGTTGCTATCAACAAGATGGATGCAGTCAAATACGACCAGGCCAAATACAACGAGGCCAAAGAAGGAATGATCAAGCTCCTCAAGATGGTCGGAAACAAGGTCGACACCATCCCCTTCATCCCCGTATCCGCATACATGGGAGACAACATCAAGGAGAAATCCGCCAACACCTCCTGGTACAGCGGACCTACCCTTATCCAGGCACTTGACAGCCTTGTCGTCCCTGAGAAGCACACCGAGAAGCCCCTCCGTGTTCCCGTTCAGGATGTCTACACCATCACCGGTATCGGAACCGTTCCTGTCGGCCGTGTCGAGACCGGAGTCATGACCCCCAACATGAAGGTCATCTTCGAGCCTTCCCACGTCACCGGAGTCGTCAAGTCCATCGAGGAGCACCACGAGCAGCTCCCCAAGGCAGAGCCCGGAGACAACGTCGGATTCAACGTCGGTGGAGTCGCCAAGAACGACATCAAGAGGGGAGACGTCGCTGGACCTGTGGACAACCCGCCTGCAGTCGCCAAGACCTTCACCGCTCAGATCATCGTGCTGAACCATCCCTCCGTCATCACCGTCGGATACACTCCTGTGTTCCACGTCCACACCGCTCAGGTCGCCTGCCAGTTCATCGAGATCGTTTCCGCCAACCGTGCCGGAAAGCCCCTCACTGACCTGTCCTTCCTGAAGAACGGTGACAACGCAGTTGTCAAGCTCAAACCCATGAAGCCCCTCGTCGTCGAGCCTGCAAAGGACTTCCCCCCGCTCGGAAGGTTTGCAATCCGTGACATGGGTCAGACTGTCGCTGCCGGTGTCTGCACCGCAGTCGAGCGCGCAAACTGATTTTCCATTCGGGGCTGAGGGGGCCCTCCCCCTCCCCTGTCTCATAAACGAGGAATATTAATGTCACAGCGTGCTAGAATCTCTCTCAGTGGCACCAACCCCCAGATGGTCGACGAAGTCTGCGGACAGATCAAGGCCATCTCCGAGAGGACCGGAGTCGCAATCCGCGGTCCCGTCCCCCTCCCTACCAAGAAGTTAAAGGTCGCATGCAGAAAATCTCCCGATGGAGAAGGCAGCGAAACCTACGACAGGTGGGAAATGCGCATCCACAAGAGGCTTATCGACCTCGACGCGGATGAACGTGCTCTCAGGCAGCTTATGAGGATCAGCGTTCCCGATGGAGTCAACATCGAGATCGTGCTCCGCAGCAACTGATTCAAACCCTTTTTCAGGTTTTTCCTGTCTTATCTCTATCGGGGTTCACCCCCCTTAGGATGTATTGCTCAGTGTGGATTTCAGTGTATTTTAACGTGGATGCAAGTCTGACCGTAACTGCACGCTGAAATCTCTGTACAGAATACTGACCTTTACTTCCGTCCCTTAGAATTATTTTTAAACAGGTTGCGGTTAGTCGTGCTTTGATAATATGAGAAGCGACGTCATCAAGCACGGTGTCGATGCAGCCCCCGCAAGGAGCCTGCTCAGAGCGGACGGCCTCAAAGACGATGATTTCGAGAAACCCTTCATCGGTATCGCAAACTCCTGGAACGAGGTCGTTCCTGGACACATTCACCTCAACAAGATCGTGGATGCGGTGAAAGAAGGTATCAAGGAGGCCGGTGGAGTGCCTTTTGTCTTCGGAACCCCTGCCGTTTGCGACGGAATCGCCATGGGTCACAAGGGAATGAGGTACTCTCTGATCTCCAGAGAGGTCATCTCCGACTGCTGTGAGGTCATGGTCGAAGGCCATGCGATGGACGGATGGGTAGGAGTCAGCAACTGTGACAAGGTCACCCCCGGAATGCTGATGGCCGCTGGAAGGATGAACCTCCCCGCATTGATCGTCACCGGCGGTGCTATGGAGGCCGGAAACGGCGTCGAGAAAGGAATGGACCTTCAGACCGTCTTCGAAGCCATCGGAAAGGTCCAGGTCGGAGCCGCTGATGAGGAATACCTCCACCAGGTCGAGTGTGCCGCCTGTCCTGGTGCCGGAAGCTGTTCCGGACTTTTCACTGCGAACACCATGGCGTGCCTTACTGAAGCCATGGGACTCTCCCTGACCGGATGCGGAACCTCTCTTGCTCTTGACGAGAAAAAGCTCGCTATTGCAAAAGAGACCGGAAAGAAGATCGTCGAACTTGTGAGGAAAGGCATCAAGCCCCGCGACATCCTTAACTCCCACTCTATCCACAATGCAATCTGCGTGGACATGGCCATCGGCGGATCCACCAATACTGCACTCCACATTCCTGCCATCTCCAAGGAATTCGGATGCCCTGTTGACATCGAGGAATTCGACAAAATCTCCCGTGTCATCCCCCATATCACCAGCCTCAGGCCTGCCGGACCCTTCCACATCAGGGACCTCGACAACGCCGGGGGAGTTCCTGCAATCCTCAACAGGCTGAAAGAGTTCCTCGAGGATGCGCCAACCTGCAACGGAAAGACCATCTTTGAAATCGCAGACAGCGCAAAGGTCCTTGACGAAGAGGTTCTCAGACCTCTTGACAACCCCTATCACAAGCAGGGAGGAATTGCCATCCTGAAAGGAAACATCGCTCCTCTCGGATCCGTCATCAAACAGGCCGCTGTCAGCCCTAAGATGATGGTCTTCACCGGAAAGGCCAAGTGTTTTGATTCCGAACTCGATGCAAACGAAGCCATCCGCGCCGGAAAGATCCAGGCCGGAGATGTCATCGTCATCAGGTACGAGGGACCCAAAGGAGCTCCCGGAATGCCCGAAATGCTCTCTCCGACCAGTATCATCCAGGGAATGGGACTCGGAGAGTCTGTCGCACTCATCACCGACGGAAGGTTCTCCGGAGCCACTCGCGGAGGAGCCATCGGACATGTATCCCCCGAAGCCTACGAGCTCGGACCCATTGCGGCACTTCAGGACGGAGATATCATTGATATCGACATTCCCAACAGGAAGCTCAACGCAAGGCTTACCGATGAGGAGATCAAAGCACGTCTTGCAAAGGTCAAGATTGTTCAGCGCCCCGTCACCGGTGTGCAGAAGAAATATCAGAAACTTGTCAGCAACGGTGTAAGCGGCGCTTACCTTGGCTGATTTTTAAAATGTTTTCCGGCCCGAAAGGGCCGGAATCAAGACATATACAGTGCAACAAGCACCAGTATAGTGATGGCGAACAGGACTCCACCGAAAATGTACGTCCTGTGGACGATGTATTCGATGTCGTCATCTTTCATTTTTTCATTGACATCAAGATATCCGAACACGAACGCCAATACGGTCAGGATGATAGGTGCCGCCATCATGTAGATTACAAGTCCGGAATCTTTCATGCTGGAATATCCCAAAGCGATCGCTGCTGTCAATGCGATCAGGATGGCTCCACTCGCTATGGTCAATAGCAGCATTTTCTTTTTGACCTGTGCAACATCTGTCATGTTCATTCTCCGTTCTGCAGAGTTTTTTCTTTGGCGACCGATTCCTGCATGATGATCCTGCAGATCAGTTCGATACGGTCGGGATCGAATCCGAATTCTTCTGCAAGGTTTCTGTATCTTTCGGCCACTTTCAGCTCCACTTCGTGGTTTCTAACCTCCAGTCCGTGTTCTGCCTTATACTGACCTACATCCAGGACAAGGTCCAGTCTTTTCCTTAGAAGGACCATGATCTGGCGGTCGCACTCGGCGATTTCTTTTCTTTTCACATCGAGGTAATCTTCGGTCAAAGTCCTCTCTCCATCTGATCCGCTATGACCAATGCGGTCACGGCCTCGACGACTGCAACAGCCCTCGGGGCGATGCATGGGTCGTGCCTTCCTTCGACCTTCAGGTCTGCATTCTTACCTGTCTTGATGTTGACCGTCTTCTGGGTTTTTCCGATGGACGGTGTGGGTTTGAATGCGGTTCTGAAGACCAGCGGTGCTCCGTCGGACATTCCGCCGACGATCCCACCCATGTTGTTGGTTACTGTTATGATCCTTCCGTTCTCTTCGAAACGGTATGCGTCGTTGGATTCGGACCCTCTCATTTTCGTGAGTTCGAATCCTTTTCCGAATTCGATGCCTTTGCATGCAGGTATGCCGAACATGGCGCCGGCGAGTTCGGCATCCAATGACTCGAACCATATTCCGCCGAATCCTATCGGAAGGCCGGTGACGACGCATTCGACAATGCCGCCGACGCTGTCCGCGTCTTTTCTGGCGGCCAGGATGCATTCGGACATTTTCTCATCGAATTCCTTCGTGCAGGCCCTGGTGGAAAAGCCGCGTGACTTCACTGCATCTTCGAGGGTTCTTTCATTTTCATCGGTGACTGTGCCGATGGACCTGCAGAATGCTCCGACGCGGATTCCTTTCGATGCAAGGATCTCTTTGGCGATGCTACCTGCGGCGACGATGGGTGCGGTCAGTCTTCCGGAGAATTGCCCCCCGCCGCAAATGTCGAATTTCGGGAGGTCCAGAAGTGCGGGAAGGTCGGCATGTCCGGGTCTGGGAGTCTCCATGAACGGCAGATACTTCGAATCATCGACGTTTCCGTTCATTATCTTCAGTATAATGTCGTTCCCGTCGGTCTTTCCGTTCTGGATCCCGCCGACGATCTCAGGAAGGTCGGTCTCGACACGGTCTGTTCCGATTCCCTTGGAAGGTTTGCGCAGCGCGAGCTCTTCCGCCATCTTGTTCAGGTCCACGGGGACGTTCTTGGGGACGCCTTCGAGGATGCAGCCGACACAGGGGCCGTGGCTCTTTCCATAGAGCGTGAATTTCAATTTCTTACCGAGAGTGTACATGATAACCTTCCGTATACCTGGGTATCTGACAAGTTCTGGTAAGTTGGAACCGTATATAATTCTGTATCAGTCCGGATGTTCAGAAAAATTTATATTGGTGACCTCAATCATGGGAAATAACGGGCTGGTAGATCAGCTGGAAGATCGCTTGCTTTGCAAGCAAGAAGTCGCGCGTTCAAATCGCGCCCAGTCCACTCATTCTTCTTATTGTTTCGTATTCTGTTGGGAATCTATTGTGCGTTCCGGTTTCTGAATCGGATATCATTGATAATTCCGAAATCAAAGATGCGATCAGATGTCGGTTTCTTCGAAGAGCACTGTGGCAGTTTTTGCCTTAAATGCGATTCCGTACAGGAAAGTTTTTCCTTTCAGGCCCCTGCAATAGCCTTTTTCATGGATCTGGTCCAATGCTTCTTGCGCGAGGTGCTGAACTGTCTTATCAGTTGCTACGGAGTCGGCTTTTTTCACTTCAACGACAATGTTGGGATATTTGGGGAATCTGTTCTTCATGAAGATGTCATGTCTTCCGTCACCGGTTTCGCGATCGATCATAATTGTGTATTTCCCTTCACGGCTGAGTACCATCACTGCAAGGATGGCATGGTAATATCCTTCATCTTTCAGTAGCAGGAATGAGAAATTCTGGAAGAAGATATCCAATGATCCTTTGATCTTCACGGTATCACCTGCTTCCAACGCGTCCAGGAACGGTGCGAAGGGATCGGGCCCACCGTGGAACAGGAACCTTTTAAGATGCCTGTAGAACGCTGAATACATCTCGCGATTGGGTATGGAGAGAAGATAGTCATGTTCGGCGGGAATCGCTTTCAGATATCCAGAAACCGTGAATACGGAAAACACAGCACTAGGTTCGATCTTCAGATCATCCATTGCGACGGTCGGTACCAGCGGTTTCAGAACGGACTCTCCGTTGCTGAGGGCATGGAGGTCTTTGAATGTCTTTTCATCGGAATTTTTCAGAAGGGTGTCGATAATGTCGTTTCCGCTGGTTCCTGCCCAGTATGCATCTGTAGAGAAATTTTCCAGAATACAGGACATGACACTCCAGGGATTGTATATCTCGGCATCTCCGAAACGGTATCCGTCATACCACTCTTTTACTTCATCGAATTTTTCAGGATGGCCGTAATATGAGCAGAGTTCTTTGACCTCCGATTCGGTGAAACCGTATCTTTCATCGAACCGTGTTCCGAAGATGTTGTTCACATCGAGGTTGTTCAATCCGGAGAATATACCTTCTTTGGCGATCTGCATGACGCCGGTCACGACAGCGAATGTCAGACTTTCATTGCCTTTAAGTGCCCGAGAGTAGAAACTGCGGAATATGTTGAGGATCCCATCATATGTTTCCCGAT
>CAVATL010000020.1:0-21261 GCA_963591575.1 Candidatus Methanomethylophilaceae archaeon
TCATGTGCCAGACGTTCGGATTCTTTCTCATCGCCGGATTTGGCCTTCTTGAATTCCATCACGGATAATGTCTGAGATAAGTTCAGATTTATCAACGAAATAGTATCCGTTATCACGCAGTTTTTAAAAATCATCCTTCCCTCTCGGTATCCTCAATCTCTCCCACCCCTCTGCCATATTTTGTATATTGTTCCACCGACTATAAAAACAGACAGCAACACCTTCCGATCAAAGCAGGTTTTTCTGTTTCACAGAAATCGATGTTGCTCAGAGGTTATATCTTTAACAGGGAGAGGTCGCCGAAAGTGATGTATGGGGTTTCGGAGTCTGGCCGCCCAAACCCCGGATCAAAAAGAAGAACTTATGGGAGGGGCCCGGAGACCCCTCAGGAAAATAAGAAACTCATTCCAATATGACCTGCTCTTCTTCCGGTTCAGAGTATTTCTTCTTAAACGCACGGGAAAGAAGAGGCGGTGCAATGATGGTCGATGCGACGGCCATGACGACGATAACGGAATATAGTTCAGCGGAAAGTGCAGGCGCACCATCGACCATTATGCTCAGACCGATGGAAGCCACGATGATTCCGACCTCTCCGCGGGGGATCATACCCACACCGACAATGTTGATAGAATCCCTGCCCAGGGTCTTGTCCCCGATCTTCGCACCGAGTCCGCATCCGATGTACTTGGAGATCACGGCGAGGATCAGCACGACAACGATGTCGATAAGGACCTTCGAACTTCCCAGGGCGCTCGCATCCACCTTGAGTCCAACCATGACGAAGAAGTAGGAAATGAACAAGGTGGTGAGTGCATCGAACTTGCGGCTGAGACCGGATTCTTCGGCATACTCAGCGAAAAGCATTCCTCCGAGGAACGAACCGATAATGGCGGCGAGACCGATCTCCTCCGCCAGCCAGGCGAAGAAGAAACAGACGACAAGGGCAAGCGACAGAGGGCTGGGGGCCTTGCGGGGTTTCTCGCGGTTGGCATTGGAACGGATCCATGCCTCGACGATCCTGGGCACGAGGTGCTTGGCAACCATTATCACTCCGACGACGAACACGACGGCTTCAAGGATGATTACAGTCAATCCAACGGGGTCGATGCCTCCGCTGGAACCTGCCATCCCCTTGACAATGGCGAGAACGACCATTCCGAGCACATCGTCGATGACAGCGGCCGAAATGATGATCCTGGACTCCTTCTTGTCCATCAGATGCATGTCCTTGATGACACGTGCGGTGATACCGACACTGGTGGCCACCATGGCCGCTCCGAGGAACATGGCGTGGTGGAAGTTGCCCTCGCTCACTTGGATGAACGTGAATCCGAGGATGAAGGGAACGATGACCCCCAAGGTCGCCACGAGCATGGCGGTCTTACCGGAACCCAGAAGGTCCTTCACCCGGGTCTCCAGACCTACAGAGAACAAAAGGAATATCACACCGATCTCAGAGAAGGTGTACAGGATCGAGTAAAGATCGTTTCCCACGATCCCTTTCGAGGGATTCTCCATCACAATGCCAAGAAAGTCAAGCAGGGTGTCGCCGTTGAGGGCGAGATTCGCGATGACAATACCGGCGACGATCTCTCCGATGAGGCCGGGGAATCCGAACCTCTCAACAATGGCTGAAAATACGCGTGCTACGACAAAAATAACCAGCAACATCATGATGATTGGTGCCAGCTCAAGTGTCTCCATACAGGACGAAACTTACGCAAGTATATATAAAATCGGAAAAGAAAAAGGTGGCCGTGAAGGCCGGGAAAAGGTTTCAGTGATTGGCGATATGGCGCATATACCCGTTATAGGTGGGGTACACACGGCGGATCCTTAGCTTGAAGGTGCACTCGGTCTTGTCAAGCGCATCCTCAGGGAAAGGCCTGTTGATGTCCATCGAGGTCAGGGTCATCTCATCGGATTCGTTCCTGAGCTCGGGATAGAACGCCAGAAGGACATCGTTCGGATCCTCGAGTTCAAGTGCGGAAGCGGTTGAGACGTCCACCAGGGTTTCGACAGTGACAGGCTCCTGCACGGCACCGGCGGATGTGGCGGTGGCCTCCACGGGAGCGACAGGGTTCGCGAATTCAGTGATCTGGGTCTCCTGTGTTACAGGCTCAAGGGGTTCGACCTCGATCCTCTCGGGAAGAGAGGGGGTGACCTGGACCGGTTCGGTCTCCTGAACAGGCTCTTCGGCCGCTTCGGGAGCTGCAGGCAGGCTTGTGATCTCAAGTCTGGGTGGAAGTGCCAGCATGACCGTTTTAGGTGCAGGCAGTGCGCAGGTCGCAGGAACTTCCTGAACGGATTCGACGGTCTCCCCGACAGACTCGATCTCGACGGGTACTTCGACAACGGGTTCCGGCTCTGCAACAGGCTCGGCTGCGACGATCTCCTCGAGGATTGCAAGCTGATTGTTGGTTTCAGGCTCTTCAGCGTGTGCAAGTGCACATTCGACCGCGGATGCCATGATCTCGAAGTCTACGAACACGGATTCGTCGACGGCCGCTTCGGGAATGACGTCGGCGATGCTGACCTCGGTAACGACGTCGGCGACAGTGACGACGGGTTCCGGCTCTGCGACTGCCTCAGCCGAAACGGTCGTATCCACGATGGGCACCGCGATTTCGATGATGGGTTCTGCAACAGGTGCGACCACAACGGGTTCTTCGAAGACAGGCGAAGGTGCGATGCGCTCCTTCCTGATGATGACCGGTTCCATGTCGGCAGTAATTTGGCGGGCAGGCTTCCGGAGAGCGTTGATGAACAGGTCCGCGGGCGACTCTCCGACGGGAGTGTCGGCCAGGGTCCTGCGGTGACTGTAAGTAATGTTCTGTCTCGGTGCCGAGACAATGGTCGGACTGTATTCCTCATCCTCGTCGAAGTAAGAAGAGGTGCGCCTGGCGACGAAGATCCTCGCCTTGCCATTGCCGGTCTCAACCTCATGCGGTTCATAATCCCCAGCACCGGTCATTCCAGGAGCGGTCTCGACGTCGATGTCGGTCGCCTCTGAGCTCTCCTCAGAAACGGCAGTTGACGAACGTCCAAATAATGCACCTAATCCTCCAAATAAGTGTGATCCCCACATCTGCATTCCATCCTTATCGGTCCATAGGATTCAGAATACTTAAACCAATCGCGGACAGATGTAGGACATGGTTTTTCTCAGCTGCGGACGAACCTCACATAATCCGCCTTGCCGGAGGCCCGGATCTCATGCATAATCTCTCTCAGCTCATCGGCCTGACAGCAGACGACCATGACCTCAAGACACTTCTTGTCCTTGAGATGTGTGTGCACCTGGGTCTTTATCGATCCGACGTATTTTGCCTGTATAACACCCATCCATGGATCGGCGTGATCATGACGGACGGTGATCAGCACACCCTCGACGGTATCGGTGAGGTCCTCGAGGTCCTGAAGCTCCGATTTGGCTGAATTTATGGCCGCGCGGACGGCATCGCTGCGGCCCTTCAGACCGAACACTTTCTGGATCTGATCCAGATCCTGAACGTTCTCGTCGCTGAGAGAAATGCTGATAATGGACATAATGACCAATACGCCTGAAAAGTTAATAAAATTCTCTGAAATTAATAATAACTTTTCGACTTAGGCCGAATTGTTAATAACATCTTGAACAATTATTAATAATCGAAAACAGAGTCGTATTTCATGGATGAACTGCTCAAGGTGACGATCTTCGCGGTCGTCATTCTACTGATCACACTGCTCGCGGGAAGGCTTCCCTTTCGTATCAAGAAAAGCCCAAGCAACCTTCACCTCCTCATCACCTTCAGCACAGGTGTGATGATCGGAGTACTTTTCATCATGCTGATGCCTGAGGCCCTGGAAAGGACCGACGATGCCGGATACAGTTTCGAGATCGCCAGTTATATGATCCTCATAGGATTCGTTCTTCTCCTTGTTATTGACTTCTTCGTCAAGAGGTATCTTCAGGTGGAGGAGGACTGCGCCGAGGAAAAAGCACACACTGTGACCTCACTGTCCGCATTCGCAGGACTTGCGATCCACTCGTTCTTCGACGGTCTGGCACTTGCTGCCGCATTCGTCGCCGGAGAAGAGGTCGGGATCATGGTCCTCATCGCCCTGTGTCTCCACAAAGCAGTCGTCGTGTTCTCTCTTGCATCCACCCTCCTCATGTCAGAGAACAAGAAGAGTGCGTGGAAATTCATCATTGCCTTCAGCGTGATCTCGCCTATCGCCACGGTCATTTCCTACATCGGAATGAACTCCGGAAACATGGACTTCGCCGGACCCGCACTCTGCTTCTCGGTGGGAATCTTCATGTTCGTCACCCTGTGCGACATGGTGCCTGAGGCGTTCCACCACAAGGACAAGGGTTTCGGACAGATCTCCGTCCTCATCCTGGGTCTTCTGCTGGTCGCGGTCGTCTCCGCTATCACCAGCGCGCTGATGGGCGGACTGGAGATCTGAATCGGGGGATAACCCCCGATAAAACTCATTCTGTTTTTCCGTATCTGGCACATCTTGAAACAAAGCGATATGCCACATCGGGGTTGGAATAGTAATAAAGGTGCGGATAGCCTGCCACGAGGGTTCCGTCCTCGTGACCGCACCTGTATTCTTTGGCGGAGGTTTTCACTGCTTTCCACGAGGAACCACAGTCACTACTGT
Source organism: Candidatus Methanomethylophilaceae archaeon (assembly GCA_963591575.1). Classification (GTDB taxonomy): domain Archaea; phylum Thermoplasmatota; class Thermoplasmata; order Methanomassiliicoccales; family Methanomethylophilaceae; genus Methanomethylophilus. The sequence continues at coordinate 4,660 of CAVATL010000020.1, forward strand.
CCCAATAATGGAATTCGTGGCCCCTGCACCCGGTACCGAGGACCGAGTCATTGTCTTCAGAAGTGAGGGTCACGTATCCGAAACGGATCAGTTTCCCGGTGTTGTGCACTTCACCGTCGATAATACCGACCATATCCCTCACGACACCGTCGGAACCTTCCATTTTCTTGTGAAGATACATGAATCCGCCGCACTCGGCCATACAGGGCAGGCCTCCGAGGATCTTCTCCCTGACATCCTTTAGCATCGAAGTGTTCGAGGAAAGAGCCTCTCCGTGAAGCTCAGGGTATCCTCCCGAGAAGATCACCCCGCAGATGCCTTCCGGCAGTGCTGGGTCTTTGATCGGGGAAAAGGGAACGAGCTCCGCTCCGCACTCCTCGAGAAGCGCCAGATTGTCCTGGTAGGTGAAACAGAAGGCCTCGTCCTCCGCAACACCGATCCTGACCTTTTCCTTCAGGACGCCGTGTTCCGGTGCGACACCTGAAATCTCAGGCGCCCCATCTGCAAGGGAGATCAGAGCATCGATGTCCAAGGTGTCCTCCAAAATCGAGGCAAGCCTGTTCAGGTCCTCTTTCAAAGACTCTATCTCTCCCGGAAGTACAAGACCCAGATGTCTGCTTTCGAGATTGATGTCCTTCAGTTTGGGAACATATCCGATGACCTTCAGCCCCAGTTCGGACTCGATCATGGGTTTGATGTCCGCAAACACTCCGGGGCTCATGTTGTTGAGGATGACCCCGCGGATGTTGTTATCCCGGAATTCTTTGAATCCCCTGATCACAGGCACGCAGGACACACTGGCACCTTTGCAGTTCACCAGAAGGACGACGGGAGCGTCCAGTTTGCGAGAGACCTCGTGGGAACTTCCTTCGGTGGCCGCCGCACGGATCCCGTCGTAGAAACCCATAACACCTTCGATCACGGAGATGTCAGAAGGCTCGGCGGATCTGCAGAAAAGATATCTTAATGTGTCATCGTCGCAGAAATATGAATCGAGATTCCTGGATCTGGTGCCGATGACCTTGGAATGGAACATCGGATCGATGTAATCCGGCCCGCATTTGAACGAAGAGACCTTCAGACCCCTGTTGACCAGAGCCTGGAGGATCCCGCAGGTGATGAGGGTCTTCCCGCTTCCGCTGGCAGGTGCCGCTATCATGAAGCGGGCGAGACTCAAACGGTCCGCCCCCTGAACACCGCGATGTACACCGGATTCTGGGCGGTCATGAGATTGTATCTCCCCAGATGACGCGCATTGGAGATGTTGACGCACACTATCTCCTCCTGCTCCACATTGCATGTATCACAAAGTGCCAGCACTTCGGAAATTGTTTCCAGGGTCACTGAATTCACCACGATCCTGGCGACCGGATTCTTGGAAAGCACCTCATTCACGATCTCCTTCAGATTGCCTGACGAACCGCCGATGAACGCATGTGTGGGGGCGGGAAGGTCCTTCATCGCCTCGGGTGCGAGACCGCGGACGACCTCGATATTGGGGGCGCAGAACTTCCTCTTGTTCTGTTCGATGAGGTCTGCAGCAGCAGCCTCCTTCTCGACAGCATAAACAGTTCCGTTGTAGGCCACCAATGCCATCTCCACGGACACGGAACCTGTACCGGCACCGATATCATATACAACAGACCCAGATTTGAGTTTCAGTTTCGCCACCGAGAGCGAACGCACCTCAGCCTTCGTCATGGGTGCGTCTCCGCGGATGAACTCCGCGTCAGGAATGAAGATGGGGTTCCTGTCGTCGGTACAGGGGTTGAAGATCAAAGCGGCGCACAGTGTTCCGAGTTCTGAATCGAGGACCTCGGACGGTTTCCCGTAAACGTACTTTTCTTCGGGATATCCGAGATCGCATCCCACAGCGACCTCCACCTCTGGAAGCCCGTATTCGATCAGCTGGGAACACATCTCGCGTACTCCCTCGGCCCCGTTGAGCAGGGTGAACACGGCAGGGTTGCGTTTCACGTTTCCGGCGATGTTCGCCATCTTCCCGTGGGCGCTCAGAAGCAGCACATCCTGCCACGGAATCCCCGCTCTGGCACATAGATACTGAACGGAGGAGATACCGCAATGAAGGTCGACCTGATACAAGGATGGATCTACTGTGGAAAGAATAGATCTAGCTGCACTGTAGAACCCGACATCACCTGAAACGAGGATCGCGATGTCGCTGAACTCAGGATGTTCCTTCAGATATGCGAAGATCTTCGAAGGAGCGTATTCGCACAGTTTCCTCTTGCCTGCGGCCTCGGGAATGCCGATCATACGGTCGGCACCGACCACCAGGTCGGACCTGCGGAGGGCATTGAGCGCAGCAGAGGTCAGTCCGGTCCCGGGACCCACCCCGATACCGATCACGGACAGTCTGCGCGGTTTCCTCTCATATACGAATCCGAACCTGCGGGACAGTTCCTCCGCCACCGCATCGTAATCCTTTCCGGTCTCCTCGGTGGGCCTGCCGATGAGCACCACAGTGGCACCTGCACGTTCGGCCGCACGCAGTTTCTCATCGAATCCTCCGGGTGCCCCGGAATCCTTGGTGACGAGATATTTCGCCTTGGTCTGCACCAGCATTCCGTAATCCAGTTCCTCGCAGAACGGACCCTGCATGGCGAAGAGGTTCCTTCCTTCGAAACCGTTCACCGCACATTCCGCAATGTTCGAAGCAAGCGACAAAACACGGGCGAACACACGTTCCTTGTAATTCGGGATGGCCGTGAACTTGACGAGTTCCTTGCTGCCGGTGGTCAGCAGCACGTTCCCTTCGGCATTCTTCAGGAATTCCACCGCGGATTCCGTGTCGGGTACACGAACGATCCCGTCGCCTTCGGCAGAGAGACCGGGACGCAGGAGACGGATGTACTCCGCACCGGTGTCGGCACATGCTTCCTTGATGTGCCCGGTGATCCTCGTGGCATAGGGGTGGGTGGCATCCACCACCACTGGATACTCCTTCATCAGCGACCGCATCTCCTCCGGGGTCAGCGGACGCGAGGACACTTCGACGTTCTCCCCCTCTTTCACAGAGGTACGTCCGTAATCCGTGGCCACACAGGCGTGGACCTTCACACCGTTTCCGGCCAGAAGGGCGCTGATGTCGCCTCCTTCTGTGGTCCCGGCGAACACCAATACCTTTCCTTTCAGATCATCACCTCGAAAAATCAATTGAGAATTCCTCTTTGGCCACTGCGATGGTGACCCCGTCGCCGGCGAACTTTCTGAGGACCAGCTGTCCTCCGTCCGACAGTTTCACAGCGGAACGCTCGCAGACGCAGTCCACTCCGGTGACAGAATTCACAAATCCAGACCAGGAGAACTCGCCCTCCACGGAATTGAGCTGCTCTGCAGAATAGAATGTTATGGGAAGACGGTGGACGGAAGCGAACTCCAGCAGTCCCGGTTCCTCCGATTTTATGTCGATGCTTGCAATGGCACGGATACGGTCGATGGACGCGCCGATCTTCTCCATGGCCTTTCCGAACATACCTTCGATGTCGGACAGATGAGTGCCCTTTCTGCACCCGATACCGAGGACCAGGTCGCGCGGAACGAGTTTCAGTGTGAGAGGGAACGGAGTGAGTTCCCTGGATCCGACATACACGCCTGTGGCGGAATCCGCAGATCCGGACAGTTCAGGTGGTTTCTCCCCTTTCATCGGGACGTCCGATACGAATCCCACCGGATCTCCAGCGAGGATACGGGCTTCGACCATCTTCGCATTGTGGAATGAGGTTATGGTCAAATTGTTATTGACCGCGAACACATCTATGGCTATCTTGCCGTTGATGTCGCTTGCAGTGGTCACCACAGAAATGGCGCCGATGCTCAGCGACAGTATATTGGCGATCATATTGGCTCCGCCGATATGGCCCGATAACAGCGGGATGACGAAACGTCCCTTCTCGTCTATTGAAAGGACGGCAGGGTCCACATCCTTGCTCTTGATGAACGGGGCGATGTGCCTCACCGCGATTCCAGTGGCTCCGATGAATATCAATGCGTCAGCCGTCTCGAACCCTTCTTTGGTCCAGTTCCTCACAGAACCTTCCAGTGCGTGTATGCCCACCCTGTCAGCAGTGGTCTTGGCGACCGCTTCGGCATCATGTTTCCTGCAGACATCAAGAAGTTTCTGTGCCAGAACGCACCCGTTGGTCGAAAATGCAATTATCCTGATCTTCACTGTCTCAACTCTATCTTGCGTATAAGTTCCGATGCGGAGGGACTCTGTCCCAGAATACCGAATTCGGAGGAGAACACCACCGCACCGACCTCCAGGTCGCCTTTCACGCGGTGGCTCATACTGTACTCTATTTTCGGAATGAGGATCTCCATGGTGGGTCCGATCAAACCTTTTTCATTCAAAACCTCCAATGCATCGTCGGTGGAGATGCATCCGAGGACCCTCTTGGCGGTATCGGTGTCCGCACCTGCCAGAATGGCATTGGAGGCCAGGATCTCCATCCTGGAGTCCGCGTTACGGGAATGGGTGTTCATGATCCCGCCTGCCAGTTTCACCAATTTTCCGAGATTTCCCACCAGAAGAACTCCTTCGGCACCGGATTCCAGTGCCATGTCGAGAAAATCCCCGATGAAGTTACTGCATTCGACGGGCTGCTGTCCTTCCAATGCGGGATATGCCTTCACGAAATCCTTCCCGTAGTTGCCGGGCACGGTGAGAAGATACTTCCTCCCGTCGGCCATGAAGACCTTCATCTCTGCTTTTATCGAACCGAGCAGGGCGGTCTCGCTCATAGGTTCCACGATCCCGCTGGTGCCGAGAATGGATATTCCTCCGACGATACCGAGACGGGGATTGAACGTCCTTCTGGCAATGGTCTCCCCCTCGGGAACGGATATTGTGATGTCTATCCCGCCCGAATGTTCCATTGCGGAACAGACATCCTCCACGCATTCCACGATCATGTTCCTCGGAACATGATTTATGGCGGCGTTGCCGGGGGGCTGGTCGAGACCTTTTCTGGTGACCCTTCCTACACCGATACCTCCGTCCACGTGCACCCCGTCGGATGATGAGAACCTCGCCTCCGAAAAGATCAGGGCCCCGGTGGTGTCGTCGGAATCGTCCCCTCCGTCCTTGCGGACCGCACAGGAGACGGAGTCCCGGGAGATCGATATCTCTTCGATCGGAACATGTATCAAAATGCCGCGCGGAGTGAGAAGTTCCACCTCCGCGACCTGCTTCCCTGACAAAAGCATCTGCACTGCGGCCTTGGATGCGGCGGCGGCACAGGACCCGGTGGTGTAACCACGTCTGAGCTTCCTGCCACCGACAAAAACATACAGCATATCTTCGTCAATAGCGCCCAATGAAATTCCCCGTCGGATTATGTGGTGACATACACAATGGATTATAAGTCCTATTGCGTAGAAATGGAGTGAATATGTCATCTGCGGATATACCGGACCCTGTCGGGAGGCCTGTTTTTCAGCAGGATTGATTTCGGTCCGAAAAATGAAAATTCCATGTGCCAGATATGAAAAATTGAGCGGAAATCAACATCCGTTAGGAACTTGCATTATATATTCAGACGTGGATGGGCTTACGTTTACGCATGGAATTCCTGAACAATCATTCGAACATCCTCCGTCCAATTTACTTGGTGACGACAATATTGTGTTTGGCTGTCACTGCAAATTGCATGTACGGATTCCTTGATAATCAGCACAATGATCTGATGCTGATGAGTATGACGCTCAATTTTATTGCGACGCTCAATATACTCATCATCGTCGCTGCATTGACCCTGGATAAACGCCAGGCCCTGCACAACGACCTTCAGATGTTTCTGTTCTTTATGTCGTCGCTGCTGCTGATGTTCGATTCCCTTACAGGATTCTTGGAGGGCCGCAGAGATCTGGCCGGAGTTAACTACGTTTCATATGTGTTGAAGAACCTGCTCCTCGTTCTGACCTGTGCGTTCTACACCAAATATCTGTTCGAAAGCATAAAACTCCCGGCGGAAAAGGCCAGGCCCCGTTATATCCTGACAAATGTGATGGTGGTATTGGCAATAGTGGCACTTGCAGTCAACGTCAGCACAGGCATTATTTTCGAAATCGACAGTCTGGGATATGTCATCCGCGGAGGACTTCGCTTTGCGTATATCCTGATATACATGATCCTCGGATCGGTGACAGTTATTGCCGCGATACAGTATGATGATGACAGGCGCGAAAGGATCGTGGCTGTGATCATGCTGGCATCGGGATGGACCGTTTTCTTCCTAGACAATGCAGCAAAAGACCTTTCGCCGATCTACCTCGTCCCGGCACTCATTCTCATTATTTCATTCTCGAACAATTACATCTACCGCAGTGAGGTGCTCTCCAAGAAAGAGGTCCTCATCGCCAAGAAGAACACCGAGCTTGCGGACCTGAAGTTCAATGCGATGGTCACCCAGATGCAGCCCCATTTCCTGTACAATGCTCTGACATCCATTGTAAACATCAAAGGCAATCCTCCGGAGACCAGGGATGCTATCATCGATTTCGCAGCTTACCTGAGGACGAATCTGAACACGATCAACAACCCTCATCCCATTCCTTTCAGTAAGGAATTGGACCACATCGAAACGTACCTTAGCCTGGAGAAACTGCGTTTCAAGGATAAACTTGATGTCGTCTGGCACATCAACGACAGACGTTTTGTGATACCTGCACTGACCGCTCAGACCATGGTGGAGAATGCAGTGAGACATGGGGTTTCCAAGCGTGAGGGTGGCGGAAGGGTCATCATCGTCTCCGAGGCTGTCGAGGACGGACACATGATCAAGGTCATCGACAACGGAGTGGGTTATGATCCTAATGCTCCTGCACCCAACGACGGCAGGGCGCACATCGGAATATCCAGCGCAAGGGAAAGGCTGAAGGCCATGTGCAACGGAACACTTACGGTCAAGAGCACTCTCGGCGTCGGAACCACGGTCACCATTTTCATTCCTGAGCCAGAAGAGCAAGGCAAAAGGTCGCCACCCCCCCCCCCGGACAGCAAAAATCCTTGTTGAAGAAGTGAATTCAGAGGGGGAGTAAGGTCATTGCCCTATTGAGGAAACCAACCTTTCCGTAGTCCTAAATCTAAATGGGTCTCCGCAATGGTACCTCATATACATATCCAACGGAACGGTATCATGCAGAACTCGATGGATTTGATATCCGCTAAAATTCTGATGCGAAATATGAAAATCATATGTCCCAGACAATGAGATCAATACATGGATTAATACCTGTTAGGAACTGACATTATATACCCATACTCAGATGGACTTACGTTTACAGATGAAATTCCTGGATGACCACTCAGAAACACTCAGGCCGTTGGAGCTGCTTGTCATAACCATATGCATAACGATCTCGCTGTACTGTGTCTACAAAAATCTCACCGTGGCCCACAACGATCTGATGCTGATGGGTCTGACAATGGATTTCATCGCCCTGCTGAACATCCTTATCATTTCATCGGCCATTGCACTCGACAAACGCAAGACAATGCATAACGATCTGCAGATCTTCCTGTTCTGTCTAGCCGCCCTGGTCCTGGCGTTCGACTGCCTCACCGGATTTATGGAGGGCATACCGGGCCTGGCAACCTGGAATTATCTCGCATATCTGGCGAAGAATCTGCTTTTCCTCCTCATCTCCCTGCTGTATATGAGGTACCTGTTCGTGAACATACACCTCTCAGAGGAGAAGTCAGCATTCTTCTACACCCTGGCGAACTCAATCGCCTTCTTCGCACTGATTCTGATGGCGATCAACTTCGTCTTCAATATCCTTTTCGATATCGACAGCGAAGGCCAGGTAGTCCGCGGGCCGCTCCGTGCCGTGTATCTCTTGTGCGCCCATGGAATAGGTAGCATCGCCCTGCTGACCGTGTTCAGATATGATGACGACCGCCGCGAAAGGATCGTTGCTGCAATCATATTGGCGGCCACCTGGACCCTGTACATCATAGATAACATTGCGATGGACCTTTCACCGGTCTACCTCATCCCGGTACTCATTCTCATTATTTCATTCTCGAACAATTACATCTACCGCAGTGAGGTGCTCTCCAAGAAAGAGGTCCTCATCGCCAAGAAGAACACCGAGCTTGCGGACCTGAAGTTCAATGCGATGGTCACCCAGATGCAGCCCCATTTCCTGTACAATGCTCTGACATCCATTGTAAACATCAAAGGCAATCCTCCGGAGACCAGGGATGCTATCATCGATTTCGCAGCTTACCTGAGGACGAATCTGAACACGATCAACAACCCTCATCCCATTCCTTTCAGTAAGGAATTGGACCACATCGAAACGTACCTTAGCCTGGAGAAACTGCGTTTCAAGGATAAACTTGATGTCGTCTGGCACATCAACGACAGACGTTTTGTGATACCTGCACTGACCGCTCAGACCATGGTGGAGAATGCAGTGAGACATGGGGTTTCCAAGCGTGAGGGTGGCGGAAGGGTCATCATCGTCTCCGAGGCTGTCGAGGACGGACACATGATCAAGGTCATCGACAACGGAGTGGGTTATGATCCTAATGCTCCTGCACCCAACGACGGCAGGGCGCACATCGGAATATCCAGCGCAAGGGAAAGGCTGAAGGCCATGTGCAACGGAACACTTACGGTCAAGAGCACTCTCGGCGTCGGAACGACCGTCACGATCTTCATTCCCGAAGCTGGATTTACGGAAGAGGTCGCTCCCGAACCGGAACCCGAAGATATCGAAGAAGACCCAGGCACTGAAAATGAGTGAGTTCAGTCCCTTCCGATACGGACGTCGGGCAGGATGGAGGGACCGTGTTTGTGTTCCATATGCGCCACCTGCGAACGTATCTCCTTTGCTTTTGAAACAGGAATATTCGCCACATCAGCCACGGACTTATCATCGCCACCCTGCTCCATGATATTAAGTGCCAGATCGAGGGCGCGATATGTCACGCCCATCTCATCCTCATCGGTCTGCCCTTTCCACAGACCTGCAGTGGGGACCTTGTCTATGATCTCCTGCGGGACCCCGATGATCTCCGCGATCTGCCACACCTGGGTCTTATAAAGATCGAACATAGGAGTGACATCCTCGGCACCGTCCCCGAACTTGGTCATGTACCCCATCAGGTACTCGCTGCGGTTGGTGGTACCATACACGAGAGATCTGGACCTCCTTGCACGGTCATACAGGACTATCATTCTGCAGCGGGCCATCATATTACCCATCTGCAGCGGATCGTCCCCTTCCCTGTGGATCATGGGGGTGAACGCATCGACGGCGGGCTGGATGTTCACCACTTCATAACGGATATTCCACATTTCGCACATCATACGGGTCTGACGGTAATCGTCCTCCGGAGTGACGTCAGTGGGCATGAAGATAGCCTGAACGTTTTCAGGACCCAGGGCATCTGCGCACAGCTTCACCACCACAGCAGAGTCGATACCTCCGCTGATGCCCACCACGGCGCCTGCAGCACCGGTGCGTTCCGCAGTCCTTGCGATAAAAGATTCCAACGAATCGGCATCTGCGCGGGTTATCCGGTGAAGGCCCCTGAATTCCATATTCCGCTAATCTGCGGGGCAGTAATTAAGCATAACTGGTCAAATCCAAATAAGCGGAACGGGTTGTTTCCCGCATGGTAAAGGTGACGGTGTGCCAGGCGGAGTCCCTGCATAATGCAGATGCGAACCTGCAGAAAATCCGTAAGATAATGTATTCCGCAAAAGGCGGCATCTTCCTATTCCCGGAGATGTTCCTCACCGGCTACGGGTCCGAAATACCTGATGATGCAGTATTGGAAAATGCCGTGAAAGAGCTTCAGTCCCTTTGCAGAGAACACGATTCCGCTGTAGCGATGGGGATGCCTCTGCGCAGGAACGGGCGCATCTGCAACACTCTCGTTTTCATCACATCTGAAAAGACCCAGACATACGAAAAGATGCATCTTGCCAACTTCGGAAAGTATGATGAAAGCATGTTCGCCCTCGGCGATCGCCCCGTTATGGTGGAATGGAAAGGGATGAAATTCGGACTCATCATCTGCTATGACATCTTCTTCCCGGAACTGTCGAGATACTATGCTGTCAACGGAGCGGATGCGATCCTCATGGCAAGCGCCTCCGCCGAACAGTCCGAAAGGGTCATGAAGACCATGCTGCCCGCCAGGGCCCTGGAGAATACCGTGTACATGGTGTTCTGTAACAACATCGGGGAATTCAACGACACCCGCTTCTTCGGAGGCTCTTCGGTATACCTCCCGACCGGCGAGACGGCGGCCGGGGCCGCGTCCAAAGAAGAAGTCCTCACGGTGGACATCGATCCGGATGTAATACGCTCCGCGAGAGAAAAAAGACCCCATCTGAGGGACCGCAGGGCAGATATCTTCAAAATCCGAGGCCGGACCCAGCCCAATCTTTTTATGTAAGAATCAAATACGACGCTTTACACAAGCGGAGATAGCCCAGCCCGGTAAGACGCAAGACTGGAAATCTTGTGGGAGTAATCCCTCGGGAGTTCAAATCTCCCTCTCCGCGCCATTTGTGTTTTTTCATCGTTCATTCGTCCGATGTGTTTTATCCTGTAAACACATCCAGCACGCTATGAAGGTCAACTACAAGCCCGGCGGAAACACCAAGAACGTCCCGAAACAGTGGGAGGTCTGGCTTGCGGACACCCCGTTCGGAGAGACGGGAAAGAAAAGATGTTCCGTTCTTGTCGCCAAGAGGGGTACCGGTGGATTCACGGTCCACGAGATAATTCCCACATCCCTGATGGGAGGAAAGGATGTCATCATCAGCGATCCGATGCGTGCCGGACAGGACCGTCCTGCGGCCATCCGCACCGGTGTTTCAGCGACCCTTCCGAACACGGCCTTCGTTCAGAAATTGGGTTCCATTCTGGAAAGCGACGTGACCAAGGTCATCTCGGCCAAGAAGTGATGATATGGCGACAAATCTCCGCCCCGGCAGGGGAAAGAGCCTCATCGCCGCCCCCGATGACTACATCTGTCTCGATCTGGAGACCACCGGACTGAGCCCTTCGAGGGATTGGATCATCGAAGTGGCCGCGTACAGGGTACGTGAAGGGGATGTGGAGGACCGTTTCGTCAGTCTGGTCAGACCTGGGGAGATCTCAAAGGTCACTTCCTTCATTACGAATCTTACAGGCATAACACGTGACATGGTGTCTGATGCACCTATGCCGGACGACGTCCTTCCGGAACTCTTCGAGTTCATCGGAGACGATATGATCGTGGGACACAACACCTGTTTCGATATGAACTTCCTTTATGACGGCGCTCTGAAGATAGGCGTGAAACCGATAGGCAACGATTTCACGGACACGATGAGGATCTCGAGAAGAACATACCGCGAACTTCCCAATCACAAACTCGGCACGCTGGCACAGTACCTTTCCGTGGTCCCTCACGGCGCCCACCGTGCCGCCGCGGATGTGGAGACCACTATCAACTGCTACGAGAAGATGGTGAAGTCCCGTTCAGCACATTTCCCGGACTTCTGGGACTGATCATTCGTCGGGCAGATCGTCCTCATCCATGAACTGAAGGAACCATGCTCTGTGGGTTCCGAGATCTTCGGAGGAGATGCTCTCCCAGCCGTTAGTGTCTGCTGTTTCGAACCAGTCACCGGCCTCGTCCTCGTCACGGTGGACGCCCGCACCGGAATCATAGATGCATTCCAGTGCCTTGGCGGAAACCGGAGATCCCATCACGGCGGAACGCATGAGGCAGATCCTTCCGAGAAGATAGTTCCCCTGCTCGAAATACGAAAGACCCAGATGTTCGATCTTCTTCATATCTCCGGAGTTTTCGCAGCGTTCCATCCACTGTTCCGCGAGCCTATCGTCCCTCTTGACGAAATCGCCTTCATGGTACATCATCGAGAGCATCGCCATGCCATAGGGATCATCGGCCTCGGCAGCCTTTGTGAATAAAGAAAATGCCTTCCCGTCATCCACTTCGGTACCGATCCCGTAACCGTGGCATTGGGCACATTCTGACACTGCTGGCACATATCCGAGGTCCATCGCGGAGGTGAAACATTCCAATGCCTTTTTGGCGTCCTTCCTGACACCTTTACCGTTCAGATAATGGAATCCGACGCAGTAGACCGCCTCCGCGCTTTTGAGATCGGAGAAGGCCGCAAAAGACAGCTTGTAGTTGCCCGAGGAATAATGACGGTAGGCCTCATCCAGAAGGGGATCGTCGGTCGAGGAGGTGATCGTATCGAGGAAGTCCATACTCCCCAATCGAAAGACCGTAGTTAAAGTATTATCCCAGTATCATCATACTGAGCTGATATCAATGTCCTCAGATGCCGATCTCTGTTACAGCGCCGCACTCAAGGCGTTCGAGAGTCGGGATGTACCCAACGCTTTCGCGCTCTTCCTTGAAGCTGCTAAAAACGGCCATCCCGATGCCCAGTTCCGCACGGGTGTGTTTTTTTACTACGGTATTGCCGTTCCACAGTCTCACAAAGATGCCATGAAATGGTTCCGTCTGGCCGCTGAGCAGGGCTGTGTCCCTGCGATGAGCGAACTCGGGATCATGTACTCCGAGGGAAAAGACGTGCAGCGCTCGCCTGCCAAGGCGTTCGAGTGGACCAAGAAGGCGGCAGATGCAGGACATCCGGAAGCTGTGGCCAACCTCGGTACCCTTTATGAACAAGGAATCGGGACCGATCGCGATCTGGAACGCGCTGTCAGATGCTATGAGGCCGCCGCAGACATGGGCATCGCAAGGGCGTGCTATGCTCTCGCGAAACTGTGTTACAACGGTGCAGGAACCAGGAAAGATGTCGCCCGCTGCGCACGTCTGTGCAAAAAGGCGGCGGACATGGGGGTCCGCGAGGCAATTCACGATACAGGAGTACTTTACTACGAAGGCGACGGGGTGGAGAAGGACGATGCTGTCGCGCTGGAATATTTCCGTAAAGCATTCAAAGCCGGCTTCGTCAACACGAAAAAGTACATCGATGCCATCGAAGCTGAACACCCCGAGCTTGCTGCAAAAAAAGAGTGAACCTATCATGAAGAAGCAAGCGCCTGTGATCCCTGTCCGCGAACAGGACAGAAACGACAACGACCTTGACAGTGCACTGAAGCTCCTGCAAGAAGGCAGGGACACAGATGCCTCGAGGTTCCTTCTTCTGTCGTCGAACAACGGCAATCCCTCAGCACAGTACATCCTGGGTCTTTTGTATGCCACAGGAAACGGAGTGGAGCAATCGTTCAAACAGGCCGTGAACTACTTCACCCATGCAGCGGAACAGGACATCCCTCAGGCGCAGCACGACCTCGCCATCTGCTACTTCGAAGGAAACGGAGTGAACAAGAACAATGTCCTTGCCGTCTACTGGTTCGGTAGGGCGGCAAGGCTCGGAGACCCTGAATCGCAACTGGCACTCGGGAACATGTATGCCAACGGCGACGGATGCCCGAAAGACCCGGCAAAGGCTTTTGACTGTTTCCTGCAGGCTGCGGAACTGGGCAATATCGACGGACAGTACAACGTCGCTGTGGCTTACGAGACAGGCGACGGGACCACCGCAGATATTGAGAAGGCCAAACACTGGTACGGCGAGGCCGCCAAACAAGGCGACAAGGACGCCAAGAAACGGCTGAAGGCATTGAACAGACAGTCCTGATCAGGGCTGCCTGGCAAGCATCTTCGGAAGCAGCCACAAGGCGAACAGCGGAATAGATATCACCCGCTTGTTATGAGAATACATGTTCAGTGATGTGACAACTCCCCTCCCAGGATGGGAATCAAGGTAAATGCCCAGACTTTTGGCCCTTACTTTATCTCCGGATTTGACCTCGATCGGAACGAAGTCCGAACCGAATGATGCCAGAAAATCGACCTCAGCGGAATTACCTGACCGCCAGCAGTAGACCTGACCCCGGCAAATTCTGATGATTTCACACAGAACATAATTCTCAGCCATCGCACCCCGGTACAAAGCGAGCCTTTCAGACCCACTGATGGCATCGGATATGCTCAGACCGGCCAGATGCCTCATGACGCCGGTGTCGAAACAATACAGTTTGAAGGATGACGGGACCGATTGGATCGACGGGAGGTCCATGCCGGTCGTGATCGGTACCTGATGCACAAGTTCAGCCTTGCCGAGCCAATCGATCGAAGACCACAGGTCTCTCGCCCTGACGCTATTTGCCACATGTCCCAGAACGAATTTACTGTTATCCCGTGCCAACTGAGCAGGAACCGATTTCCACACAAATTCCCCGTTCTCTTTGACCTTTCCCTCTCCATATCTCAGAATATCCAGAATGTATCTTTCGATAAGGGACCCGAGCCTCCGGTCCACTGCAGAAGCGTCATGATTTACGATCCAATCACTGACGACCTCAGGAAGCCCTCCGACACAGAGGTATTCAGTGTATAATGGTTCCAGTCTCGAACGGAAGATCTCGATGGAATCTCCGGCGGGATCTTCCTCCAAGGCATCGACGATCATCCCCTGGCCGTTTGCCCGAAGGAATTCTTTGAAAGAAAGAGGATACATATCGAAATCGTCGACCTTGCCCACAGGCGGAGAGGTAGTCATGAGTTTGACACCCAATAAGGATCCGGCACAGATTACATCATAGCGTCCGTCCTCGCAGAAGTATTTCAAAGATGTGATCGCCCGGGAACAAAGCTGGATCTCATCAAAGATGATGAGACAGTCGGTCCCGATAGGCCTGCCTCTGAGGCCGCCGAGCATCGTCACGATACGATCGGTCCTCAGGTCGGGCTCGAACACACCACTCAGCTTATCCTCGCTCTCGAAATTGAAATATGCACAGTCAGGATAGTTCTTTCCCAATTCCATCATGACCCAGGTCTTGCCGCATTGGCGTACCCCTCTGATCATGGCGGGCTTGTGGTCGGGCCTGGATCTCCATTTAAGCAGATCCTTGAGGATGTCACGTTCCATTGAATCAGATATATTATCAGAGACGTATTATTTAAATATCGTTTTTAACCAAATTTGGCTTTTTTCAGTATCAAAAATATCCAAATCTGGCTTTTTTTGGCACTTAAGAAAAAAAGATGAACTAACTAAACCTTGTAAAACCTGCCTGACAGGGCAATCAAAGTGCAAGTCCGTCCCATATCGGTTCGAGTTCACGTAGGAACGCGGAAGCGAACAGAGGATGGTGCAACATACCTGATCCATCAGGGAAGATGTTGTCCTCTGACAGGATTATCCTCAGATAGATATTGTAAAACCTCGACGCCTTCTCTATCGAGGGGGCGATCCGGCTCTTCCCCGATTTTACTTCAAGAACGGTCAGTCCGTTCCCGGTCTCCAAAACGAAATCCAGTTCCATCCGCTTTTCGCCTTTCTGTTCGGTAAAATATCTGGGCACATACCTGGCCTTCATCAGACATTCAGCGACCTCATTTTCAGCAATGGAACCGAGATTATAGCTCAGATCATCGAGGTATATTGCTTTGATACAGTTCTCCCCCTAACAGTTTACAAGCATCCCTGTATCTGAAAGATATATCTTGACGACATCCCTTTTGGACCTAAGCGGCAGGGCAGGTACGACACACCCGTAACAGAAATTACCGTACCCTGCATTCCCGATCCTCAGAAGATTTCCCATATATTTGTCGGCGGACTGCCTGGTCTGACCGTCGTCGATGCGTGAATACATGAACTTCTTGTTGGATTCAGCAAGCTGATCCGGGATCGATACCAAGCATTCTGTCGTCTTGACGATATCGACGCCCCGATTGTAACGGTTGATGTCACGCAGACAATCTGCCTTCAGATCGTTCAATACCTTTCTGACCCCGGTGAACGTGCCGTCGGCAATGAATGCCGACACAGCGGCGGGCATACCGCCGATGATCATGAACTCTCTGAAGTAGGAGTTCATCTTCTTCAGGATCGCCGGATCTATCTCCGCCTGGGCCTTTATGCGGTCTTTGAGAGATTGGATATTCGTCTCCGATATTCCGCGCGCCCACAGGTACTCCTCGAATCGAGGCCGAACATCTGCAGAAGTTCATCATAGTCCATCGGCACCAGCTCGTTATCGGCGTTGTTCTGCTTCTTCAGCTCAGACAGTTTCACGCCCATCAGCGATCCTGAGGCGATCACGTCAAACCTGCCGTCCTCGGTGAACTGTTTCAATTAGGCGAATGCACCGTCACAGTCCTGGATCTCATCGAAGAACAGCAAGGTCTTTCCGGGGACGAGGATGAGCTCCGGCATGATGATCGAGAGGCGGGCGATTATGCTGTCCACAGTAAGGTCTCCGTCGAAGGCCTCACGCACCTCTTTCATGGTAAAGAAGTTCAGTTCCGCAAGGTAAAGATAATTGTCTTCGGCGATTTTCCTGATAATGAAGGTCTTTCCGATCTGTCACTGCCCGGCCACAAGTAGGCACTTGTGCGTCCTCCCCTTCCACTCGAGCAGGTCGAAATAGATCTTTCTTTTCAGCATAACATGCAATGTAGATTCCGGCACATAGTCAATTACAATTTTCCAGCCTGAAAATTGAAAATTATTACAATTTTCCAGGAATGAAAAAGGGGATCTCGCA
>CAVATL010000021.1:0-19824 GCA_963591575.1 Candidatus Methanomethylophilaceae archaeon
ATTGTACATATTCGACATAGATTTATCCTAATTGTAAACAAATTATCCAAGGGTACATATACGGTCGCGTCAATCGGATTGCAGTATTATGTCCTTGAATCAGACACAGATGAAAATCGCGTCCACCGCCGTGATCGTAGGCGTCATCATCGCATCGATGGCCTGCGTGATCGTTCACGACGAGATGCGCGACAGCAGCGACGGTTCCGAATCCGTATATAATCTCCTCGCAAGGGTCAACACGGGTGGGTCCGGAATATACATCAACAATACAATTTACCAGGATACCACCGGCGATACGATCCCTGACAGGAACGGTGCCAATTTCTACAAGATCGATCCCGTCAGCAAGACCTACTTCGTTGATGCCGGGTGCAAAGATGCATGGGGTGGCCTGGTGTGCGGAACCCCTGGCAACACTTCCATTCAGCATGTGCAGATGAAACAGCTTGTGGAAACGATGGGGCTCAAGTTCGCACTCTATGAATCCACCTCCACCCTTGCCTCCGATACTGTATATTACATCAGTACCGTCACGAACTGGGACAATGCCATGAACAGCAAGAGCAACAACGGTATATCCCTCGACATCGGTATTGTCTGGGAACCCCAGTTCTCCCATATAATCGACGAGTCCGGTGCAGAAACTTTCAAAGAGCTGGGTCTGACCAATGACTTTTTCCACGATCACACCTGCTGTGTTCTTGCCGGTTACACTTCCTATGTGTCAAGCCACCAGGATGTCACCGAGAGGTTCTTAGCGGGATATATCGAATCTGTGAAATGGGTGCAGGCGGCCAATAATCCGGTCTCTCCAGATTACGCCAAACTGGTTCAGGTCTGTGCCGATGCCACCAAGCTCGACCCGACTGTTATCAGGGACGCCCTTGCGAATATCGGCTATACATTCGGTGACAAAGACGGTACCGGATCCTACGACCTTCATCACCTCAAGACCGATATTGCAGATGTCGTGAACTCCAACACAACCAATCTGAAGTACAGCATGAGCGACCTCGGATTCGCCAACTCCATCCAGTTCGCGAATAGATTTGTCGATGATTCATATCTGATCCACGCTCAGAGCTTTGATAAGTCGAAGGTCCCTGCAAAGACCACAACTGTCACTGTGTCTGCTATATCTGGGGACATCCATCAGATCGCCCTTACCATCGGAAAGGACCTGGGTATCTTTGCTCAGTACGGGATTGATGTGAACATCTCCGCCCAGACCAACGGTGCCGGTGTGGCCGTCGCCATGCAGAACGGTGCGGCGCAGTTCGGATTCCTCGGAGCGCCCCCTGCGACCATCACTGCGGTGAACAGCAAGCTCATCACCGTCTGAAGAATGATACCATGAAGTATTGGTATGACAATCACAACAAATATCACAGGATGCTGAAACAGATCCTGATAGTCATCGCGGCATTCGTGATATTTGTCGAGGCATGGTGGGTCCTCTCCATCATCGCCGATTCCAGCACGGTGCCCACTCCTGCCGAGACCTGGAACGCATTTGTGGATCTGGTAAGGAACGGGGATTCCATGGCCCAGGGCAAATCCGTGTGGTCATATATCGGGTCGAGTATGGGCACGTTCCTCAAGGGATTCGTGCTCGCATTGGTGATCGCCGCCCCTCTGGGTCTTGTGCTCGGCAAGTGCGAGGTCCTGAGGGCTTTCGCCAACCCGATCATCGAGGTCCTGAGGCCTATCGCACCTATCGCATGGGCCCCTATCTTCGTGGTGTCCGTAGGTTACAGTCTCGGACCCATGTTAGTTGTTTTCGTGGGTATCTTCTTCCCTCTGCTGACCAACGTAATTTTCGGGGTCTCGAAGATAGATCCCAAATTGATCGACGCCTCCAAGACCCTCGGTGCCTCGGACGCGCAGATCTTCATCAAAGTGATGGTGCCTTCCACCATCCCGTACATTATGAACGGTATCAAGATCGGTCTCGGTATCGGATGGATGTGTATCGTCGCCGCGGAACTGTACGCTTCTCCTCTGGGAGGTATCGGATTCTACCTTTCCGAACAGGCCACGGCAGGATTCTGGCCTTCCGCTTATGCAGCCATCGGGATCATTGCGGTCATGGGAATACTCACCACCGGCGTGGCGGAGTATATCCATAAACTCGTTTCAAAGAGAATGGGGATGGACGTATGAGTTCGGATGAACAGTCACAGATAGTCACAACAGGGCCGAAGGCAAAGTCCAAGGACCGTGTCAGAGCAGACCGTACCGACCTTCTCTACAAGGACATCCCCGAAGGGGAGACCCTGATGAAGGTCGATGGCGTACATGTCGTCTACAGGACAGATGATTCGGAGACCGTGGCCGTGGAGGATTTCACTCTTGATGTAAAGAAAGGGGAACTGATCTCCATCGTCGGACCTTCCGGATGCGGAAAGACCACTGTATTGAGGTGTATCGCGGGACTTCTGCAGCCCACGTCAGGTAAGATCTTCATGGGAGACAACGAATGTATCGCGCCCGGTTCCGACCGCGGAATGGTGTTCCAGGACTTCGCATTGTTCCCATGGAGGACCGTCCTTCAGAACGTGGAGTTCGGAATGGAGGTCGCAGGCGTTCCCAAGGTGGAACGGGAGGAGAGGGCCAAGAAGTACATCAAGGCCGTCGGTCTGGAGAAATTCGCGAATTCCAGGATCCACGAACTCTCCGGAGGTATGAAACAGCGTGTGGGAATCGCCCGTGCATTGGTGATGCACCCTGCCGTGATCCTCATGGACGAACCTTTCGGTGCTTTGGATGCCCAGACAAGGAACATCATGCAGGAACAGCTGACGAAGATCATCATGCACAGCGAGAGGACCATCCTCTTCGTCACTCACTCGGTGGATGAGGCCCTGTATCTCTCCGACAGGGTGGTGATCCTCACCAAGAGGCCCTCCATGATCTACAAGGTCGTTGATGTCCCGTGGGATAGACCCAGGGACCGCGCTTCTCCGGAGTTCACGCAGCTCCGCAAAAAGATCCTGTCCTATCTGGAACAGCAGAATGTGATGGAAAATTAAGCATTCCTTAACTTTTTTATTCATGTCCGGGGGAGACCTCGGACAATTCTATAAAAACCTGAATCCAATGTCAGATTTGTTCACTGCGTCCGCGCATGGAACGGATATAAGTTGAGAGACACACGGATGATAACAAGATTTATCAGGAAGAGGGAGTGGGGACTGATCCTCATCGCTGTGATTCTGATCCTCTTTCAGGTATGGATGGATGTTTCAATCCCGGACTACATGGGAGAGATCACAGATAACATCGTTCTCGGAGAACCCGACATCGTTCTTGAAAAGGGCCTCTTGATGCTCATCTGCGCGTTCATGAGCCTTATCCTCTCTTTCGGTGCGGGATTCGTCCTTGCCAATCTTGCCGCCTCCATCGGACGCAATATGCGTATTCAGCAGTTCGACCACGTTCAGGCCTTTTCCGTGGAGGACATAAACAGATTCTCCGCAGCGAGTCTGATCACCCGTTCCACAAACGACGTGTCCCAGATCCAGAATTTCATCGCTAGGGGACTGCAGGCCACTATCAAATGTCCCATCATCACTATCTGGGCCCTCAGCAAGATCTTCGACTCCTCGATCGAATGGAGTCTCGTCGTCATTGTGGGGATACTGATCCTCATCGCTGTGATGTTCCTCACCATCCATCTCGCGGGAAAGCAGTTCAGGAAGGTCCAGTGGCTCACCGATAGCGTAAACCGTTCCATCAAGGAGAATCTCGACGGTATCCGCGTCATCCGTGCATACGGGGCCGAGGAGTACCAGGGGACCAAACTCTCCCGTTCCAACGATGATCTTCTTGCCAACAATCTCAAGGCCAACAAGGTCATGGCGTTCGGATTCCCGGTATCCCAATCGATGATGAATTTCGTCAGTCTGGGTATTTACTGGATCGGAGCCTCTCTGATACTTGCCATATCCGACCAGAGTGCGCAGTTCATGAAATATTCGGACATGATCGTGTTCACTTCCTACGCCACCATGGTCCTGAGCGCTGTGATGATGTTCTTCGGGATCCTGCGTATGCTTCCCCGGGCCCTTGTGGGGTATAGGAGGATAGAGGAGGTCGTGGACACCGAATCCTCCGTCAAGGATGGTACCGAGACCGAAGGTTCCGAGCACGGTACCGTGAAATTCGACAATGTGAGCTTCTCCTATCCCGGTTCCGACAGGAAGGTGCTCGACGGAGTTTCGTTCACTGTGAAAGAGGGAAGCACCTTCGCTATCATCGGCCCCACCGGGTCCGGGAAATCAACGATAATCAGTCTCATCGCCAGGTTCTACGACGTCGGATCGGGAAGCATCTCGGTCGACGGAGTGGATGTGAGGCAATATACCCAGAAGTCCCTGCACGAGAGACTGGGATATGTTCCGCAGACCTCCATCATCTTCTCCGGAAGTGTCGCTGAGAACGTCAATTATGGCGATTCATCTGAAAAGAGGACAGAGGGGGATGTGCACCGTGCACTCAGGATCGCACAGGCCGAGGACTTCGTGGAGAAGATGCCTGAGAAGGAGGGATCGCATGTGTCCCAGCAGGGTAAGAACGTGTCCGGCGGACAGAAGCAGCGTATATCCATCGCACGTGCCGTCTGTAAGGATCCGGAGATCTACCTTTTCGATGATTCGTTCTCGGCTTTGGATTATAAAACGGATAAACTGCTCCGTGACGCACTGCGCAGGGAGACCGAAGGCAGTACTGTTATCATCGTGGCCCAGAGGATCGGCACCATCAGGGATGCCGATGAGATCCTGGTGTTAGACGAGGGTTGTGTGGCAGGCCTCGGAACCCACGACGAGCTGATGAAGACCTGCGAGCTCTACCGTGACATCGCAATGTCCCAGATAGGCGGTGATGAGGAATGAGCGACGATGACCGTTCCCGGAGCAAAGGCGGCAGACTCTCTGCGGGAAAGCAGAAGGCCCCCCGCGGTGCCGGACCCATGTGGGCCCGGGCAGAGAAGCCCGTCAATATGAAGGGGTCCCTTCTCAAACTCCTGAGGTACATGGGAAGGTACCGTTTCGTACTGATGTTTGGCATATTCCTGGTGATGATGGCCTCTGTCTGTTCTGTGGTGGGGCCCCAGTTCCTGAGGACGATCTCGGACATGATCTACGACGGCATCACCGACGGTGTCATGGACATGGATGGGATCGGACATCTGGCACTTCTGTGCGTCAGTGTCTATGTCCTGAGCATGGTGCTGAACATCGCCGAACATTACCTCTCCCCATACGTGTCGGAATGTGTCGCCAACATGATCAGGAACGACCTTGCGGAGAAGATCAACCGTGTCCCGCTGAATTACTATGATAACAGCAGCACCGGAGATGTGATGAGCCGTATCACAAACGATGCTGATACGATCGGAGATCAGTGCGGGGTCGCCTTCGCCATGTTCTTCGGGGCAGTCACCACCCTGATCGGATGCGTGGTCATGATGTTCTACACCAATGCGGTCCTTGCCGTCATCACGGTCATCCCGCCCGTTCTGGGATTTGTTGCCGTCAGGTTCATCATTCATAAGACCCAGAAGCTCTTCCTAGCGCAGTCCCGCAACCTCGGAATGATCAACGGTCACGTGGAGGAGACCTATTACGGACATGACATCGTGAAGACGTACAACGGGGAAGAGGAGTCGCGCCGTAGGTTCAGCGAGATCAATGATGAGCTCTACAGGACCACATACCGTTCGAGGTTCATCACGAGCACCATCCCTCAGGTCATGTCGTTCATCAATAACCTGGGGTATGTGCTGGTGTGCGTGGTGGGTTCGATGATGATCCTGTCAGGACACATCACCTACGGAGTGATCGTCGCCTTCATCGTGTACGTGCGTATGTTCAGCAACCCGCTGATGATGATCACCGACGCCATCTCGTCTATGCAGTCGGTCGTCGCGTCCTCCGAAAGGGTGTTCGAGCTTCTCGATGCGCCCGAAATGGAGGACGAGTCCCACAAGAACGTCGCTCTGGGAAAGGTGTCCGGTGAGGTGGAGTTCAGGGATGTATGTTTCAGTTACATCGAGGGGATCGAGGTCATTCATGATTTCTCTCTGACCGTGAAACCCGGGGAGAAGGTCGCCATCGTGGGTCCCACCGGGGCCGGAAAGACCACCATCGTGAACCTCCTTATGCGTTTCTATGAGCTCGACAGCGGTTCCATCCTCATCGACGGGATACCCACCACTGACCTCCGCAGAGGCCAGGTCCACTCCCTGTTCTCCATGGTCCTGCAGGATGCTTGGCTGTTCGACGGCACCATCCGCGAGAACCTCAAATTCAATGTTCCAGACACTCCTGATGAAGTTATCGAGAACGCCTGTATGGCGGTCGGTATCCACGATTTCATCATGACCCTTCCAAAGGGATATGACACCGTGATCGGCGGTAGTTCCGGTCTCTCCGCCGGACAGAAACAGCAGCTTTCCATCGCAAGGGCCATTGTCAAGGACGCCCCTATGATTATCTTCGACGAGGCCACCAGTTCTGTCGACACCCGCACTGAGAAGAAGATACAGTCCGCGGTCGACAGTCTCACTGCCGGAAGGACCTCGTTCCTCATCGCCCACCGGCTTTCCACTATCCGCGACTGCGACAAGATCCTCGTCATGAAGGACGGTCGCATGGTCGAGTCCGGAACCCATGAAAGTCTGCTTGAAATGGACGGATTCTACGCCGAACTCTACCGCAGTCAGTTCGAAAACTGTCTGTAATCCGACTCGATATCACTGAAAATGACAGTTTAGAGCATCCGTCTAACCATATTATTATAAAGGTGGTACCGATAGGGAGATTCGAAGTGGACCATCCTTCAGAATGATGGTTAATATCGAACAATGAGTTGAAATTGTATGGATAGCACCGAAGAATTTACCAAGGCAGAATCTCAGGAAGAGATAGCAGCAGAGCAGGCAGTGGACGAGACCGTGAAAGAAGCCGTCGAGGAAGAGATCACGGAAGAATCCGCAGAACCGACCCCCGAGGAGAAAGCAAAGCTCGAGGATCTCGAAGCTCAGCGCACCATTCTCAACAGTGATGCGGAGAAACACAAGCAGCGCAGAGACGAACTCAACGCCCAGACCAAAGAGTGGAAGGCAAAGAGGGACGAACTCAACGCACAGGTCCGCGATCTTGTCGATGAGGCAGGAAAAGCAAGAGAGACCCGTAACCTCTACAACCAGAAGGTTAGGGATGCCAAGGTCGTCAGGGACGAGTGGAACGCAAAAGTCTCTGAAATCCGTGCAAAGATCAACGAGCTCAGGCCCGAGAGGAAAGAGGACGCAGAAGGCCAGTCCCTCGGTCAGATGAAGAAAGACCTCGAGAGGATGGAATTCACCCAGCAGACCTCCACTCTGAGCAGCGAGAAGGAGAAGGCACTCGTCAAACAGATCTCCGAACTCGCCAAGCAGATCAGAGAGAAGGAGAAGGTCGAAGAGGGCGACGACGCCATCAAGGACCTGGTCATCCAGCTCAGGGAAGCGAAGTCCAAGGCTGAAGAGGCACACAGGGACGTCGCAGAGTCCGCAGAACAGGCTCAGGCTGCACACGACAATATGCTTTCCCTCTACCAGAAGGCAGATGCCATCCGCAAAGAGGCAGACGCGGCGCAGGCCAAATTCGTCGAGTGCAAGCAGGCAGCTGATGAAGAGCACAGGCTCCACATCGAGCAGATCAAATCCGTCCACGAGATCAGTAAATCCGCCGACGGAATCAAGAACAAGAAATCTGCAGCCCGCAAGAAGCGCGCAGACGTTCAGACCAAGCAGGAAGCAAAGGAGATCTTCGACAAGTTCAAGGCCGGAGAGAAACTCAGCACCGAGGACCTTATGCTTCTGCAGAAGTCCGGCTACCTGTGATCAGGCAATCAAACTAATTCCCCTTCCTTCGGGAAGGGGGCATTTTGCATACCCCGGCCGTTTGCGCGGTCGGTTCCTTTTTAAAAGAATAAATTCAGATGTCTGGGACAATAGCGGTGATTCCCCTATTCTTGTTGTATCTAAGTCAAAGGGCGAATTCAATGTGACCAAAGAAGCCCATTCTTTGCCTTGGGTCAACAAATATCTCTCATATCTGCTTTGAATATGGCGGAACTTTAGCTATGTTTGAGAAATCGTACTTTTAATGAGTCGAATAATCCTCTTATTTCTCGAGTTTGTCGTGCGGAACCTTCATCGCAATTGTTATCCCGATAACAGAAAGGGCAATTCCGAGAAGTCCTGCCGCGTGGAACCCTTCGGCCATGGCCGAGGCTGAGAGCGAATCCATCCCGTTCTTAGCCAGGGGGACGACGATGTCGAAGACCATGGAGTAAAAGATAAGACCCAGCGAGGCTCCGATGTAGGTGACGACGGTGATCATAGTGGCGGACTCTTCCCTGAACTGAGTCAGCGTGTTGCGGATCATACGCAGATACTGGGCGGTCTCGAACACTGCGAACGATGCTCCGACCATACATGCCGAGAGCACGAGCAGGGCGAGGGAACTGCCGGGGATGAGCACCGCGAAGATGATACTGAACACCGCAGTGCAGATGAATGAGCAGATCGTGGGGGTCTTGCTCGACCTGGTATCGCAGTATATTCCGGTCACTCTGGCACATATGAAAGTGGCGGCCGATACCACGCAGAAATAGATCCCGCATTCGGTGACGCTCATGCCCCATGAGATCTCCATGAAGTAAGGGAGAAGATAGAACGAACCCTCGGTGATCATCGAACCTATGGCCGCCGAGATCGCGATGAGTTTGAACATCTTCGATCTCAGGAGTCCGAGGGACATCACGGGTTCCTTTCCCGAACCGGGCCTGATGCTCCAGATGAGTATTAGCATTCCGATGAATGTGATGAACGTGGCCGCGAGGATCTCTTTGATGCTCCAGTCCATGATGTTCTCCAGAAGCATCAGGCCGAAGGAGATAGTCACGAACATCGTGATGCATCCGATATGTCCCGGGTCCCTTCCGGGAACAGTTTCAGTATCGGTCGGCAGAATGAGATATGCCGTGGCAAGCACTGCAAGACCTATGGGAATGTTGATCAGGAATAGCATGTGCCAGGAGATGAATTCTGTGAGTACGCCTCCGATCGAAGGGCCGATCGCCATGGCCAATCCGGTGCCTGCCGCCATGGAACCGAGGGCGGTCCCGCGGGTGTTCTCCGGCATCTTCTGCACCACGAAGATGGGTCCGGTGGCGACGGTCATTGAGATCGACGCACCCTGGATGAAACGCAACACCACAAGTGTAAGATAGTCGTTGCAGAGGGCGCAGTCGAAGGATGCGAAGAGGAAGATCGCCAGTCCGTAGAGGAAGAACGAACGGGTCCTTCCGTTCCTGGCATATTTGGTGAACTGAAGGAGCAACGCACAGGTTCCGATGGAATATGCGAGCAGTAGCCATGAACTCGAGGAGACATCTATCCCCAGGTCTGAGGATATTTGCGGAAGCGGGACCGTGATGAGCGATGTGTTCAGACACTGAAGGAACATCGCCGCTGAAAGAAGGATTATTATCGGTTTACAGTTGATATTCTCGGTCCCGGTTCTTCGTATGAGGTACCACCTTGCAGTCAGTTCCAGGCCAGCAACGGATAAAACGTTTTTGCTGTGTCTTTCAAATCTTTATGAAGAGTGTAAAATCCAGTGCAGAGGTTCCGCACCATTCCGTTCGACATTATGTCACGGCACTTGCACCTGTTAAGAAGATAGAGTCATCTTTGTGGTTTAATATTTACGAATCACAGGATAACGATCGAATGAAAATCAACTGCTGGCACATTAGTGTTGTAATTAAACGGAAGTTTCCAAATCTAATAAATTAAGTTCAGAAATCAACTTCTTCACAAGAATATGTAAGGTTGTACTGGGATTAGTTTCGCTACAATATCTGTTAGGTTCTAACTCTTTCAAGATACGTTTTTCCGCCCTTCTGATAGCATTTTGAATCGCTTCCTTAAGGTATTTCCGAATACCCGTTGGTTTGTCGTATTTGCACTCGATTAGTTTGATAAGCTCTTCTTCCAATTCTTTTTGCAGAGATGTTTTTGAATAATCCTTGAAATGAAGTAACAGCCAGTATTCGAAGGAACAGTTGGAAAGATCAGTTCAAATCCGTTTTTTATGAATTGGCCTTCGATCTCGGAGATCTGTTCAGGTGTTTTTTCGTCAAGATCTATCACAATGTGTACATAATCGCCCTGTTCCACATTAACTCCATGGAATTTAGCGTAACTAGTGCAGTATTCCATAATGTTTTTTGCTTCATGTTTCTTGGCCACGGCAATGTTCAGAGAAAGAGGGCTTTTCTTTCTTTTGAACATTGTGAAGTAATCTGATTCAGAATCCCCTTCCACGAGAAGGAATATTGTAGGAGTCTGATCACGTCCGCCGTGTCTGGCGTCATTCTATCACATCCTCTGAGGGGATGTAAGGGAGGGCTTGATATTTTCCCGCAGCGTAGCATCTGCGGATATCGGTCCCGGGGCGCAGTCCGTTGAAGTCGGAAAGACAGTAAAGTTCTGATGCGCCGGTGTCGAAATCCTTCTGAGTGAACCAGATCTGGTCCCTTCTCAGGAGTTCCTGGTCCATCAAACTCTGGTCGTGGGTGTTGAATACCAATTGTGCATGGTTCGGATTCGCCGGATCTCTGAACTGTCTGATGACCCATTTGCCTATCTCGGAGTGGAGATACGAACCGAATTTGTCAAGAAAAAGTACTGATCCGTTTTTCAGGGCATCGATGACAGGGCCCATAAGACAGAAGAACTGCATGGTCCCGTTCGATTCGATGTAGAATGGGAAATTCAGTTGTCCGCTATTGACATCCGCATCTTTGAAGTCATGTTTCAGGTTCAGGGTGATCTGGTCGATGTCAGTGATCCCTGATGAAAGCATCAGACCGATGGCCTGTGGAGGGAATACCTCTCCGAGTTCGCTGACCTTTTTCTTCATTACATTACCCTGAATGTCGCCGATCCCGAAATCGGCGATCTTCAGTGCTCTCAGCATCGATCTGCGGAAGTCTGGGTCTTCATTGGTCCGAGCGATGACCTGGTTCATAATGGCGGAGATATTGCTTCCCAGCAGGATAATGTCATTGACTATTCCTTTGTGTGCGTTCCTACAGACCTCGTTGTTGTACTGCGCCGCGATAGGCAGGAATGCAGATGAGAGTGCAGCCATATGTGAGATCATTTTCAGACCTTTCGAGACGGTACGGTTCTTGAATTCGAAATCCTGATTGTTGCGGACGAATACCGATATAGGGCGGCTGCTCGGTTCATAGTACAGCGATTCGGAGACGATGTGTTCGGAGTCGAATGAGATATTGTACCTGTAGAAGATATCGCCGACGGTGTACCTGATTTCCATCTTTGTAGGTGATTTCAGGGAATTGCTGCTTGCCCTGAACGGCATATAATACGGGATATTCACGTTCGGGGGCATCGGGGCGCGGACGAGGTTCTGAAGAACGTCCATGGCTTTCAGAACATAGGACTTTCCGGAGGCGTTCGGGCCGAATATCGCCGCCGAACTCAGCAGTTCCAGTTGCATTTTTCCGCTTTGATCTTATTGCATTCGGGGCCGTCGAGTTTAGTCGAGTCCATGCTGAACACGGTCTTGTCGTGGAAGGGTCCGAAATTTTCAAATGAAAAATCGATCAACATGATTTATAATACAATTTCAAGCATGAATCAGTAATAATTTTACCAAAATTGAATTGAAATTACAATCATGTTCATTCAGATCGGTCTGTATTCTCGGTCTTTGAAGAACCGTTCAAAAAGGTAATTTTCTCTTTCAAAAACCTCTCCTCAGCCATGTTTTCCCCTTATTCTACGATTTCTGTTAAAACCCTCTCGAAATCCGTATTATTTAAGGACTTTTGATGAAACTATTAATACCCCGTCGGGTGATAAGAGATGCGTAGGGCAGAGCAGTCTGTTACAAGTGCATCCCATCCCTTCTGGTACGGCTGGTCTGTCCTCCAATCTTCTGTAAAATTCTGTATGAATTACGGCATAAGGCCGTATTCCGGTCTTTCTGCCTTATTTATATTATATAGAATAAAAACCATAGCCGTCCGATTAAATGGTCCTAGACGGATTGGGAAAATCCATCAGGGGGGTCCTCGACAGGATCAACAGTTCGAGTACCATCGACGAATCCCTCATCAAAGACATATCCAAAGAGCTTCAGCGTGCTCTTCTCCAGGCGGATGTCAACGTTCAGCTGGTCCTCAAGCTGACCAACAACGTTAAGACCAGGGCGCTCAACGAGAAGCCCCCGGCAGGCAAATCCGCCAAACAGCATGTCACCCGCATCATCTACGAGGAACTTGTGAACCTCCTCAAGAACGGCGAACCCATCGCACTGAAACCGCAGACCATCATGCTGGTCGGTCTGTACGGTCAGGGTAAGACCACTACTGCCGGAAAACTCGCCAATTATTTCATCAAGAAGGGTTTCACCGTCGGTCTCATCGGTGCGGATGTGTACCGTCCCGCCGCATTGGACCAGCTGACGCAGCTCGGTCAGAAGGTCGGTGCCGAAGTTTACGGTGAGAGGGATCAGCCCGACGCCGTGAAGATCGTCCGCGACGGTCTCGCCAAGTTCGCCGACAAGAAGATCAAGATCATCGATACCTCCGGACGTCACGCTTTGGAGGACGATCTCATCAAGGAGATCGAGGACATCGCCGAAGTGGCACACCCCGACGAGAGGGTATTGGTCCTCGATTCTCAGGTCGGTCAGCAGGCGGGCCCCCAGGCCGATGCGTTCAACAAGGCTGTGGATGTTACTGGTGTCATCCTCACCAAGATGGACGGTACCGCAAAGGGAGGAGGTGCCTTATCCGCTGTTGCCACCACCGATGCGAGGATCGTCTTCCTCGGAGTAGGGGAGCACATCCGCGATCTGGAATCCTTCGATGCCGACCGTTTCATCTCCCGTTTATTGGGAATGGGCGACCTTGCGAGCCTTGTCGAGATCGCCAAGGATGAAATGGCCAACGAAGAGACGGACCTCGAGGAACTCAGCAAGAACCTCATGTCCGGCCGTTTCACCCTCAACGACATGTACGCGCAGATGACGGCTGTCAAGAAAATGGGTGCCCTGAAGAAACTGGTCGGAATGCTGCCCGGTTTCAGCAAGATGGAGGACAAGATCGACTTCGATGCCTCGCAGGCAAGATTGGACCAGTACCGTGTGATGATGCAGTCCATGACCAACGAGGAGAAGGAGAACCCCAACATCATCAAAGGGAAGCGTCTCGAGAGGATCGCCAAGGGTGCAGGTGTCAAGAACAGCGACGTCAAGGAACTTCTCAAGCAGTACAACAACAGCAAGAAGATGGTGTCCTCCGTGTCCAAGGACCGTAAGATGCGTAAGAAGATGCAGAAGCAGTTCGGCGACATGGACGACGAGACCCTGAAGAAACTGCAGTCCGGTGAAGATCTATGAGGTATTTCGTCATCACCGGGCACAATGCATCGACCGACGGGGCATTCAAGCTCGATGATCTCGCAGGCGGAGCAGGGAGACTCGACATCCTCTGTCGCTGTGTGAATTCGGCTTTCGTCATGAGCCACAATCTTCGTAAAGATGCGGAGATCTACCTTGTCCTCGAAGGGGGAGAGGATGCGCCCAAGACCGTGAGGATCTCCGGTCAGACGGTGAAATACCTCAATCCCGACGAACGCAGCACCGCTTCGCTCATCCGCAACGCACTGTTGAAGAAGCTCCCGCCGGGAATGGAACTTAACTCCTCCCCCGGAGTGTTCATTTCGAGGATGTCTTTTGCGGATGTGATCGAAAAACTGTCCTCTATGGGAACTTTCGTGTATCTGAAGGAGGACGGGGTCGACTGCAGGGACTTCGAGTTCCCTGAGAATCCCATTTTTGTTCTGGGAGACAACCATGATCTAACCTCCGAAGAGGAGGAGGTCCTTCTGGCACATTCGCCGGCGAAGATCAACGTGGGTCCTGTGAGCCTTCATGCTGACCACTGTATGATCCTGGTGCAGAACGAATTGGACAGGAGATTGGCTTCCGGAGGTAACTGAGATGCCTTACGACACCCGCGAGGACGCGCAGAAGGAATATACTTTAAAGATCCCGCAGCACCACCACTGTCGCAAATGCGGCAATGCCTTCGTCGGAGAAGGTCTCTACTGCTCCGAGGAATGCAAGAAGACCGACGGAGAGCAGGCGAGGAAGAGCCTGAGGAAGTACGCCATCGTGGTCGTCATCCTCTGGGCGGTGACCATCGGCGTCATTGTGGGGTT
This sequence comes from Candidatus Methanomethylophilaceae archaeon, assembly GCA_963591575.1. Classification (GTDB taxonomy): domain Archaea; phylum Thermoplasmatota; class Thermoplasmata; order Methanomassiliicoccales; family Methanomethylophilaceae; genus Methanomethylophilus. Next base: position 14,318 of record CAVATL010000021.1, read on the forward strand.
CGGTCTATGAAGACCGCGGTGGCCGGTACATTCGATGTCATTCATGACGGGCACAGGGCCCTGTTCGACCGTGCCTTCGGACTGGGTTCCGAGGTCTGTGTAGGTCTGACGTCTGACAGGATGGCCTCCGAGGCCCGCAGCGATTTCCTTCCGTATCATCTGAGAAAGAAGGCGCTGGAAGACGAGCTGGCACATTACGGGAAACCGTTCACCATCTTCGAACTGAACGACCTCTACGGCGATCCGGAGATCATGGATGCTGTCGATGTTCTTGTCGTTTCCAAGGAAACGGAATCCAACGGCTACAAGGTCAATGCGGAGAGAGAATCGAGGGGAGTACGCCCTCTGATCATCTCTGTCGTGCCTTTGGTCATGGCCTCCGACGGGAACAAGGTCAGCGCCCATCTCATCCTTGAAGGGAAATACGGACGCGACGGTTCCGCCGATGTGATAGATATCGTGGTCGGCTCCGCCAACCACGTGAAGATAGAAGCCGTGCGTTCGGTAATGGAACGCATCTACGGAAAGGTGAAGGTCACCGGAGTGGATGTTCCCAGCGGAGTTCCGGACCAGCCCAAGGAAGGACAGACCCGTGAGGGTGCCGTCAACCGTGCCAAGGCCGCTCTGGGAGACCACGATCTCTCGGTGGGTATCGAGGCAGGTGTCTTCGAATGCCCCGAGGGGCTTTATGATTTCCAATACTGTGCTGTTCTCGACAGAAACGGACGCATCACCGTCGGCAGCGGACCCGGTTTCATGTATCCGCCCAAGGTGGCGGAACTGGTCCGTAATGGAGGTACGGTCGGAGATGCCATGAAAACGGTGTTCGGACAGAAAGACATCGGAAAGGGACAGGGTGCCATCGGTTACCTGAGCAAGGGGCTGCTTGACAGGAAGGCCCTGACCGAACAGTCCGTGACCGCGGCCATGGTCCCGAGACTCAATGACTCCTATGCAGACGATCAGTGACCTTCCCGAAGATTCGCCGTACACCATCGACGAATGTAAGATCCGCGGTTATGCGGATTCCGTCGCGATTCCCGAGAACGAAGAGGATATCCGTTCTGTTATCGGATCGGGGCAGAAGATCACTGTTTCCGGTATGCGCACCGGGATGTGCGGAGGTTCCGTTCCTTACGGAGGAACCGTCCTTTCCATGGAACGTTTCGACAGGATCCTGGGCGTAGGTAAAGATGAACGCGGTTTCTTTGTGAGAGTGCAGCCGTTCGTCACCGTCCGCAGGCTCAACGAGTTCCTGAGGCGTAAGGAATACCTTTCGGTACCTTCGCTGACCGACGGTGCAGCAGAGGAGATATCAAAAGACCCAGACGGTTATTTTTACCCCGTCGATCCGACCGAATTGGACGGTTCATTGGGCGGAAACATCGCATCGAATGCATCCGGGCCGAGGACGTTCAAGTACGGTCCGACCAGGAACTGGGTGAGAAGGGTAAGGGTCATCCTTTCCGACGGAAGCGTTCTGGATATCAAACGCGGAGATATCACAGCCGACGGACGTATTCTGAAGATCCCGTTCGCGGAGGGGATCAGAACCGTCAAAATGCCGGATTACGAGTTCAACACCTCCGTGAAGAACGCCGCGGGTCTGTTCTCCAAAGACGGGATGGATGCGGTCGATCTCTTCGTGGGAAGCGAGGGAATATTCGGTGTGATAACCGAAGCCGATCTGTATCTGGCACATTCACATCCGCTCATCAGCAATATCCTCTTTCTTCCGAACGACGGGGACGCTTACGCTCTTTCGAAGGACTTCACAACGACAGGCATCATCCCCGAATTTCTGGAATTCTTCGATTCGGGTTCTCTGGACCTTATCCGCAGGTCCCGCGTGGACGATTCGAGGTTCACAGGGATGCCCGATATTCCTGATGATGCAGGTTCCGCACTGTTCTTCGATTTACCCATGAATGAAGATCTGGCACATTCATATTCCCTGTTGGAACCGGTCATAAAGAAGCACGGCGGATCGCTGGAGAAGAGCTGGTGCGGATACGAACTGAAAGACAGGGAGAGGTTCTTTGCTTTCAGACATTCGGTCCCGCAGACCATCTTCGAATATGTGGCGAGACTGAAAGGTACATCGGCCCCTAAGATCAACAAGATGGGTACCGATATGTCGGTCCCGCTTGACCGTCTGGATGAGATGATGGCGTATTACGACGAGGTCATCACCAGGTACGGGTTGGAGTATGTGATCTTCGGGCACATAGGGAACGGTCATCCACATGTGGAGATCATCCTGAAGGACATGGACGATTTCGAGAAGGCTAAAAAGGCATATCTGGAACTTGCCCGGAAGGCCATCGATCTCGGAGGTTCACCGAGTGCTGAGCACGGCATCGGAAAGATGAAGACCCAGTATGTCGAAATGATGTATGGGAAGAAAGGTGTCGATGAGATGAGGGCCGTGAAGAAGGTAATAGATCCCGAGGGGAAGTTCAACCCCGGGAACATATTCTCTCTTTGAATCCGACAGTAATGAACGGTAAACAGTCAGAGTTTTTGTAACACGAATGAATATTTCCCTAAGGAGGACCGAAATGCACTACACAGTCTTTGTAAAACAGGTTCCGGACACGTCGCAGATCAGTGTCGATGAGAACGGGAACCTTCTCCGTACTGGAGTTCCGTCGGTCCTCGATCCCCATTCTGAGCATGCGCTCGAGCTTGCATTGAGGATAAAATGCGAAGGTGACAGGATCACTGTCGTGACGATGGGTCCGAATCAGGCAGAATCCGCATTGAGAAGATGTCTTGAGATCGGAGCCGATGATGCATATCTCCTTTCCGACAGGGCATTCGCCGGAGCGGACGTTTATGCCACCACCCGCACCCTGACAGCGTTTGTGAAATCATATGTGCCAGACAGCGATCTTCTGTTCTTCGGGAAGCAGAGCATGGACGGCAGTACGGGCCAGACCCCCGCAGAGGTGGCCGAGATGCTGGGCTGTGAACAGTTCTATTATGTCACCTCTGTGGGAAAGGATGAGAACGGATTCACCACCGTTCAGGACTACGGCGATGAGATCCGCACCTGCAGGATCCCGAAAGGTTCCGTTCTGTCTGTATCTGAAGGGGACATCAACCGCAGACTGCCCTCGATAAGCAGGTATCTCGAAATGTCCCAGAAAGAGATAACCGTCCTCGACAGGATCGCTCTGGGACTGGGTAATTATTCAGTGGGGACCAAGGGTTCTCCCACTTCGATCGTCAAGACGGAGACCGTCCGTGCATCGAGGTCGGGCACTGTGATCGACGGTTCCGATCCTGCAAAGGCAGCCGAACACATCAGGGGGCTGTTCTGACGGGCTGCGAATCCTGTTCATCCGAGTCCTGTTCGGGGGAGAAGGGTGGGCTTCCGCCTGGAATGCTGCAGGCATACAAACTCAACACCAACCGTTCGGACGGTTTTCTCGTTTGGATCGAGATCGAAAAGGATGCCGACGGCGTGCACATCAGCGACTGTTCGAAGGAGATCCTGGGAAAAGTGCGTTCCATGGATGCCGGAAGGTCCCGGGTATGGGGTGTCGTTTTCGGGCATCTGGAACTCAAGCCGCATTACAGCGAGATATTCGCTCTGGGTGTGGAGACCCTTTACGAGGTCCACGACAGGAAACTCGTCGATTTCCATCTCGAGGCGTATGCGGACAACATTGCGCAGATAGTCATCCGTACCGAACCTGCATCGGTGCTTTTCGGTGCCACACCGAGAGGAAAGGAACTCGCTCCCCGCGTGGCAGCGAAGCTTCAGACCGGTCTCACCGCCGACTGTACAGACCTATCTCTGGAAGACCGTACTCTGTACATGACCCGTCCCGCATTCGGAGGGAATCTGCTCGCGACTATCAGATGTACCACCTTCCCGCAGATGGCGACTGTACGTCCTGGTACATTCCCTTTGCCCGAGCCGACCGGGGATACCCGCGGCACCGTGATCTACTGGCAGAACACCTGTGGTGTCCTGAAGGACATTGTTTCCTCAGAACCTGAAACAGGTTCCGTGGATGACATTTCGAAGGCAAGGATCATCATCGCCCTGGGTGCCGGAGTATCCAGATCCTCGATAAAGGTGGCAGAGGAGATAGCCTCAAAGATCGGTGCTTCGGTGGCCTGTTCGCGTAAACTTGTCGAAAAAGGGTGGATGAACCAGTCCCATCAGGTGGGTCAGACCGGAAGGACCGTCGCTCCTGAGATCTATCTCGCGTTCGGCATATCCGGAACGCTGCAGCACCTTGCAGGTATGTCCTCCTCCGAGAATATCATTGCTGTCAACAAAGACCCAGACGCTCCGATCTCCCATGTCGCGGATGAGATGATCATCGGCGATGCAGACTCCATTCTGAAGGAACTTCATAGATCTTTTTGCTGATCTTTTCGGGAACCTATATCTATTTCCGCTTGAATCAGCCTGCATGAACTCAGAGATCCAAAAGCGTGTTCTTGCGATACACGACATCTCCTGCGTCGGAAAATGCTCTTTGACCGTTGCACTCCCTATCATCTCGGCCACGGGTATCGAGGTCCCCAGCCTCCCCACCGCTGTTCTTTCCACCCACACCGGCGGTTTCACCGGATACACTTACCGCGACCTCACCGAGGATATGATCCCCATCCTCAACCACTGGAAGTCTCTGGGACTTCAGTTCGAAGGCATCTATACCGGATTCCTCGGTTCCTTCGAGCAGATCGACATTGTCTCGCAGATAATCGACGAAGTCGGAAAGAAGGCCAAGGTCATTGTCGATCCTGTGATGGCCGACAACGGAAAACTGTATGCCATTTTCCCCGAGAACTTCCCCCAGGGGATGAAGAAACTGTGTTCGAAGGCAGATCTCATTCTCCCCAACATTACTGAAGCAGTCCTGATGCTCGGCAAGGAGTATGTGGAAGGACCTTACACCAGGGAATACATCGAAAACCTCCTGAAGGAGCTTTCAGGACTGGGGCCGAAGCACATCGTCCTCACTGGAGTGTACTTCGAGACCCACAATCTCGGTGCTGCATGTTATGACGCGGAGACCGGAAAGATTTCCTATGCGTTCGCTGAGAAGATCCCCGGTTACTATCACGGTACCGGAGATGTGTTCAGTTCCATTGTCACCGCATGCGTGATGAACGATGTCGCATTGGACCGTGCTGTTGAGATCGCTGTCGACTTCACTCAGAAGAGCATCGTCCGCACCTATAAGGCCGGCACCGATGTGAAATACGGTGTCAACTTCGAGGCAGGTATCCCGAGGCTGCTGAACCAGCTCGGGCTCAAAGAGTAAACTCATTTTCACCTGTCGGGTCTTTGACCGGACAGGTGTTCGATAGTATTTTCTGAAGTTTCGGGAGAAATTGTAGTTTTCTACAAATGTCACAGGGACAAATTGTAATAAATTACATAAAGTCCCGAACAGCAATGTGCCAGATCCATGAACCAAAAACATCTGTTTGAAACAAGTTGAATCGGTTCAGAATGATGTCTTTTCGAGGATCGCCTT
>CAVATL010000022.1:0-16183 GCA_963591575.1 Candidatus Methanomethylophilaceae archaeon
GATGGCACAGACATCCAACAGGAAGATAGCTGTCTACGGAAAAGGCGGAATAGGAAAATCGACGGTCTCCTCCAATCTCACCGCCGCCCTGTCCGACCTCGGCCTCAGGGTACTTCAGATAGGGTGCGATCCGAAACATGATTCCACCCGTTCCCTCATCAGTGGTGCCTGTCAGACCACTGTGCTCGATTATCTCAAAGAAACAGCACCTGAAAACAGATATCTCGACGATATCATGCTCCCTGGCTACAAAGGATGTGACTGCGTCGAGGCCGGAGGCCCGGAACCCGGTGTCGGATGTGCAGGCAGGGGGATAATATCCGCCTTCGATCTCCTCTCCGCCCTCGGAGCGGATGAAGTCGAACATGACATCACGGTCTACGACGTCCTCGGTGACGTGGTGTGCGGAGGATTCGCCGTCCCGCTGAGGAAGGATTATGCGGATACCGTTTACATCGTCACCTCCGGAGAGTTCATGTCGCTGTATGCGGCGAACAACATCCTGCGCGGAACCTCCAACTACGACCCCGGCCGCATCGGCGGGATCATCTTCAACTGCAGGGGCGATCCGGATGAGGAGGAAAGAGTGAAAGCATTCTCCGAAGCTGTTGATATCCCCGTCATCTGCAGAATACCCAGATCGCCACTTTTCTTCGAGGCCGAAAAAACGGGAAAGACCATCGTCGAGATGTTCCCCGACTCTGACATAACTCACATTTTCCGCGATCTGGCACATACGGTACAAGAAGGAAAAAGGTACGTTGCCAGATACCTCTCCGAATCGGAACTGGAGAAACTGATCCTCGGGAGGATCACCGATGCAAAAAGGAGACCTGTCATTTCGGACAGGGTATCCGAACCCAAGGTATCCGCACCATATTCCAAAGGGAACCTCACCTATGATGCCCCCATACACGGATGCGCGTTCTCCGGCGCATCATCGGTCTGCACTTCGGTCGAAGGACTGACAACGGTCCTCCATTCCCCCAGAAGCTGTGCCCATTTCACCGTGCAGCTGGATGCCAACTGCATCAAAGGCGCCTATGCCAGAGGATATTCCACTCACGACACCTTCGCGGATCCAGACGTCATATGCACAGACATGACGGAGAACGACATGGTGTTCGGTGGCACTGCATCACTGCGTTCGAAGATATTGGAACTTATTTCATCAGGAAAGAAGGACATTGCGATCATCACCGCCTGCCCGCCCGGGATCATAGGTGATGACATCATTTCCGTTGCTGGGTCATTCGAATCCGAACACCCCGACGTGAAGATCACCGTCCTCGATGAGTGTGGAAACGCCACAGGCGATTTCATGCAGGGCGTTATCGACGCAGGCCTTGCCTTGATCCAAAAGTATGCACTCAAGATTAAGACCGAACCGATGACCGTCGACCTCGTAGGCGTCAAAACGATGTCGAGCAGCGCCGTGTCCGAACTCGAGCAAGTGAAATCCGTCCTCTCCGAAATGGGTATCAAGGTCAACTGCGTCCTGCCTGGATTCTGTGATCTGGCACAATTGAAGAACTGCGGAAATGCGGCCGTCAGTCTGAAACTCAACCACGACGGATTCAGCGGAAAGATCGGCACTTTCCTCAAGGACACCTTCGGTATCCCTGTGCTCGATATCCCCGTTCGCGGAGGACTCTCAGGTCTTTCGGCATGGGTACGCTGCATCGCGGAATTCTTCAATGTTCAGGATAAAGCGGAAAAGGTCATCAGTGAATATTCCCACCGTTACACCGAACTCATGCAGGGTCCCAGGAACCTCCTGAAAGGGAAGACCTGCTGCATCATGACCGTCGGGGACGATGTCGACTGGATCCTGGAGACGATCGACAGGTGCGGAATGGTCCTTCAGAAGGCCATCATCGTGCGTCGCTCGGATTACAATAGGGACCTTTCCGACATGAAATTCAAAGATCCTGTGGAGGTGATCGACGAACAGGACCTTCCGAAGAAACTGGCTGAGATAAACGATCTGAAACCCGATGTACTGCTGACGCCCGCCACTGCGGACGTGGACCCGTCGATCTACCAGTCGCGTCTGCCCTGCGCCCCGTCCACCGACCCGTTCGCGGGAAGACTACTGGCGGAGGATTGGATCAGAGGAACCCTGGCACCCAAAGAGGAGGGATGGAGAAAGGATGTCGCTTGAGGACGAGAGACCTGAAAGTTTCCTCGGTGCCATGATGGCCGCCGAGGGCGTATCGGACGGATACTGCATCATTCACGGACCTACCGGATGCAAATACTACCCCGCATCCGTATCGGAGAACAGGTATCCGGTCCGCCAGGACAGACCGGAGACCAGGAACATGTTCCGCTTTGCGGACAGGTACTTCTTCAGCCAGCCCCGTCTGCCCTGCACCTACCTCGACATGGGGAAATTCGTCACCGGCGGGAAGGAAAGACTGACCGACCTGTATCACAAAGTAGAGTCGTTATCCCCTTCGCTCATCACGATCATCAATTCTCCGGGTGCATCGCTCATCGGCGACGATATAACCTCGATACACGGAGATATCCCCACAATCCACATCGACCATGCCGAATATTCCGACACCTGTGCGGAAGGATTCCAGACCGCGGTCCTGAAGATCCTCGGAACCGTGAAACCGATCAAAACGGAAAAGAAGAAGAGCGTCAACCTGGTAGGAATAAGCATCCTCCACAAGAACTGGTCCGACACGGTCGATGAGCTTTCCGGCATTCTGGGTCTTTGCGATGTGACCGTCAACTGCACTATCGGTGCAGGCTGGTCCGTAAAGGATATAGAGAACTCCGCATCCGCGGAACTGAATGTTCTCATCTACCCGGAATATGGTTACAGGATTGCGGAATTCTATCACAATGAATACAACATCGGCTTTGTCGGAGACACAGTCCCGATAGGTTTCGACAACATCGAGAAGTGGATCTCCGAGGTCTGCGAAGCATTGGGAAAGGATCCGTCCCCTGCATTCGCACATATACGTGAAGCACGGAGGAGGGCTGCACGTGCCATAAGCCTCGTCGAATCTTATCACATGCTTCCGAAGGGACGCACGTTCTCTCTGTTCTGTGACGGTTCCACCGCATCCGCCGTATCGGAATTCCTGTACTCCTACCTGGGTATGATACCTGTCGCGATGACATGTCCCAGCGGTGCAAAATGGAGAGATAAGGCACTGGAGAAGATCAGATCGAGGAACATCCCCTGCTCCGATGATGCGCTGAACACCGAGGCCGACATCATCATCACCAACGGGTCGATCGGCTCCTCCTGCATGACCCGGAAGACCGTGAAAGGATTCGTGGAAATTGAGACACCTGTAACGAAATATGTCTGCGTCTGTCCCGAACCTCCGATCGGTGTGACAGGTACCCTGACCCTCATCGACAGGGTGCTGAACATCATCGCTTCCAGACAACGTTTCATCTGAAGTGAGATGCCAGTTCAAATAATTAGGTTCCGAAATTAGGGGGGCCCCCACGTTGGCGGCACCTCAATCTATTATAGCATACCCGCAATATCAGCTTATGGCAGTTCTCTCAGACAGAGACATTCTCTACGGAATGCAGAACGGACACATCGGTATCACGGATTTCAGCGAAAGGGGCCTCACCCCCAACGGATACGACCTCAGGGTCGCAGAGGTATCCGTCAACGGTGTCGTCTACGGAAAAGACACAGAAGTTGTCAAGGTCCCCCCGAAGACCATGTTCTTCGTCTCCACCATCGAAAGGGTCAGAATGGGCGACGACATCTGCGGAAACCTGTGGCTCAGGACCACTTGGATAAGGAAAGGCACCATCGCCGCCTTCGGTATGGTCGATGCAGGTTTCGAAGGAACCCTCACCCTCGGATCGTACAACAGCTCCGATTCCGAACTTGAGATCCCCATCGGCGAAAGGTACTGTCAGCTCGTGTTCCAGACCATGACCTCCGCATCCGAGAAGAGTTATGCGAAGAGGAGCGGTCACTATCAGGGACAGACCGGCGTCACTCTGAAACCTAAAGAGTGACATCTGGGTCATTCTGATTTGCAGGGAACGATATCGAAAACGTAAACACTCATGGTCGGGGAGTAGGTCTTCAGTTCGGAGATCCTTTTGATCTCCATACCCAATCCCTTCCCGGCCATTTTCTCTTTTAACTTATTTCCGTAATCGGGAAGATCAGAACGTTCCATGATCCTGTGCATGTGGATTATCCCCGTATCTTTCACTGCGGAAAGTGCCGTATCAAGGAACGAATCGGCCATCTGAGGCAAGTTCATGATGATACGGTCGGCCTTGGGAAGGGTCGGCGTGATCTTCACAGAATCTCCGATCATGCATTCCATGCTGGTAATATGATTGAGCCTCACATTCTCCTTCATGTAATACTCACATTCCGGATTCAGATCGATGGAGTAGATCTTCTCAGGTTTCGCGTTCCTGCAGATCACACATCCGAAGGGTGCCACACCGGCGAACATGTCGATGATGACCTCTCCGGGTTTCACCATGGCCGCCACCCTCGAACGCTCGTTCGCAAGACGCGGATTAAAGTACACTTTGGAGGGGTCGGTCTTCAGACGGGTGCCGAACTCCTTGTGTATCGTTTCGGAACCTCCGCTTCCGGCGATGAGTTCCAGTTCGCGGATCCTGTATTCCCCTTTGACTCCTCCGTCCAAGAACACCGCACGGATGTTGGGGGAAGCGGATATCATGGCGTTTCCGATCTCCGCCTTGTAAGGGAGAAGTTCATCGTCTAGCTTCGTTATCGCTATGTCCCCGACCACATCATGCGAGTTCGGCAGAAGCGGTCTCAGGTCATCTGGCACATTGACGGAAAGACGGTAATCCCCACTGGGACGGCCCTGTGCGTTGAGCTCTTCATCCACCGCCTTGACCCCACGGTATTCATCGCAGGTACAGGGAAGAAGAATGTGATCCCCGTCACTGCGGATACGGTGTTCCAGGTCCAGAAGTCCCTCTTCGAGGAGCCCCTTTCTATAAGGTTCCCCCTCGGATTTGGGGACCCTGATGCATCTGACCATCATTCATCCTCAAGGATCTCTTTGGGTGCACCGGCGAAGTCCACCAGTGCCTCGGCCTCCATGAAGTGGAGTTTTCCGGGAAGGATGAGGCTCTGAAGAGGAGCTCCGAGGTCCCTCTCGAGGAGTTCCCTGGGATATCCTGCATTGAGCTTCATGTCGTCGGCACCAGCATGGGAGACCACACAGAGAAGGGTCTTGTCGGTGATGAGACCTTCTCCCCATTTGTCCTCGGCGGTGAGGAGCCACTCGATGGCATCCTTGGCGGTCATGTACCTGAGCTCCTCGGCCCTGATGTCCAAAAGGATCAGAGTGTGAAGACCCAGCTCCTTGTTAGCCTTGATGTGGTCATAGGGGGATTTGGGCAGGTAGTTCTGCTCCTGGAAAGGCAGGGTGACGGTACGTCCGAACTTGTAGGGCTGAAGACCGAACACGGCAGGTGCGGCGGTGAAGATGGAGACGCCGGTGATAATCCTCACAGGGATGCCCTCGTACATGGCCTGGATCCTCAGGTCCACATGGGTGGTGGCGAGCATGGTGTCGCCTGCAGTGACGAAAGCGACACGCTGGGTCTTTGCATCCTTGATGATGTCGGGGAGTTCCTTGTCCTCCTCCACCTGTGAACGGTACTGTACGGTGACGGGTTTTCCGACCGCTTTCTCGAGGTCCTCTATGGAGGCACCGATAAGCGTTGAAGTGTAGAATTCCGCATAGATCTTGTCGCATTCCTTCAGGGCGTTGAGTGCCTTCACGGTCATTCCGTCGACACCGCTCAGGCCCAATCCTACGAAAATAAGCTCGGAGGTCATAATGCGTTCTGTATAGGCGGATTCTTATAAAGATTGCAGGAGGCCCTGTCAGTCAGACAATGATACAAAAGGTAATGTGGGGCCGAAGCCCCGTGAAAGGTTTCAGTGCTTGAGGACGCAGAGACAGTCGACGGCCCAGCACCCCTGGCCTTCCTTGCCAGCGATGATGGGGTTGATCTCGAGCTCGGTGATCTCAGGGTTCTCGATGGTGATGAGGACGATCTTCCTGATGACATCCTTGATGGCCTCGACGTCGCACTTGGGCAGTCCGCGGGCTCCGGAGAGGAGCTTGTAGGCCTTGGTGGAGGTGATCATCTCGTTCAGCTCCTCCTCGGTCAGGGGGACGTGCCTCTGGGAGATCTCCCTGAGGATCTCGACGTAGATTCCTCCGAGACCGAAGGACACGACGGGACCGAACTGTTTGTCCCTCATCATGGAGAGGATGACCTCGGGGCCACTGAGCATCTGCTCGACAGAGACACCGACGACTGCTGCCTTGGGTGCCTTCTCGGAGACGTTCTTGATGATGCTGTTGTAGGCGTCGATGGCGGCCTGTGCGTTCTTCACTCCGACGACGACACCGCCGACATCGGTCTTGTGCTGGATGTCAGGGGAGACGATCTTCATGACGACAGGGTAGCCGATCTTGTCGGCAGAGGCCGCAGCCTCTTCCGCGGATTTGACGACCGCTGCACCGGGTACGGGGATTCCGTAGGCCTCGAACATCTTCTTTCCTTCGGCCTCGGTGAGGGTGTGGCGTCCCTCTCCGTAAGCGATGTCGATGAGCTTCTTGACGACGTCGCGTCCGGATTTCTTGGGCATGGAAAGTGCAGTGTGGGCCTTTTCTTTTCCGACACAGTAGGTCCTCAGGATATCGAGGGCACGGACGGCTCTGTCGGGGGTCGGATAGGCGGGGAACTTGCCCTGTCTGAGGATCTCGATGGCCTCTTCGCACTTCTTTCCTCCTGCGAAGCAGACAGTGGTCGCGCAGGGGATCTCGTCCATGATCCTGACGAGCAGTTTCGCAACTGCGGTAAGGTCTGCAGTGTCAAGAGGCGAACCCATGACCACAAGTCCTCCTACGGAGGGGTCCTTGATGACCTTGCGGATGGCGATCTCGAAATCGGTGGCCGCCGCATCTCCGCGGATGTCGATGGGATTGGTGATTCCTGCGACCTTGGGGAGACCTGCCTTGATGTCCGCGATGGTCTCGGGTGCGAGCTGTGCAGCGTGGCAGTATTTGGCGTTGTATGCCGCATCTGCGGACATGACGCCGAGACCACCGGCATTGGTGATGATACCGATCTCGTTCTTCTTCATGGGGCTGCAGGTGGAGAACACGAGCAGTGCGTCGAAGAACTCGTCGAGGTCGAAGGCCCTGTGGATGTTGAGCTTCTTGAGGACGACGTTGTTGACGGCATCGGAACCTGCGATGGAACCGGTGTGGGAAGATGCCGCCTTGGAACCGGCCGCGGTCTTACCGGACTTGAACATGACGATAGGCTTGTCGATGGGCATGTCCTGAACGGCCTTGATGAACTTCTCTCCGTCGTTGATACCCTCGGAATAGATACCGATGACCTTGGTGTTGGGATCTTCGGAATAGTACCTGATGACCTCTGCCTCGTCGACATCACACTTGTTACCGAAGGTGACGAAGTTGGCGAGACCGACACCGTTGGAGCAGGTCCAGTCGAGAATGGAAGAACCTACCGCACCGGACTGGGACATAATGGAGATGTTTCCGATAGAAGGCACAAGGTGGGAGAAGGTGTAGTTGACACCGTTCCTTACGTTCATTCCGCCGAAACAGTTGGGTCCGGCGATGCGGATGCCGTTTTTCTTGGCCTCTTCGACGATCTCTTTCTCGAGTTCGGCTCCCTGGGGACTGTCCTCTTTGAATCCTGCGGTGAGGATGGACATGAACTTGATGCCGGCCGCGGCACAGTCCTTGACGGCCTGAAGAACAAAGGTGTTCTTGACGGCGACGACGGCAAGTTCGATCTTGTCGGGGACCTCGGTGACATTCGTGTATGCCTTGAGTCCGAGGATCATTCCGCCCTTGGGGTTGATGGGATACAGTTTCTCTACGTTGTATCCTGCGTTGATCATATTCTTGAGAAGCATTCCACCGAGTTTGGTCTCATCATTGGATGCACCGATGATGGCCACGGAACTTGGGTTGAAGAATTCCTGCATGGACCGCGATATTAACTTCTTCCTTATAATCCTAACCTATGATTTCTGAATTTCGTAAAAATAATAACTCAATAATTACGAATTTCGTAAAATTTCTGTCAATTATGACATTCTTTTTGATAAAACCGTCAAAAAACGATTAATCAGACTATTATCGAACAATAAAATCGTCGATCGACGATTCAAAAAGATACTATATTCAGTAAGTATGTGTAGGGACGTGCAGTTCTGACAAAGGGGTGCGATACGTGAACACCATATGTACGGAGCTGCCGACAGTGGCCATGATCCCAATTTATTGGGGCACTTGCGGTAGCAGCGGCGTGACGCCGTGCAGCAATGACCGGGAGCCAACACATGGTCCGACACATACCCCCGGCGTAAGTCAGTGCTCCGAGGCCTGCGTCATCGCGGGACGATGAAAAAGTGTGTTAGCGAACGGGGGACATTCCGGTCCGGGGAGATTATCCCGGACCGGCATTCCTATCAGACATAGGTGTAGAGTTTTCTCAGCCAGACCTGGGCCTCGAGCCTGGTGGGGAATTTCTGTTCCAGAGCGGAGAAGTTGTCGGTGTGTGCCGATCCGGACGGATCGTATCCGAGGAACAGGTGGCACAGTTCGTGGTACAGGCAGTAATCGAGGACATAATCCGGGACATCCTCGTTGTCCAGAACCTTGGATACCGATACGACTTTCATCAGAACAGAACAATTGGCCGCCTTGCGGGTGACCGGATAACTGGTCCACGAGAATGCGATGTCTGGGTCATAGGGGATGAGACCTGCTCCGATGAGGCGGTCGTAGGCGTCACGGAGGTTCTTGTATTCTCCGATGACGGATCCCGTCAGGTTCTTGGACCTCTCGAGATAAATACCCTGTTTCCTGTGGCAGAAGTCGGGATCGGTGACCCACTGGATCAATTCGTCTGCGATCGCGTCGCCCTTCCCGAGGATCCTCCTGAAGATGGAATCCGCAAGTGCGGCGATAACCTCTTCTGGCGCGTCCTCGAGATAATCCGAGATCCTGAAATCGGCCCACTTGTAGGACCTCTGCCAGCGGATCTTGAAATCCTTCAGTATGACATATTCTGCTTTGACGGTGTCGAAACCGTACTTCTTTCCGACGCTCGAGAAGATCTCCTCGAGTTTCCTGTTGCTTTCTGCGGTCAACATACGATATCTCCCGGCACAACTGTGCCTGTGTAGGTGTTCTCCGCCGGCCGATATTAAAGCGGGATACTGCAGTTCGTCAGTTACACTCATTTCGGCACGAAAAAGGCTGATTTCCGGGCGGAAACCTTTGATATAAATATGTGAGTTGAATTCTACGGACCATGGTATCCATTACCGAAGACGCAGAGAAGTTCATCGATGAACTCCTTGAGAAGAACCAGAAAGTCGGATGGGGGATCAAAGTCTACCTGTCCGGTTACGCATGCTCCGGCCCCCAGTTCGGAATGTCCTTCCAGCAGGGAGCCAAAGAGGGCGAGAAGGTCGACAAGTCCGCAAAAAGCTTCGATATGTACTATGACGAAGAGACCGAGAAGGCACTCGCTGAGTGTGTGATCGAATTCGTCGACGATCCCAACTTCGGGACCGGCCTGTCCATCCGCAACCCCAACTTCAACGGTTGCGCATCTTGCGGCGGCGGTTGCTCGGGCAACTGAGACCGCTCGGCGGAGACCCTCATCGACGGGGGCTCCGCCTGTTTTTTTCATCTTTTTTCACGTTCACGCACTTTCGGGCATCCCTCGGTTCTGCTTATATACCCCGAAAATATCGAAGTGCCATGGAGTACGTTTCCACTCCTGGCATCGTCCCAAACAGCCTGGAGTTCCGCAAGTACCAGATGAACATTTCCAAGAAGTGCATCGGAGAGAACACCCTCGTGATCCTCCCGACAGGTCTCGGAAAGACAGCCGTAGCACTCCTCGTTTCGGCGGAGATACTTGAAAAGGGAAAGAAAGTGCTCATGCTGGCACCCACCAAACCGCTGGTGGAACAGCATTACGTGTTCTTCAGGAACCTGATCGCTAACCATTCCATCGGGGTCATGAACGGACTGTTCGCTCCCAAGAAGAGACAGACCATCATTGAAAACAATGATTTCATCGTGTCCACCCCGCAGACCGTCTCCAACGACCTGATCACCGGAACCTACTCATTGGATGAATTCGGACTTGTGATCTTCGACGAGGCGCACAGGGCCACCGGCAGCTATGCCTATGTGGACGTGGCAAAATATGTCCTGGAAAGCACACGTATCATCGGGATGACCGCCTCCCCGGGATCCGATCTGAAGAAGATCGCAGAGGTCTGCAACAACCTCTATCTGACCAACATAGAGGTCAGAACAGATGAAGACCCAGACGTGTCGCCCTATGTGTTCGACACCTATGTCAACCGCATAACCGTCCACATGCCGAAGGACCTCACCGACATCTCCGATACACTGAGACATCTTCTCGACCACTACTTCTTCGAACTCACCAATCTTCATCTCACCTCCCCCGGATGGCCGCCGTCCACGAAACATATGCTCCACATAGGACAGATGTTGCAGATGCGTCTTGCAAGGGGCGAGAAGACCAACACGGTCTACCGCGGAATGACCGTGCAGTCGATATGCATCAAGATCCTCCACGCGATCAATCTTGCAGAGACCCAGGGGATGACGGTTCTGAGATCGTATCTGCGTTCTCTGAACAGCGCAGCGGAGGACGGAGAATCGTCCAAAGCCGACAGAGAACTGGTCCACAGACCAGAATATCTGGGTGTCTGGGACATTGTCAGGACCTCCAATGTGGAGCACCCCAAGATCTCCCGTCTCCTGGGACTTGTAAGCAGGATGCTCGACTCCGATCCCGACAGCAAGATCATCGTTTTTGCACAATACAGGGAATCATGCGACATCATCGCCGACAAGCTCTCAGTGGTCCCCGCGGCCAAGGTCTGCAAACTCATCGGACAGGCCAACGGGGGACTGAAACAGAAGGAACAGATCGGCATCCTCGACAAGTTCCGCAGTGGGGAATACAACATCGTCGTTTCCACCTCCGTCGGAGAGGAGGGACTGGACATCGCGAGCACCAACGCGGTGATCTTCTATGAACCCATCCCGTCGGAGATCAGAACGATCCAGAGACGCGGAAGGACCGGACGTAAAAACGACGGAGAGGTCTTCGTTCTTGTGGCCTCGGGCACCATGGACGAGGTCATGGAGGCCTCCGCCCTGAAGAAGGAACAGATGATGAAGGAACGTCTGGAGACCCTCAACCGCAATATGAAACTCGGCAAAGGCATCCCGAAAAACCAGAAGGACCTCGACTGGTTCTAAGGATATATAGTTTAAAATTATCTAGGAACCTGTTATGCAATTCAACAGCCTCGCCTCCGTCTTCGACAGACTGGAATCCACCAGCAGCAGATTGGAGATGACGGACATCCTCTCCGATTTCATCAAGACCGTCAGCCCGAACGAACTCCGTCAGATCGTCTATCTCTCTGTGGGCAGACTGCACCCGGAATTCTATCCTCAGGAGCTGGGCATGGCGGACAAGCTGGTCCTCAAGGCTATCGTCTCCGTGTCCGGAAGGACCCAGAAGGAGGTCGACGACCTGTGGGTGAAGACCGGTGACCCCGGTGAGGTGGCCGAACAGCTTGTTTCAAAAAAGAAACAGATGACCCTGTTCTCCGAACCTCTGACCTTCACCTCCGTGGTGGAGGGTTTGACGGCCATAGAGACCTCCTCGGGAAAGAACTCCCAGGACAAGAAGATGAAACATCTCGCAAGGATGCTTCATGATGCGGACCCCCTCGAAGCGAGATACATCTGCAGGATCGTCACAGGAAGAATGCGTGTTGGTGCTGGTGCCATGACCCTCATGGACGCCCTCGCATCCGCCTTCGCCACGAAGGAGGAACGTCCCGAGATCGAAAGGGCGTTCAACGTCACCTGCGACATGGGCCTGGTGGCCGAACAACTGGCGTCCGGAGGAATGGATGCTTTGAAGAAGATCGGCGTGACCGTGGGAAGTCCCATCAAGGTCATGCTGGCGGAACGTCTCCGCTCCCTTCCGGACATTATGGATCGGATGGAAGGGAAATGCGCATTCGAGTACAAATACGACGGAATGAGGGTCCAGGCCCACATCAGGAAAGGTCCGGACGGATTCGTCAAGCTCTACTCGAGGAGACTTGAGGACCTCACTACCAACTTCCCGGACGTGGCCAAATCCCTGTCCGAACAGCTCAAGGGAAAAGAGGCCATCGTCGAAGGGGAATGCGTCGCCCTCGACCCCGAGACAGGAGGGCTGCTGCCGTTCCAGACCGTCACCCACAGAAGGAAGAAGCACGGCATGGACAAGGCCGTGGAGGAGGTCCCCGTGAAGATCTTCCTGTTCGACCTCCTTTACTGCGACGGTGTCGATTACACTCTGAAACCCTACAGCATGAGGCGTGCCAAACTTGAGATGTCGTTCTCGGAACACAAGGGCGAGGGATACGACAAGGTCGGCTACACCGTCCGTTCTATCATATCTTCGGACGAGCAGGCACAGACCTTCTTCGACCAGGCCATCGCCTCCAAGTGCGAAGGTATCATGGCAAAATCGCTGAGCGAAGCTTCCATCTACCGTGCGGGATCCCGCGGATTCCTTTGGATCAAGTACAAAAAGGATTACACACAGGCCCTGGTGGACACCTTCGACCTGGTTGTCATCGGTGCGTTCTACGGCATGGGAAAGAGGGCCGGAGTGTACGGTGCCCTGCTCATGGCGGCATATGACCCAGAGACCGGAAAGTTCGGTACCGCGTGCAAGCTCGGGACCGGGTTCGACGATGCCTTCCTCGCATCCCTTCCGGAGAGGCTCGAGAAATCCAAGACAGATAAGAAACCGAACCTCGTCGATGCACAGATGGTTCCCGACGTATGGTTCCAGCCCGACCTGGTCCTAGAGGTCACAGCGGCGGACATCAGTATCAGTCCTATCCATACCATCGCCTACGGAACGGTGAAGGAAGATGCTGGTCTGGGTCTTAGGTTCCCGAGGTTCACCGGAATCGTCAGAACGGACAAGACCCCGGAACAGTGCACCACCTCCACCGAGATCCTGGAATTCTACAGGCTCCAGGAGGACAGGGATAAAGATCCCGAAGACCCAGAAGAGTGAATCCGATATCATTGCCCCCAGATGGAAGGTCCAGCCGAAGGGGAAAAACCTTATTATATATCGCGCGATGGACACGCATGCAGATTAGCGTCGTGAATGAGAACGAGAACACCGTCAGGCTCAGCCTGAAAGACGTCGACACCACCATCATCGAAGAGATCATCGACGGACTCAACAAGGACGCCAACGTCGACTACGCAAGGTACATCGTAGACCACCCCGACCTCACCGACCGTATGCTTGAGGTCAAGGTCAACAACGGCACCGCCAAAGAGGCCATCGAGAACGCGGTCAAGAGAGTCATTGACTACTTCTCCACCATCGACGAAGCCTGAACGTTTTTTCATGACCTTCAAAAAATGCACGACCGCCGAGACCGACATCGGGATGCTGTATTACCTCAGCGACACCGAAGGTACCGGCGGCCGTCTCAAAGCCCGGCCGGAGGATTTTGTTGTCAAAGAGATATCCTCTCTTCCGGAACCAGCCGACAACGGCAGATTCACCATCGCCAAGGTGACCGCTAGGAACTGGGAGACCAACCATATGATCCGTCTCATGTCACGTGAGATGGGCATCTCCAGAGAACGCATCGGATTCGCCGGCACCAAGGACAAAAGAGCCGTCACGACCCAGCTCATGTCCTTCGAGGGACCCATGTCTCTGCTGGATAAGATTGACCTGCAGGACCTGTCGATCAGCGATGCATACACTGCCAGGCGCAAGATCCAAATCGGAGACCTTATCGGAAACGATTTCGAGATCCGCGTATCAAACCTCACCCGGCCGAGACCGGAGATCGACGGTATCTGTAACGAAGTTGTGTCCCAGATCAATAAAATGAAGGGATTCCCGAACTACTTCGGGGTCCAGAGATTCGGGGTCATACGCCCTATCACCCACAAGGTCGGAGAGTACATAATCCGCGGAGATTTCGAAGGCGCAGTCAGGTGCTATGTGACCGACCCGGCCGGTCCAATGAGCTGCGATACAGAAGCCGCAGAGACCAGAAAGATCCTCAAAGAGACCGATGACTGGACCGGAATGTCCAGGATCATCCCAGACTCCATGAGCTTCGAAAAAGGACTCGTCGGATATCTCGGTGATAATCCCGGAGACTGGGTCGGTGCCATCGCAACCCTACCCACGAACCTCCAGATGATGTTCGTCCACGCATACCAGTCATATCTTTTCAATCTCATGCTCAGCGAAAGGATCGCACGCGGAATTCCGCTCGACCGTCCGATCGTCGGAGACCTGGTCATCCCGCTGGATTCCGACGGTACACCCCATCATGAGAACCCGATCCTCACGACCGCGAAAAACATCGACCTCGTCGAGAGGCAAATCAAACTGAAGAAGGCATTCGTTTCCATCACACTCTACGGCAACAAAAGTGTCCTTGCCGAAGGTGAAATGGGCGAAATTGAGAGAAAGATCCTCGATGAACACCACCTCACCGCAGAGAATTTCGTCGTCCCGGGTCTTTCCCACTGCAGCTCCGAAGGAAGCAACAGAGAAGTGCTCTGTCCCGTGAAGAACCTCAGATACACTCCCGAAGATGAAACATACAAGGTCTCATTCAGTCTTCCGAAAGGAAATTACGCCACCTGCCTCATGAGAGAATTCATGAAGTCGGAAATGACGAACTACTGACCGGAAAATCATATCTGGGTCATTGATCAGTCCCCGAGAAGTATCTTACTTAGTTCCACATTTTTAAATATGCGTTCCCTTCCGATCTTCGTACTTTCCAAAATACCCAGATCCTCCATGGTCGTCAGGTACTTCATGGCCGTGACCCTTTCTGCAATCCCGGCAGAGATCAGATCTGTGCCTTTTATGAAAATGTCAGAATACAGAACTGCCATCAGCTGATCGCTGTAGAACGGCATATCCTGATAGATATCCTTCAGACCCTCGGCAGAGGTCTCAACAGAGAACTCTTTCTGAAGTAAGTCCAAAGCGGCATCATACACATGTCCCAGCATAAACAAAAACCACTTCTTTGTACTGCCGCCCTTTTTGATCTCGGAGATCATTTTCTGATTCTCTTCGATACTTGCATCATCAGGCAGCAGGCAGAGCGAACAGTTTTCCAATAGACCGAAATTATGCAGAAACATGTGAAACACGATCAATGAGATTAGTCCGTTCTTACCGAATGGACGATTCAATTCGAACAGAAGATATGCCCCCAATGCTCTCAGAAGACCATCCGTCCCCTGGTTTTCCAACAGATGTGCCAGACCATCCATTGTGGCCTTTGGAAGACTGATTGATGTCGGTCCGAGTTTCTTAGGGCGCTCTGCCTCCCCTCTGAGAAATTCCGAATGAACGGCACAGATATTCTTGAGTGTCGGTTCCAAAGTGGATCCCATTCTCAAAATGTCCACATTCAGCAATGCAGAATGAACGTCCGTTCCGAAGTCCTTTTCCTTGGCGACACCTGCCAGGAATACGGTCTCCAGATCTGGAGCACCTGTAGCGGACCTCGAAACGGATCTGACCGCCTGTATATCGGCGTATGCGGTCACTGCCGGAGGAACGGATCTGGTTTTCATGATAGCGTTGAGTTCGGCAAGCACCCTACTCGTTTTGATATCTACGATCAAAACGTCCCTGTCGTCCTCGATGACAACTTTGCCGAACTCTGAGTTCCCAGATCCCTTCATCAAATACACATACACTTCTCACATAAAAATATATTCATTTAAATTTATTTTTTGAATATATTTTTTAATGAAAAATGAACACCGATTGTCATTCGAATGAGGATCTACTCTCAGATTCTGGATACAATGACAGATCTTCGTCGTCTGCACTTTTAATGAGGATATTACATAGCTGGCAAAAATGATGGCAAAAATCTCGATTAAATGGCAAAAACCGTGGCAAAAATGTTGGCAAAAATCTCGGTTAAATGGCAAAAACCGTGGCAAAAATGTTGGCAAAAATCTCGGTTAAATGGCAA
>CAVATL010000023.1:0-2899 GCA_963591575.1 Candidatus Methanomethylophilaceae archaeon
TGTAGGTAATGATATATAAAGTCTCCGATCTCTTTGGCCAGCATACCAATTAGCCCTCATTCTGGGGGTTCAAAAATTACCACAGAAGAAGAATTTCGGTCTCCAGGGCATATGATTCCCTTACCGAATCCCAACAGAAGGCGTACAACGCACTCGACCATGCAGTTGAAAATTCCTGCACATCCGCTTCCATAAACTACCTCACCCTCGAAGAGGCAGAGGTTGTAAGGGACGCATATGACTGCGACCATCCCGAAGTGTTCTGGTTCGACGACTGCTTCACCGTGATGTACTACACTGACACCGGAATGGCCAGCGAGTTCGGGTACACCGCCACCATCTCCCCCTCAGAGATCGCGACAAAGACCCAGGCCATTGCAGAAAAGCTGAAGTCGCTCGAAGTGGACACAAGTGCCAGCGAGTACAAACAGGTCAAAAAGATCCACGACTGGCTGGTGACCAACATCACTTACACATCCGATGCGCCTGACAGAGGCAACATCTACGGCGCCATCGTCGACGGGAAATGCGTTTGCGAAGGCTACGCGAAAGCGTTCAGTTACATCTGCCACCTGTACGGATTCGAATGTCTCTACCTCTACGGATACACATACTCCTCATCCACAGTCAGCCACGCCTGGAACATCGTCCATGCCGAAGGCGACTGGTATTTCGTCGATGTCACCTGGGACGATGATGAAAGGTATTCCGCCGAACATGATTATTTCATGGTCGGATACGACACAACCATACGCCACAGGACCTTCGGCACCGAGGACCATATGGCCACGACGCTGTGGGGCATCGTTCCCGCCGATGAGAAATATCAGGATCCTGAATCGAGGACCTTCGGACTGCTTATCTACGGTGTGCTGGCACTGCTGCTCATCCTGTACGTCGCACGGAGGATCCACAGACACATGAAAGTGAAAAGGTCAATGTGCCAGACATACGAACCCGTGAACACCGCATATATCCTGAGATGCCCGTCCTGCGGAGAACCGATACAGGACGGATCGAACTTCTGTTACAAATGCGGAAGAGATTTCGATAAAGATCCCTGATCTAATTATATTGATTTACTCAACAAAAAGTGTTTGAAATTTCAAGAATTTTTCCTGAAATTTCAAAGAGTTTTACAGATCCCTCGGTCCCGGAAAGGATCCGTTTTTGATCATCTGGGTCTTCTGAAAAATCACTCGCAGAGGTCTTCCGACGGTTCCAGTTCCATCTCCCCGTTATCCGCCTGGAGCAGGAAGGCGTTCACCTCTCCGAGGATCCCCTGTGTGTTCCCCATCAGCTGGTCAATAAGCTTCCTCTGCGTCGCCCAGTGCTTCCTCATGCTGTCCTCGGTCCTGACGATCTCCTCATCCAGTGCCCTGTACTGCCGTCCGATGTTCTCTATCCTGTTCCTGAATGCCGCGCTGGTGACGAACGCATACACCGCCTCCTGGATGGTTTCCTTGTTGTCCGCCACGGACCGGGTGTTGCTCACGGCCTCGATCCTGTCGCGGATCAGCCTGGCAATCGCAAGGACGTTCTGCGGCCTGATCAGCCAGACCCCTTCGACTAACATGAACTCATTCATGTTCTTCCCGAACACGTTGGAAACCAGGATCCCCACATCCCCGTTCACGCGTTCCATGTCGCTTCTGAGTTTGGGCAGGAACTCATTCTTCCAGCCCTTCACGTTCTTGGATTCCCAGACGATCTTTCCGCAGACCCTTCCGGTCCTGCTGACAACTGTCTGAATCACATCCGCCCCCAGTTTTCCCTTTTCCACTTCCTCGATGGTGTCCAGAGGGAATTCTGCTCTGAGAGATTCTTCCAGCCTGAGTTCCTGCACCTCGCCCTGCAGCTGCTGCGAACCCTGTTCCAGTTTCTTCCTGAGGTCCTCGGAGGCCCTGTTGGCGTCTTCGATCTTCTTTTTCAGTTCGAGGATCTCCAGCTCCTTGGCCTCATCCGCATCCTTCTTCGCCTTTTCAAAGAGTTCAGCACTCTGTTCGTTGAACTTCTTCTGAGCTTCCAGTTCAGCGGCCTGGGCCTTCTGCTGGAGCTCGAACTGCTGCTTCTGATACTGCACCATCTGCTCGTTCTGTTTCCTGTTGGCCTCGGTCAAAAGCTTGATCTGCTCGGTGAGTTGTTCGATCTGCAGCCTCTGTTTCTCCTCCGCTGCCCTGACCGCGTCATCGGTCTTCTTCTGGGCATCGCTCTGCATCTGTTCTTCCTTGCTCTTCATGAGCTCCCGGAGCTTCAGGTTGTTCTGCTCCTCGAATCTCTGGCCCATCTGGGTCATGTAGATCTCATCGATGTCGAGGGTCATTCCGCAGTGCGGGCATTTCATTTCGGTCTTGTATTCCATTTCGATTTCCTCCTTGATCTTCAGCTGTATGCGACCATGTGGTCGTCTTCCGTTCTTTCTTCTGTGTTCTTCAGGATCTGTTCTGTGAGAGAATTCAGGTTCCTGATGAAATTCAGGTCCACATTGATGCAGACCTTGTTCTCGCGGTCTGCGAAAAGCATCTTCACGCTTTTTACGGACCGGTCCTTGTTCTCTTTCACTGCAATCTGCAGCGATTCCGGTTTCATCTTCACATCGGTCATCTTCTGCCTCCGTTCTGTTTTCCATAGCTTACGCTGCCATGGGATGTGTTAGTATGATCGTCTGCGGCCTCCGCAGATATATTTGGAAAGACCCGGATCCGACCGATCTGGGTCTTTCAGTTCAGAATGATCTCAGAACCCCCTCCTCGAAAGATTCCCCTTATCGATATTGCCGAGAGTCCCCAGTTTGGCGGTGAACCTGCGGCTGTCCACGATCTTCGGCGAAGCGCACTTCACCGTCGAAGCGCGTTCCAGTCCGGCAGAAGAACGATCGATGATCTCAAGGTCCATGAAA
>CAVATL010000023.1:3481-15138 GCA_963591575.1 Candidatus Methanomethylophilaceae archaeon
ATCATTGGTCCCGGAGCAAACGTGCTTGATCTCCGCGTCGATCCAGTCGGGGCCGTACTCACGGGATTCTTTCACGGCTTTCTCCACAGAGACTGCAGTTTTGCACAGATCCATTTCGAGATCATGGGATTCCTTCTCGTACTCGCAGAGCACTGCTTTCAGTCTCATAAGCTGACACTCCCGCTTCTCCAACTCATTCATCATAGAGGGATTATCCGGATCTCTGCTAAGAGCTACCTTGCTCATGAGGATTTCTTGAGATAACATCCTAATCTGATCCTGAGTAACATCCAGTTTCTTCTGAACGTTCTCCCTCTTTATTTTCAGACTCAGAAGATATGCTTCGGATTCAGCACGGGAGACACCCTCGGTCAGGAGAGCGTCGAAATACAGTTTTACCTCGGAAGGAATCTGATCGAATTTTCCCTCATCATAAGCTCTTATGTATCTGTAGAGCGTAGGGCGGGAGCATTCAAGGGTCTTTGCGACCTCGGTTATCGAGGTCGTACTTTTCAAGACCTCTGATAAATTTTTCATGAATAGTCAAATATGGTTATAGTATATACTGTAATTGACAAAATTGTACAAATATGTCCGCGAAATGGATTTGTTTTTGCAAAAATCTCTCAAAAATTCCCCAATTTGGGCTATTTTTGACTTGTAATCCAAAGATATTGCAGTTAATTTTGCATATATCCCTGTTTTAACCCGCTAAAACCCCTTCTTTTAATCCGCTAAACGTCCTTTACATAACTGTAAAATCAAACTCAAAAGTGTAAAGTAAGTTTACACCGTTTAGAAAGCTAAACGCCTTCTCTTTAAACTTCTAAACACCGACCCTATAACTCAATAATAAAGGCCTGTCTGAAAAAAAGACAAATAACCTGCCGGACCGATTGAAAAGGTCCGACAGTAAAGAATTTCAATGCAATGCGGCTCTGAACCTGTCGCGGATCTCGACAGCTTTAAGAGGAATGTTCGGAGAATCAGAATTGTATACTCTGATAGGAACATGCACGAACACCGTATGTCCCCGCTCTGATACCGCCGATCTTATCGAATCGGCACCTGCCGCACGCATCACAGGAAGACCGTAGGCACCTGCCACGGCGAAAAAATCCACTGCATGATACGCCGGATCGATCTGGTTCCCGGTGGATCCGAACGTCCCGTTGTCCAGACAGACAACTGTCAGATTATCCGGCCTCACCGATGCCAGCACCGGCATGAACGACGAACCGAGCATGCTGCCGTCCCCGTCGATGACCACCACATGACGGTCCGTGAAAAGGGACATTCCGAACCCTATCGGCGTTGCCTGGGTGTAGCTTCCCAGCATATAGAAGTTGAGAGACCTGTCCTTCGAGGCATAGGCCTCCTTCGAAGGCACCCCTATGTTCGATACCACGATATCCCTGTCACCGACCGCGGACATGATCTCCGAGATGGCCTCGATACGGGTCAGGACGGGTTCTCCGAAGACAGTGCCAGACACCGAAATTCCTTCGCGTTTCCTCGGAGGATATTCCTGCGGAAGACGCTTCGATCCGCCCCACAGTTCAGGCTTTATGAGGATCACCACGATTTTCGATCCCGAGAACGCGGCATCCATCCCTTCCCCCACGAAATGAATATCCTCTGCGGTACCCACTGTATAACAATCGATCCCGTAGACCTCTAAAAGCTGGGGAATACGCGAATTGAACGGTATCTGTGCCTCGATCTTCTCTGTCTCCGTTCCTCTCCAGCTCGCAAGGATGAACAGCGGAAGCCTGTAACACGAGGTCAAGGACATCATCGCGTTAAGCATGTTGCCTATACCAGAGCTCTGAATGGAAATCACGGCCCTTTTTCCCATCAGGGCGGTTCCTGCACACAGTCCCACGGCATCCTCCTCGCGGGTGATGTCTATGGTCCTGAACTCTTCGTGAAGCATGTCGGTCAGACGCTTGTTCTTGTCGCAGGGAAGGCTGAACACGATGTCCGTTCCGGCCAGTCTCAGCTGCTCTATCACCGCTTCCTCGTTCACCCTATCAGCTCCGTTATCTCCGCATCTGGCACATTTGGATCTATAACGGCTTTCGTCTCTATCCTCTGCATGTCGAAGTCCTCTCTGGAACGTTCGAGACCGCCTCCGGTCATATTCAGCAGGATGTGGGCCCCGGGATCCACATCCCCGTTCTCGACAGCTTTGATCAGCGATGCCAATGCCACCGATGCGGCCGGGTTGGGAACTGAAGATTCGATTGAATTCCACAGCTTTTCGGCAGATCTCGCTTCGCTGTTGGAAACGGAATGGAACCTTCCTCCGGTGGCCGTCATGGCGTCGAACACACCGCCCGCCATGGAATACGGGGGCTTCCGATTTGTCAGTACGTCGGCATATACCTCGTACACGTCATCCGCATGTCCCAGATCCTCCGGAAGTATGTTCCTCCTGCCCGCGTTCCAGGCCTTCGCCATCGGTACGAACGGCTCGTTCTGGGCCAGTTCCAGATGAGGCAGACATGATCCGAACCTTCCGTCACCGATCAGTCTCATCGCCGCCTCCCAGGCCGCGATGCCTCCGGTACCGCTTCCTACAGCCTGGAAATAATGGTCGGGAAGACGGCCCATGGCAACCGCTCCGTCGAGCATCACGGTGCCCATTCCGTCCCTGCGGGCGATGTTCCGGGCCCCGCCTTCGCATACGAATCCTGCACTGCAGGAGATCCTGTCTGCCACTGAGATCGCATCGGCATAATCCCCTTTCACCGCCAGTAAAGTGGCATATCCCCTATCTTCAGTGACGGTGATCCCGTCCTTCGCCCCTTCGGGAACCACTATGACACATTTCCTTCCGATGGCGTTTCCGATCTCAGCGAACGCCCTCGCGGTGTTGCCGGCGGATGCCACCACCACCGAATCGTCCGAGAAATCACTTAAACGTGCATAGGTGGGCAGGGCCTCCAGTTCCTTGAACGATCCAGACACCGCGAATGCTCCCCGTTCTGGATAATAACCGGTGAATCCGATCCACAGGTTCTTAAGACCCAGCTCCCTGGAAAGTGCCTCGCTTCTGAATGTCACAGGGCCTGCTTTGCAGTCGAAGGTGCGGGTCACCGGAAGCCATTCTTTGAACCTGAAAACATTCTTCTCCGGACCGATATGCAACTACTCAGACCGATATTTTGCTCTCAGCAGACCGTTGTGGCCCCGGGGACATTTCAGGGTGTAGTTCTCCTCCACCTCTTCGCCGTCCTCGACGCAATACAAAGTGTAATTCCTCTCAGTCATGATATCAGCTCCTGTTGAGATCGAAAAGACCCAGCGACCAGTTTCCTTCCTGAATTCTTGTTTTGAGGTCGTCGCACACCTTCATTCCTATGCTGCGGCTGGACTGTCTCTGACAGACAGGTACTCCATTCTCCGGACCGTCGGGGAACCAGACGGTCCCCAGGTCGCAGGAGAACACTTTACCTGCGCAGGAGGTCACACAACAGCCGCAGTCCATACACCTGCTCCGGTCGATGCCCCGGGACGGAGATGCATCTCTGGGACATTGGAGGTCCGCACTGCATTCTGTACAATGGAGACACTTGGACAGGTCCGCTCCGACGACATTGTTGCCGTTTTTCCATACTGCCGAATACCTGTCGAGGACGATGGGCTTCCTGTCACGTACATCACAAAGAGGAAGTTCCACATCCTCGTTCAATACAGAGAGATCCTCCAGGACCTTCTCATCGGTCACCGGGAAGGCCGTTCCAACCGAGATGGTGCATTCAGGAGAGATTGAGGTCCTGAAACCGCCCATGTACTCGGCCTTCATGAGATGCATATCCGCTTCGACCGAAAGATTGGGTTTGGCAGCGCTGCTGCGGGTGCCCGGACCCAATACGATACCGGGAGCTCCGTTAACGAACACTCCCGCTCCGGTCTTCAGGAACCTGCATTCCGGATCGTTCTGCAGAGGGTTGATGTCCCCGCAGCCGCTGAACGTGGCCTCCGCCCACCTGCCTTTCATAGGTCTGGGTCCTTTGAAAATGGTGGAAACTTCCTTTCCAGCCGTCGCAAAACAGCTGTAGTTCTTGAAGAAACTGCGGGTGGTCACCATCTTCGCGTAGGGGATTTCAGACAGGGTGATGCCCCTGACTATCCTTCTTCCGTCGTCCGTCATAACCGCGACCTCCACAGTATTCCCGGCCACCAGGTCCCTGAAGAGATGGCCTCCCCCGTAGGAAGGATCGCGTTGGGCGGTCCCGTTCACAACGACATCCACCAGCCCCAGGGATTCATTGGGACAGGGACCTACATTGGCAGGGACCCCGTTCAAGGTCAGATGATCGGCATGCCTGAAGACCCCTGGACCGCACACCGGAATGCTGAGTATCGCCATAGTGCCAGACACCACTCCGAACGAACCTGCGGTGACCACGTCCACCTCCTCCAGGGACGGTCTCTTACCTTTACGGACGAGCTCCTTGAACTCGGCCGCGGTGTACACGACGGCCTTCTTCGAATCGATCTTCTTCTGTATTTCGGCGACGGATCTCACAGTATCACCACATCCTCGACCCTCACATGGATCCCCCATGGTTTGTCGATCACCATGTTGCAGAGTCCGGTATGGGCGCGGTTCATCATGCAGAATCCCGGAAGGAAATACTGCCTGAGACCGAATTCAGGTTCCTTTGTGATGGGGATCGCGCGGCCTTCGAACCCCAGCATATGGTACATCTTCACTTCCTTCACAGATCCGAAACATCCGCGTGAAAGTGCAGGTCCCAGGACGTGGCCGGTTATGACCCCCGTGTCCGGGTCCGCGTCGATCACCTTCATCACATGGTTCACCGGACAGCCTGCGCCTGCCGGACGTCCCACCACCACATCGCCTGCGACGATGCCCATCCTCTCGACCGAATCCGATCTGAATGGAAGGATGATCTTCCTGGCAGAGGGTTCTCCCGGCAGGGAGGTTATGACATAGTCATAGGCCTGACCGACGACGTCGATGCCGCTGTACCTGTGTTCCTCCCCGACCATGGGAACGGTGTTCTCCGACGGTCCGTGATAGAACGGACATGCGTCTTTTTCCAATGTGCCAGCATTCGTTCTCTGCACATATTCCTCACAGGTCCTGCATCCGCATGCTCCGCAGTTCCTCCCCGGAGGGACGAAGTCATTCTCCGCGGTAGATGTTGTCCGCATCGTCGATCCTCCTGATCACACCGAAGTGGTTCTGCCACCCCACATCCTTCTTTCCGATGCATATGGTGCACACACCCAGCGGGGGATTCCCGCGGAGCGAGATCTTATCTTCACGGGTCAGCACAGGAACCTCGTCCATGCGCCTGAACAGATACCTCAGCCCTGTGCCCTGAATGGCATTGGTCTCCACGATCTCCATGTCCGGACTGACCTGTCTGATGCTCTCCCGGAACACCTCCTTCTCGGCCTGGGAGATGAGGTCGGTCTTGGTGACCACGCACATGTCCGAAAGATCGATCATCGGGGCCATCTTCAGAGGCGCGTGTGTTCCTGACAAAGAGGACATCACGCATATCCCGAAGGAATGGGTGAAGTAAGGCGTGCACCTCAGACACAGTCCTGCGCTCTCCACGATGAGAACATCGGCACCCTGCGAAAGGGCCCACTCTATGGCATCGGTGATGACCATGATGCTCATGTGGTCCGGGCACATGTCCCCGGAGTACACCTTCCGGGCCGGGATCCCGAACTCCTTCTTCAGTTCCTCGTCCTCGAACGCCCTCACGACATCGATCTTAAGGAAAGCGGGAGAACCTCCGGTGTCCCTGATGTGCCGGATCATCTGCCTGATCACAGACGTCTTCCCTGCACTGGGTGGGCCTGCGATCACCATGAGACGGAGTCCTTCCATCAGTATGCACTCCCGATGATCTCACCGTTCCTCAGACGCTCGCGGATAAGTGATAATTCTGAATCCAGGTGACGTACGAGCTCTATGGCGTCCTCCTCGTTCCTGCCTGCCTCCAGAATGTCCACGACCTCCCCGTTCCTCATCACTATCCTGCGGTCGGAGATCATTGAAACGTATGGATCGTGGGTGACGAACAGCACCGCCTTCTTCATCGTCCTCAGTACGTCGATGACCTCTTCCTTGTAGATCCCCGCGTTCTCGATCTCGTCGAGAAGTATGATGGGGGCATCGGAGATCAGCAGCGCATCGGCTATCATCAGCGAACGGGTCTGTCCTCCTGAAAGACTCGAAATCCTCCAGTTCCCGTCGAACTTCTCACCGGTGAAACGGTTGCCCATCTCGATGGTCCTCCCGATGATATCTGAGGATGTTCCGCGGGTGGCCCTGTGCATCTCGAGAAATTCCTTCACCGAGAGATCTGCGAGACATTTGGTGTTCTGGGTTATCATCGCGATCGGTTTGCAGGACGGATCCCTCACCAGAGATTCGTCGGGTTCCTTCCCGTTCACCAGTATGCGTCTGCCGGTGACCGTGTCCCCCTGTGCGAAGACCTCGATATCGTTGATCAATGCGGTCTTGCCGGAACCGGTCGGACCCACTATGGAGATCAGGTCCCCAGGACGGATCTGCAGACTGTCGAAATGCTCTCTTTCACCGACCTTGTTGAATCCGGGACAAACAGTGATCGTTACTCCTTCCATGATTTCACCTGAACTTCCGAATTCTGATTCGGATTGCTTGATGATTCAAACCGATGTTATTTATCCTTAATGTAAATTAAATATACAATTAGGAATTTTATTGGAATTATCCCAATAATGTAATAGTTTCCTAATCGTACAAACAACAATAAAATGAAAATTCCCTCGACAGAACAAAACGGAATTATACGGGCGGGACATCAAAACCGTGTGCAGACCGAACACGGGCGCATCATTGTGAATGAGACCTGCATCGATGCCAAGGTCGAGAAGGGATTCCTCCGTAAGGTAGAGGGCCTGATCGTCGAGGCAAGGTCGCAGATCCTGGAAAAGATAGATTCCGACCCCTTTTTCGGAACGACCTATGATCCGTATGAAGCATCGTCAAAGGATGAAAAGATCGTCCAATGGATGTGCGATGCATCATCCGCTGCAGAGGTCGGACCGATGGCGGCCGTGGCCGGTGCCGTCGACAGGTATGTCCTGGAGGCCCTGGTCTCCGCAGGATGCGGATATATCGTACTTGACAACGACGGAGATATTGCGATGAAATGCAATGACCCAGTTCTCGCAATCCTGTATTCCGGAGATGAAGAGGTCCCGCTCATCTCCTCGACCCTGGAACCTGAAGGGGAGATGCTTTCGATATGCACCTCATCAGGAAAAATCGGGCATTCGGTGTCCTTCGGGAACAGTTCCCTGGCATCCGTGATCTCCCAGGACCCGACCCTGGCCGATGCCTGCGCCACCAGGTTGGGGAATTTATGCAGATCCTCTCCCGAGGATGCTGTAGAGCGGGTGTGCTCCGTTGACGGCGTGATCGGATGTTTCGCCGCCGTGAACAGACAGGTGGCGGTATGCGGGGATTTCCCGATAGACGGTCTCGGATCAGGTACAAAAGATAACTGAGGTCCGAAGACCCAGATACCAAATTCAATAAACAGAACAGCGGATGATTTCAGAATCTATGAAGGCAAGAACGAGATCGATCTCGACAATCTGAACAGCAAACAGAACACGAAATTTTGAAAAGTGGCGTGGAGAGGGGGATTCGAACCCTCGAGTCGTAAACGACATCAGATTAGCAGTCTGACGCCTTACCTGGCTGGGCCATCTCCACAAAGTAAACCCTAGATTGAGTAATATTATTAAAAAGTGATTGAATGGAACGTCCGCCCCGCCATCCCGACAGATTACGGACGTTCGGAGGTTCAACTCACCTCGCCGCCGCGACCGGAGATGCGGGCGCTGACACCGGCATATCAGCCTCTTTTCCCGTAGCCTGAAGGTCCTCGCACATCGGGATGGCATCCTTCAGAATGACATGGGGCCTTCCGGTCGGAGTGTTCACTTCCCTGGTGGGCGGACCGCTGTTCCTGTACATCCTCATCAGAGGAAGGAAGAGAACGTGGATGTGATCCCCGGGCCACAGAGGTCCGGAGACCGCTCCGATTACAATATCTATATATGTCCCAGACCATCAATCCTTCATGAAATTACTGGTTCTCACGGACCTTCATCAGAAGACCAACATGGTCCCTTGGATAAACGATCTCATCGATTCCGAAAACCCCGATGCGGTGTTCTGCCTCGGAGATATCACAGACCTCGGTACCACTGAGGAAGCTGTTTCCATCCTGTCCTCCGTCCACGGAAGTAAATACGCCCTTCCCGGCAACTGCGATACCTGGGACGTCCCCAAGGCGATCTCCTCGATCGCAACGGATATGCACGGCAAAGCAACCGACATCCTGGGACATTACGTGGCAGGCCTCGGAGGAGGTACCATCTCCCCGTTCAACTCCCCCTTCGAACTCAGCGAGACCGAGATAGATTCCATCCTCCGCCCTATCTCCAAAAAGGGCATGATCCTCATGACCCACGCACCCGCCTTCGACACCCTCGACCACATCCCCAACGGAACCCCCGTCGGCAGCCATGCGATCAGGAAGATCATCGACGAGTTCGAACCCATCCTCGCCGTCTCCGGACACATCCACGAGGATATCGGCATCAAGACAATAGGAAAGACCGTCTGTGTCAACCCCGGACCGGCCATGGACGGACGTGCCGCGGTCATCGACGTGAACGGATCCGAAGTAAAAGCCAGACTTATAGGCCCATAAATAAAGGAACGAACCAATGTTTTATATACAAACCTCTATTAGCAGGGTCGATTAACATGGCACTATGGCAGGGTCAATCTAGCAGGAAATCTACCGGAGGAAGGCTTGTCCTCGCTCGCGGTAAGAGAAAATTCGAAGTCGGCAGAGAAAAACAGTACACCAAACTCGGTGCAGAAGTACGCAGGCAGTACCGCGGAAGGGGAAAATCCTACAAGACCGGTATGCTCGCAGCTGAGTTCGCCAACGTCGTCGACAAGAAGACCAACACTGTTAAGAAAGTCAAAATCCTCAATGTTATCGCAAACCCCTCGGACCCCAACTTCGTCCAGCGTAACATTATCAACAAGGGCGCCACCATCAAGACCGAGATCGGAGATGCAATCGTCACCTCCAGGCCCGGACAGGTCGGCGCGGTCAACGCAGTCCTTCTCAACTGAAGGTATCAAATCACTTCCCGGGGCCTGCCCCCGGGGCCACACTTCAAAAAGAAGTTTTTTTAGACACTGAACGATACGGTGACATTATGGCATACGATGAAGAGACCGCAATCGTTCTTTGGCCCGAATATTTCGATTCCCACCGCACCCGCGCAGAAGGTCGCAAGCTTCCCAAGTCGCTGTGCGTCGAGAAACCTTCCCTCGATATGATCGCCAAAGGAGCGATCCTTCTAGACCTGGATTATCAGGTATATGAGGACAAATCATATCCCGGCAACTGGTCCGCCAGGAACGGATGCGTCAAGGTCGAGAAAGGGAAGATGAAGAAGACCCAGATCCTCTCTGCGGTCGGCGAGATCCTGGTAAAGAACCAGGCTTGATCATGATCACACCTCTGGATTCCAGGGTTATGGACGCCAATGCGATGGTATTGGGAGTTTCCACCGAGACCCTGATGGGCAACGCGGGCAAGGGCATCGCAGACTACCTGGCACATCATTTTTCATCCCAGAGGATAGGAATCGTATGCGGTCACGGGAACAACGGAGGTGACGGTTATGCCACCGCAGGCCATCTTTCCGGTAACGTATCCGTTTACACTATCGATCCCCTTGATTCCATAAGATCGGAACCTGTCCTCTACTACCTGAAGAAATGTGAAAAGAAGGTAAGTCCGTTCGAGGAATGCACCTTTGATTTCGATGTACTGGTGGACTGCGGACTCGGAACCGGAATCTCTGGGTCTTTAAGACCCGCATATAGGGAATATGTGGAAAAGGTCAACAGATTCGGCGGAACTGTGGTCTCCGTCGATGTCCCGACCGGTCTCGGGACGGACACCACTGTACTTCCCGATGTCACACTTACAATGCATGATATCAAGACCGGAATGAACGATTCGAACTGCGGAGAAATCGTCGTCCTGGACATCGATATGCCTGAGAACGCATACCATATGACCGGCCCCGGAGACATGCTGAGATACCCTGTACCTTCTCCGGACAGCCACAAAGGAAAGAACGGCAGACTGCTGATCGTCGGTGGCGGACCGTACTTCGGTGCCCCCGCCATGGCGGCCATGGCCGCTCTGCGTGTGGGAACGGATCTTGTTACAGTGGCCGCACCCGACTCTGTATACCACGAGATCGCATGCGTGAATCCGACCATAATGATCCAGGGGCTGAGAGGAGATCACCTGTGCAACGACCATCTTTTGGACCTGCTGGCACTTTCGGAAAGGAATGATGCGGTGCTCATCGGACCCGGCCTCGGAATAGATCCTGAAACCGTCAAAACAGTGAACACTTTTATCGCCCTATGCAAAAAGCCGATGGTTATCGATGCGGACGGCATCAATGCCCTCCCTAGCACATTCACTGCAAAGATTCAGACAGTGCTGACTCCCCACGCGATGGAGTTCGCCCGCCTCACGGGACTGAGGTCGAAAAATGAGGAAACTGTCAGGTCTGTGGCAGAAATGAGAAAATGTTCCATCGTCCTGAAAGGCAGAACCGATATCATCTCAGACGGAAAGACCACCAGACTCAACAATACCGGATGTGCCGGAATGACCGGTGCCGGAACAGGAGACGTCCTCGCTGGTATCATCGCAGGTCTGCTGTCCAAAGGGCTGTCAGCTTTCGATGCGGGATGTCTCGGGGCATACATCTCCGGAAAGGCCGGGGAAAAAGCATTCGATGAAAGATCCTACGGAATGATCGCCACCGATGTCATCGATTCCATTCCCCTTGTGCTGAAAGAAGGTCTGAACGGCAGGAAACCGCAATGACCCAGCCGGTCCCAGGGATACCTGCGCTCAGATCCGACAACGCATTGATCATCGGCGATCTGCACATCGGTGTCGAAGCCCACCTTATGAAGAAAGGCGTCCATCTGACCTCCCGCACGAAGGATATGCTTTCCGCAATCAACACTGCTTCTACGGAGGAGACAGACCGTATCATTATTATCGGCGATGTCAAAGATTCGGTGCCTGGGTCTTCATTTCAGGAATTCCAGGAGATCCCGAAATTCTTCGAAAATCTGCTCGAGATCTATTCCAGCGTTGAAGTGGTCCGTGGAAACCACGACACTGAACTGGAGAGGTTCCTTCCTTCGGGCGTGAGGGTGCACCCGGCCACAGGCATGTGTTTCAACGATCTGGGTCTTGTGCACGGACACACATGGCCGTCATCCCGCGTGATGGGCAGAAAAACCCTTGTGATGGGCCATGAACACCCCACCATCCTCTTCAAGGACGGTATCGGATCCACAATCTCGGAACCGTGCTGGCTACGCGGACACTTCAGATCCGATATCCTGGACCCCCGTTATCAGACCCTACCTGAAAATTTCATCGTGGTCCCGGCATTCAACAGATTATTGGGCGGATCGCCTATCAACGCCATCGGCGGAGACCTGCTCGGACCTGTTCTCAATTCGAGTCTGGTGG
>CAVATL010000024.1:0-14989 GCA_963591575.1 Candidatus Methanomethylophilaceae archaeon
GGAAGTCTTGATGAATGTTGCCGTATTCGACCCCCCGGAGTGAGGGGCCACATGCACCTAGGGGGAGCCTTCGTAAACCATATTACTTACACGCGCAGAATTTCGATATGAAACGTTCGAGGACGTGGTCGACTTGCCAATCCCGCCCTTTCCATAAATCGCAATCCGGAACAAATTAATACCACTCACATATGGATACATTTGGTCATATATTCAAAATTTAACGATTCTGAACATCAAACTGTTAACATACATTTGCGACAGCCCCCTCAGATACAATTCAAGGATGCTTCAGAACGAGAATCTGCCCTCACCAATATATCAGCGCCCCTTTGAAATGATGGATATAATGAAGAACGCCGTCCGCATCCTTCTTCAAGTATCTTTTCAATACTCTTACAAGATCTTCTTTCTCATACGTTCCGGAAATGATGCGACGCGAGGTCTTGGCAACTGCGGATTCCATCGATGCAAAACGTATGTCCCGTTCCAAATCCACAATGCGGACATTGCAATCGATCCCCATCTGATACAGAACGTTCAGAAGAAGAATGTAATCCATACGATGGTAGTTAATCTTCAGACCCAGGACCTTCTCATAATCCCTCAGATATTCCTGTTCCGGACCGCTTGTCATACCTATTATGTGCATTTGGCTTCCGCAACGGTTCATCTTGGCAAGACATTCTTCGATCTCGCTCATCCGATAGAAACAATTGAACGCAAAGACCACGTCGTATGTCTTTTCCCTGAAATTCTCCCATTTCTCATTCACCGTCCGCATACGAAGTCCATACTCCTGCCCGGCCTGCGAAATATATCTCAGCACATCAGGGGAAATATCCACGCAGGTGAGTTCCCTGCAACGCTCGGCCAACCGGAATGAATAATTCCCCCAACCCGGACCCACTTCCAGAATGGAATTGTAATATGCGTCACCCAAAATGCCCTCGACCACTTTCCATACGTCCGCACTGTATGTATCAGGCCCCCCGTACCCTTGCTCTTTGACGTACTGCCTCCAGAACCTGCGTTCAACATCATCATCCGCATTGCGAGATGGTATGTCACCATCCCATTTCTTCTGCATCTCACGCCAGATATCGCCGAACGGGGGCATTTCCGTTCCATAGTACATTTCACCAACTCTCCGCTGATTTGAGTATAATATGCGGACGGCCGTCCACTTCGAGCAGCATTGAATCCACAGAGTAGACCTCCCGAATCATCGTCTCGGTTATCACATCAGAAGGCTTTCCCATCGAGTATATCCTCCCGGGTTCGCACATAACTATTACTTCATCTGCAAACCTTGCCGCAAGATTGAGATCATGGCTTATCATTACCACCAGACATCCCGATTTATGTGCCAGAACCTGCATGAAATGGGTGATGAACAGCTGATGGCGCACATCGAGATTCGATGTGGGTTCATCGAGAAGCAATATCCCGGACCGTCTCACCAGCCCCCGGCATATGGAGATCTTCTGCATCTGTCCTGCCGAAAGCTCATTGCAGTTGCGCAGGGAATATTCACTCATGTTCATGATATCCAATGCACGATAGGCAGCCTCCACATCATTGTCATCCAATTTCCATTTACGGCCGGAATCCATCGAAATCAACAGAGAATCGATAACAGATACCGGAAAACTGATTGCAGATGATGGCGGAACATATCCGATACTTTCCGAAAGTTCGCGGATGTTGTAGTCGCGGACATCCCTGCCGTTGACAGACACCGTGCCGGACCTGGGTTTAAGAAGCCCGTTGATGCATTTTATCAGAGTGGACTTCCCCACACCGTTTGGTCCCAGAATACAGTACAGTTTCGGACCTTCCATATGAAGATCTATACTTTTCAAAACAGGTTCATCCCCGTATCCGGCCTCGAGCGACCTTATCTCGATGGAAGACACCCTCACCACCCCGTCCTTTTGCTCCTGACTATCAGGTACAGGAACATCGGTGCACCGATGAATGCCGTCACGACCCCCACCTGCAGGGTGTTGGGTGCTATGATCACCCTTCCAATGACATCCGCTGTCAGTAAAAGAGCGGCACCGAAGGCCGCCGATGCGATCAGCAGCAGACGGTTGTCGGAACCGATGAACATACGGGCCACATGGGGACATACCAACCCGATGAACCCTATAAGTCCCGTGAAACAGACCACGGCCGCAGCGGTCAGCGAGGTGACCAACAGACATAACAATCTGAATGCCTCCACGTTGACCCCGAGGGTCTTGGCATAATCATCACCCATCATCAGCTTGTTCAGCTGCCCCGATACCGCCTGAATGATCACCATTCCCGGAATGACGAACGCCGCCATGACGGTCACATCGGACCATGAAAGCCCCGTCAGGGAACCCACGGACCATGAATACACATTCGCCAAAGCTTCGTCGGTCGCCCAGAGTTTCAGTACCGTGTTGCAGGCGTTGAAAAGGTACATCACCGCGATACCGGCCATTATGATGGTGGTCACGGATGCATTTTTCATCTTTGAAACGCACAGGATGAGCATCATCGGGACCAACGAGAACAGGAACGCGTTGATGACCACTGAATAACTGCCGCCGATGACGGTAACCCCGGCACAAATGGCCAGAGTGGCCCCCAAAGAAGCTCCCGAGGATATACCCGTCGTGTATGTGTCAGCAAGGGGATTCTTCAGCATGCTCTGCATGGATACACCGCATACCGCCAGGGCCGCACCCGCAAGGATACCACCAAGCACACGGGGCAGACGCATGTCCCAGACGACCACATCATCAACCGTATGGGTGATATTCCCTGTTATATGCTCCCAGATCCTCACATAGGTGTCTGCAAAAGAGATCGTGTATTCGCCGATGGAGATCGCATATCCGGCGACCAGCACAGCGACGATCACACAAGCTATAATGAAAATGAATTTGGAACAGGTGTATCTGCGGTATTCCGACAGGCCCCGGCCTCCGTCTGAATGACTGTCGTCCAGCCATTTATCAACGGCTCTCTCCACGGCTTCATCGGACACGCAGACACACCGTCCCGTTTTACTGTGCCAGCCTCTCGTTGTACTGAGTATAGGCCGTTCCGGTGTAGTACCATCCGCCCTGGGTCTTCACATTGATGTCGGCGGTGGTGAAATTATTGAAATATTCCTGCAGTGCGTTCCAACCGTCTTCAGCAGAAAACACTGTGGGATACAGCAGATATGCCAGATACAACAGGTTCGCATATCCTCCGAATGAATTGTAGGAATAGCTGGTTCCCAGGATCTTTCCGCTGCTGTATGCGGCGGTGGAGGAGTAGTAGGTTATGGCCTCTTCGAACCTCTCATTGTACATTGCAGGGGTGTAATAGGTGTCATCGACCTTCTTGGTGTCCGTCCCTTCCTGTTCGATGATGATATAATCGAAAGCG
Organism: Candidatus Methanomethylophilaceae archaeon; assembly: GCA_963591575.1. Lineage (GTDB taxonomy): Archaea > Thermoplasmatota > Thermoplasmata > Methanomassiliicoccales > Methanomethylophilaceae > Methanomethylophilus. The sequence goes on from CAVATL010000024.1 coordinate 3,415, forward strand.
GTGCCACAGTTCTGTATAAACCAGTCTTTCTCGACGTCCATCCTGTAGTTGCTTGTAGATTTGGTGGGGCTGTCGTAGACGTCCGCAATAAGGCTGATCATATCTGCCGCACCGGTACCGACGCATTCGACCGAGATGTTCGAACGAGTGGACTGGTTGGCGTACATCAGGGTTATCACGGTTTTGGCCTTCTGGTCCACTTTTTCCATTCCGGAAACGATCTTATCCTTGATGCCGTAAACGAAGTCCGCATAAGCCTGAGCCTTCTCGTTCTCGTTCAAGATCACACCAAGGGTCAAAACCGTGCTTACATAGGTGCTGCTCTTGGAAACATCCACATAATACGGGGTGATATTGCTGTCGGCATCGATGGCGGCCTGCACCACGCTGCTCTTGCCCTGACTGGCGATCACAAAATCACATTTGCATTCGAGGATGAGCTCACTGGTAATGTTACTGCCTTTGAACGACTTGACTATGTTGCTGGTGTCGTAACGATGGGAATTGGAGGAGGTCGTGGACTGACTGGCGAGAACGACGTTGTCCCAATCGCCCATCAAGGCGGCGAGTTCGGCCTGTTGCCAATAGGATACACCTATGCGGGAATGACTAACGGGATAGGATACTTTGGCAACGCTGTCATAGATGTTTACATAATAGAGATCGCATGCCTGTCCGGCGATGATCTTGTTTACTATGTCCACATCGGCGGAATCGATCTTGCCATCCTGATTCGCGTCGGCATAGGGATACAGTTCCTTGTCCCATGTGCCTTCATTGATGATCGACTGCAATTGGTCGACATCATGGGAGTCTATGTGATCGTCATTGTTGGCGTTTCCGAATACCGGAACGTTGCCGGTGACGTCTGCCTTGTATTCGTTGTTTGAATCTTTCTTGAGAATTGCTATACCACAGTACGCCGCTAGAATGATTACAGCGACCACTGCAATGATGCCGAAAACTTTCTTTTCGTCCATGATATGCACGTGTTAGCACATATCTCCAATTGTATTTAATGGTTTTAGTATTTAAATTAAACGGATTTATTTGAATAAAATATTTATAAATTTGATAAAAATTAAATTTAATACTTAATTAAGAAACATTTGTGTAATAATTATTAATTAGATATTCAAAGTAAGATTTTTACAGTCAAATATCGAAATTGTGACGAAATTACATAACAGATTTCAATTGAGATCGATGCCTCAAAAAGGCCTATTCATTGGGAAAGCGTTATTAAAATGCCCAACGTTTTTTTAGAAACTGACTCAACAACATATGAGCAAAGATGGTTTTTTCATCAAAGGACTACAATAGCGGTCAAACAGACCTTAACGTTTTACAAAGTCTGCAAGGATCGGGACAAGATAGTGCTCACAGCCCCGACACGGGCCTGCCGTCCAGATAGCTTTTGATCCTATTGATGTAGACCGTGTTGCTATCCCTCAGTTCCAGCATATGTTCCACATAATCCCGCAGTTCCTCGAGGTATTCCTCCTTTTCGCAACCGTCCATGAAATCCAGACATTCCGTGATCGCCGTATAGTATTCCCTCTCGAAAGTCTCCCAGACGCGCGAATCTATCTTACCATAATATCTGCCACGGATCTCCCGGGTATAATGCAAAGACTCGAGACGCTCCTTTTTCTCCGTATCGAGATCGCCCCTGAACTGTGCAATCACCGCCAGATTGCGATGGGTCACGAACAGCATCTCCCACAGGAACTCGGTATTCCTCGCGGGATCCATCACTCTGAGTTCCTCGCACAGGGTCACCAATTCCCTGTTGATCTTTTCTGCCTGCTCCATCACCGGAGCCTTGTCCTTGATCTCCGGATCGTTTGCGTTCATCATATAGAAGAACTGCAGTTTCTGTTTGGCGAACATAACCAGCCATTTGGAGAATGTCGGATCAAGTTCCCGCTCCGAACAGCGGGAAATGTCCTCCAAGTAAGACCGTATCCTGTCCCTGAGCATCCGGAAATTTTGTTTATCCAGATAGTAACGCTGACCGCTGGACCTGCGGCAACGGTAGATCTCTTCGGTGATCTCGAACATCCTTAAGGCAAGGCAAAGGTCTGTGGACCGTCCGTCCGCAATGCAGGCATATTTCTGCACCAGCTCGCTCGATTCCTTCCAGATATGGGCATTTGCCGCAGATTCTATCATCAGGAAAATGTATTGCGCAAGCTCGAAATCGGTATATCTCGGCGATTCCAAATGAGAGGACAGCTTCGTATAGATGCCCAGTTCATATTCGGAAGCGACCAAACTCTACAAAAAGGCGTCCGAACAGGGACATCTGATGGCCCGCAGCGTCCTGCACAGCCTCGTCCCCTCCGAACCCGGAGTATCCGATGATGAACTCGAGGCCTGGATAGAGAAAAACGCCGACAAATTCAGGAAATACGCCAAAGAGAACAACGTCATCGCCCAGTGCGACGTGGGCTGGATGTATCAGTACGGAAAAGGTTACGAGCAGTCATACAAGGATGCTCTCGAAGGGTATAGGAAATCCGCCGAACAGGGATATGCCAGGGCACAGAACATCCTCGGGGTCATGTACCGTGAAGGAACGGGTACCGAGATCTCCTACGAGAATGCATTGGTAATGTTCAGGAAGGCGGCGGAACAGAACTACGCCCGTGCAATGTATCATCTCGCTCTGATGTATCACTACGGACAGGGCGTGGAACAGTCGGATGAGGAAGCTGTCAAAAACCTCACTCCTGCCGCGAACCAGGGACATCCGATGTCGCAGAACTTCCTCGGATACCTTTACGAACACGGTCAGGGAGTGGAACAGTCCGACGTCAGTGCGTTCACCTGGTACAGAGAATCCGCCAATAGAGGATTCTCATATGCACAGTACAACATCGGTGTGATGTATCTCAACGGACACGGCACCGAGAAATCGATGTCCAAGGCCAAGAAATGGTTCGAAAAGGCAGCGGAACAGAACCATCCCGCAGCGATCTACAACCTTGGAATATTCTATGAACATGGTTACGAATGCGAAAGTTCGAAGCCCATGGCCCTGGAACTGTTCAAGAAGGCCACCACCCTGGGTCTGCAGGAGGCGAAGGACGCCTACGACGACCTCCAGGGCAAAATGGACCAGAACTGATCCTGTTCAAAGATAATCGTCGATGATGTCCACGACATCTCCGGCGTAATTCACTGTTCTGATAGCGGGATCCTTCGATCTCCATCCGTCGGCCTTGACTGCTCCGGAAAGGACACCGACAAAGGTTGCTCCCGCTCCGGTGGCGGAAAGATAATCGGTGAAATTATCCCCGAGATACAGGATCTCCTCCGGTCTGACCCCCAGTTCATCTGCGAATTCGGTCATCGCGACGGGAGAAGGTTTCGCATTGTCGTAACAGGTGTGGTCCCTGCCCACCACGGCATCCATTTCTTCGAAGATGCCGAATTTCTTCAGGACGCTTTCGGCATAATGCCTTCCTCCGCGGGAGAGGAGACCGACCTTCAGCCCTTTGCTTTTCAGGATGGAGATGCATTCCACGGAACGCGGATATGTTGTCGCTTCAGAAAGGAACTCCTCTTCGATCTCCAGACTCAAATCGTCGATCTCCCTGCTGATCGCAGGGTATTCCGATCCCCTGCCGTGTTCCTCCAGCCATTTTTCAATGGGCCTGCGGAGCCTGTACGCCTCCGGCTTGGGACAGTAGATCTCGCTGAAGGGAATGTTATGTCTTTCCGAAACCACACGGTCCGCCACACGCAGGTGATCGTAATTAACGTAGGTGAGGAACAAAGTACCGTCAAGGTCGAATCCGACAGCTTTTACTGCGCACATCTGATACCGGGCAGGCATTATCCAATGTGCATATAAACAAACACCGCCCATTAAAAGTTGGTCTGCGATATTGGTTTGCGAACAAAAACCCCAGACCATGATAGTGATGGTTGCAGTACTAAAAAAACTGTCCTGTCTCCTGCGAAGGGGTTTGGTTCGCAGGAGATAGAAACATGAAGTTGTCTATTGGTATCGATGTGCACAAACGCCCTTCATAGCTATAATCGCTGCGAAGGGCTAATATCTTGAATGATATCAACAATTTTCAAAAATTCACCTTTCAAAATCCTGAACCTTCTTAGTCCCAACGTTTTTAACCATCCGCAGGATGTCCCAGATGTGTTCATCCGCTGGCATGGTTACTCCTGTTTTGAATTCGGAGACGACAATGTTACCGTCGTTGTAGACCCTCACGACGGCAAATCCATAGGCGTCTTCCCTCCGAAGACCGTTGCCAACGTTGTATTGTGTACGCACAATTCCTTCGACCGCAACGCATTCCGTTCGATCGGCGGAAGGCACCGCGACTTCAACTGTGAAAGAGGCACTTTCAGCGAACACGGATTCACCTTCGAAGGCCTCCCCTCCTTCAGCGACGACCGTTACGGAGAGATCCGCGGGACCAACACCATCTACCTCTTTTCGATGGACGGGATCTCCGTCGCATTCTGCGGATGTTTAGGTGACATACCGATCGACTGGGTCATTGATAAGATCAAAGGCGTCGACATTCTTTTCGTACCGGTCGGCGAACACTGGACCATGCCCGTCTACAAGGTCAACGAATTCATCAAAAAGGTAGAACCTAAGGTTATAGTTCCCACCGACTACCGCATCGGAGGCATAACGCTTCCGCTATCTCCGTTATCGGTATTCACAGATGATATCGATGAAGAATCGATAGTCCACGTGGGCAATGCCGTAGACCTGGAGGCCGACGACCTCAGCGATTTCACCGGCGTCTGGGTCTTCGACCGCTGATCAATACAGAACCAGACCGTCTTCCAGCCTGCCCATCTCAATGGGGGTGGTGGCATCTCCTACGAGAGCGCCTTTGGAATTGGCGATCACTCCGGATCCGACGTACTTCGAACCGTGGTTCACGGTGGTCCTCTGCACTTCCTTGACCTTGAGAACCTCTTTCAGGATCTCGATGTCGTCATCGGAGGCGTCGATGCTGCACACACATCCGACATTGTTGCATCTGCACACGGAACCGACGATGTTGCAACCGGCGATGGCGGATTTCACAACCTCCACACCGAACAGATCAGATAATTTCTCGACCAGATCGTCGGACATCTCGGGGTTCACCACCGCGCCGTTGTCATTTACCAGAATATTGTTTCCGGCCGCATTTATGCGGTCGGGAAGCAGGGCGACCGGAAGGAACTTCCTGATCGTTTCCAGCTCCGACTCCTCGGCGAGTCCCGAAACGGCGGCCCCGCGGGAGTTCATGGCGACCAATGAACCGACGACATGCGATCCGGCCACGGTCGTGAGAACGGGTTTGACCCCCAACGCCTCCTCCAGGTCCTTCAGGAACTGGGGGTCCGCGTCGGGGGAGACGAACGCGAGACTCTCGTTTGCTGTCGCTGACACACCGATGTTGAACGATCCGGCCGTACGCGAGAGTCTCATCGACATCGATATCACTCCGAAAGCGAAACTTCCACAAGTCCGTCGTCGAACTTCACCGCTTTGACGGTGATCTTGCTGGGGGGGTTGCGGATACCGTTCTCCCACAGCTTCTCGTTGACGGTCTTGTCGATCCAGACGTGCTCGGCGTCGACCTTCATGTGCCTCATGATGGCCGCCCTGACATCCTTCACGGCGCGCTCGGTCCTCCTGGAGCGGGGGACCTGTTTTGCTCCCCTGAGGGGGATTACGATAACCCTGGTGACTTCGTCTGCCATATGGATCACTCCTTAAGTTTTCCCATTCTCCAGGAACGCCTCTTGGGGTGCCTGAGGAACTGCCTGTTGGTCCTCATCATGACCCATGCGGGGACGCGGCGGTTCTGCTTGATCTTCTTGTTGAGCCTCTCTTTCATTGCCGGGGGCTTAGTACTGGACATTTTATCTCCTCTCTATATGGATCTCTCTCTTCTGAGGGACCATGCTCTGAAGGATCTCTTTCAACATGGGGTCGGTTATGGTTCCCTGGAGTCTGCCGCTCTGGTAGAGTCTGATTACCTGATTCTCCACATTGGCCGCCAGCTGGGGATTCGCCAGCTTGACGTTGGCCAATCTGTCCCTGGCCTCCGGGTCCATGATCTGCCTGAGGATGGACTGCTTCTGAGCCTCGATCTGTTTGGCCTGTTCCTGCTGCTGGGCCTGCCTCTGCTGGCTCTGCTGCATCTCGGCCATCCTTTTCTGCCTTAACATCTCCAATTCAGGATCTTCTTCCATGCTGAATCCCTTCAGTTCTTCATCGCGTCGGCGACCTCTTTGGCACAGTTGTCGAGAAGACTCTGTCCCTTGGGGGCGATCTTACGTCCCTGTTTGTTCTGAGTCGCTTCGAGGAGGCCTGCGTCCTGGAGCTGTATGAGACATTTCCTGACGATGTTGCGGCTTCCCTTGACCGCCTTGTTGGGCTTGCTGCCCCTGTCGTTGAATCCACCGTACTCTGCGGAGAGCTTGGAGGTTCCCATGGGACCCTTCACGTAGAGCTTCCTGAGGATGGATGCTGCTCTGTTGAACCACCAGTCCTCCTGGACGGGGGCCCTCTCGGTGTGGACACCGGTCTTTGCGAACTCGGCCCACTCGGGAGGTACGATCTTGTCGTTCTCTTTGAGCTTCTCTGCCACTTTGAGGATGAGAGCCTCTGCGGGAACGTCGTAGACTGTTACCATTGTCGATACCTTCTGCCGTTTTGAAGAAAATCTCCGATACGGCTGTATGGCGCGATAGCTGAAGCTGATATAAAAAGATTGGGTAATATCTAAGATACCTGGAGATATAATGAAACCACTCCGCAAGTCCGCCTTTCGGTCCCTTGCGGCCTGAGCGAGAAACACGCTCCACGGTGGACCTCAGAAATACGAGATCACAAAACCGTGAGTGAGGATAGCCGATTCGATATATAATCATGACTCAGGTCCCTGCCTGAAAGAGGCCTATCAGATACTCTGTTTCACATCTGTTCTATAAAAGAGGTGCAGAAGGTTATTCAGACGCAGAGAACCGGTCCATTTGAGTCCGCTTCTACAGAGGCTGAAGAAAGCAGTCAATCCGAACTATTATGATCTATCAACTCTCCAAAGCGGAATCTGTCCGTCGCATGAGGAGCATAGGCATTCTGATACTCAGCATGGACGGAAGCTTATTTCCGACCGAGACTGTCAGAAGGATAATCGACGGGACCATTGAAACAAATGAGACTGTACCTCCGTTCGTCGCAGGATTGATCTGATGATCGGAAAACCCGACCCGATCACCAAAATTAACTGTCTGGCACATTTGAATTCCGCATCTTCTCCGTATTCCCACGCGCGCGTAAGCGTTATTATCGGTGAACGGATGGGGTCAACCATGTCAGATGGAACAGGCCTCAAGAACAGAGGCCACACGCAGGCCGACGTCGATGAAAGACTGTCCGCCGTCGAGGAATATTCGGGAGTGAAACTGGAGAACATCAGCAAAAACTCCATCCCTCCCGAGGCCGCCGCCCACAACTGCGAGAACATGATCGGTTCCACCCAGATCCCCCTAGGATATGCCGGACCCGTCACCGTCGCAGGTGAATACGCGTTCGGAGAGTTCCTCGTCCCCCTCGCCACCACCGAGGGAGCACTCATCGCATCCATCTCAAGAGGTATGTCCGTGATCAACGCCTCCGGAGGTTCCCGCACCAGGGTCTTCGGCGACTACATGACCCGCGCACCCGTCCTCAGGGTGAGAGACCTGGAGCATGCCTGTCAGTGCATCCAGTGGATCGACGCCCACGAGGATGAGATCAAAGCTGCCGCTGCATCCACCACCTCCCACGGAAAACTCGTGAAGATCGAGAAATTCCCCATGGGACGCGGGATTTACCTCAGATTCTCCTTCGAGACAGGAGATGCCATGGGCATGAACATGGCCACCATCGCCTCCGAAGCGGCCTGCAGGGTCATCGAAGAGGCCACCGGTGCCGTCATGGTGTCCGTATCCGGCAACATGTGCAGCGACAAGAAGGCCGCCGCCATCAACATGATCGAAGGCCGCGGAAAGACCGTCGTGGCAGAGGCCCTCATCCCATCTGAAATCGTCGAGAGCAAGCTGCACACCACCGCGGAAGCAATTGTTGAAACGAACATCAGGAAGAACCTCATCGGTTCTTCGATGTCCGGCACATTGGGTGCCAACGCCCACGCCGCCAACATGGTCGCCGCTTTCTATATAGCGACAGGCCAGGACCCCGCCCAGGTCGTAGGCGGAAGCCTCACTCTCACCAACTGCGAGAACCTCGACGGAAACCTCTACATCAGCGTGAGGATGCCTGCCGTGGAGCTCGGGACCGTAGGAGGAGGAACATCCCTGCCGTGCCAGAGCGAGGCTCTGGAAATAATGGGCTGCAAAGGTGCCGGAAAGGCAAGGAAACTTGCGGAAATCCTATCAGTAACAGTACTCGCAGGGGAACTGTCCACCCTGGCGGCCCAGGCCGCCGGACAGCTGGGCAAGGCCCATGCCGAATTAGGGAGGGGAAAGAAATGCCAGTGATAAACACCAGTTATGCGGACCTCAAACGCATCGTAGGAAAGGACGTGTCCATGGACACCGTCCTGAAGGAAGTGCCTCTTCTGGGAGGGGTCATCGACGAACACGAGGAGGGCTCGGACGCCATCGCTATCGAGTTCTTCCCCAACCGTCCCGACATGTATTCAGCCGAGGGTATCGCCCGCGGACTGAGGGCCTTCTTAGGATTCGAACCCGGACTCAAAAAATACGATCTGGGTCATTCAGATGTCAAAGCGATCGTGACCGACGATGTCAAGAAGATCAGGCCCTACTTCATGGCCGCTGTCGTCAAAGGAGTGACCATCGACGACCAGGCCCTGAGGTCCATCATGGAGCTTCAGGAGAAACTGCACACCACCCTCGGAAGGAAGAGGACCAAGCTCGCCATCGGGGTCCACGATCTGGATAAGGTGAAACCTCCGTTCAGGTTCGAAGCGGTCGACCCCGACTCGTTCTCCTTCGTGCCACTGGCAAAAACGGAAGCGATGACCCCCAGGGAGATCCTTACCAAACACGAGAAAGGAAAGGCCTTCGCCCATCTCCTCGACGGTTACGACAAATTCCCCATGATCTTCGACGCGGACAGGAACGTGCTCTCCTTCCCCCCGATCATCAACGGTTCCCTTACGACCGTCACAGTCAACACAAAGAACATCTTCATAGATGTCACCGGTTTCGATGAGAAAGCTGTGGAGATCTGTCTCAACATCGTGGCCTCCGCCCTCGTGGAGAGGGAAGGGACCATCTGCACCGTAGAGATGGAAGGCGCACCCAAGAAGATCTATCCGGATTTCACTCCTCTGAAGAAAACCGTATCCTTAGAGGCATGCAACCGCGTGAACGGGATCCCTGTATCAGGAGAGGAAGCGATCAAAGCCCTCGCCAGATGCGGGATCGATGCAGAATGCAAAGGAGATGATCTCACCGCATATGTGCCAGCGTACCGTTTCGACATCATGCACGACGCCGACATCTATGAAGAGGTCGCCATCGGTTACGGCTTCGAGAAGTTCGGAATGTCCAAGATGAACGTCACCCAGACCTTCGGAAAGCTCCTTCCCGAAACCTCGTTCTCGGAGAACATCAAGGATATCATGGTCGGAATGGGCTACACCGAACTGAACACCCTCACACTTTCCAACGAAAGGGAGGAGTTCGAGATCTCCGGACTTCCCGCTGTGGATGTCGTGAAAGTGAAGAACCCCATCACCGAGGACCACACCTGCCTCCGCGCATACCTGATGCCCTCCCTGATAAGGATCCTCAGACACAACAAGAACCGCGACCTGCCCCAGAAGATCTTCGAAGTGGGATATGTTATCAGAGACACCCTCACCGTCCCCCATCTCTGTGCGCTGCAGGCCGCTTCCAGGACCTCATTCACAGAGATCAAATCCCTAACCGAGAGCGTCCTCAGGGAGATGAGGATCGAATACACCATCGAACCCTGCGACTACCCCACCTTCCTTCCCGGACGCGGTGCGATCGTAAGGTCCGAAGGAAAGGTCCTGGGTATCTTCGGAGAGATGAGCCCCAAGTGCATCACCGACTACGGACTCACCCACCCCATCATGATGATGGAGATGAACCTGTCGGACATCATCGCCTCCAGGTCAGGGAGATTGTTCTGATGGAGAAGGGGGACCTCTTTCCCCATTTCATCCTCAAAGATGAGAACGGGGAGACCGTGGACTCGGAACAACTTCTGGGTCTTCGGTACGTGGTGTTCTTCTACGCCCGGGACAACACCCCCGGGTGCACCACGGAAGCGGTGGATTTCACCAGGCTGTACGCGAACTTCGCCATGAGGAATGTCCTTGTTTTCGGAATAAGCGGAGATTCGGTCGAGTCTCACAGAAAATTCAAAGATAAACAGGGGCTGAAGGAGAAACTCCTCTCCGATCCAGAGCATACCTTTGCGGAGAAATGCGGTGCATTCGGAGACAAGATCAGTTACGGAAAACAGGTCAGAGGTACCATCCGGTCCACATTCCTCGTGGGTAAAGACGGAAAGGTGGAGGAGGCGTGGACAATCGTGAAAGTCGACGGCCACGCCCAGAAGGTCCTGGATTCGATGCTGACGCATTTCAAGAACGATACCGCGAGCATTCCTTTCGGTGACGGACGCTGGTGAATCAGGCCTCATGCAGTATGCATGATGCCGAATGTCCCAGATGCCAATTAATATGCTGTCTTTTTTATAGTCGGATAGACAATATAGAAAATATGGCCACGACAGGAGAGAAATTGGGTATACCGATCGGCATCAAGGATTTCAAAGAAATCCGTGATGACAGATACTACTTTGTCGATAAATCCGAACTCATCTCCGATATTCTAAATGACCGCGGGAAAGTATTTCTATTCACAAGACCCAGACGTTTCGGAAAATCCCTCAACCTCTCTATGCTCGATGCGTTCTTCAATCTCACATACAAAGGAAACACCTGGTTTGAAGGTCTGAAGATCAATAATCATCCCGAAACTAAAGAACATCAAAACATATATCCTGTGATTTTTCTGTCAATGAAAGGATTGGATCACGAAGATTATGATCAGTTCCTTTCAGATTTCGCTGACATGATGAGAGAACTGTACGATCAATACAACTATCTCGCAGACAGCGACAAGCTGACTGATCTACAACATACTTACTATCAAGATACTCATTCCGGAACTGCAAGCATTTCCGTTCTGAAAAAATCTCTTTTGAGACTATGTACTATGCTGGAACAGTACCATGGGATCAAACCTATCATCCTCATTGATGAATATGATGACACCTTGAATCACGCATTCAATAAGGATGCATACTCCGGCATACTCAGTATTCTCCGCAGTTTCTACACTCTCTCGTTCAAGGATAATGATCACATCGCATTTGCAGTGCTGACAGGCGTGATGCAGATCGCCAAGGAAGGGATATTCTCTGGACTCAACAATCTGAAAACGGACAACATTTTCACTGCCAAGTTCGATGAAAGATACGGTTTCACCGAATCAGAGGTCAAAGACCTCTGTTCGTATT
>CAVATL010000025.1:0-9229 GCA_963591575.1 Candidatus Methanomethylophilaceae archaeon
TGGCCTTACAGGATTCGACTCCGGTCCATGCGTACTCGTAGGCTCCGTAGCTGTGAATAAGTGATTCACCAGTGAAAGTGAGCGTCTTGCCTTCTTCGATCTTGACACATTTAAGGCCAGACTTCAACACATTGACGGTGCTGTTATCAGATGCGGCGGAAACAGCATCCGCGAGGGTGCTGTAGTAGACGTTTCCGATCTTGGCGTCGAAAAGAGCGGCTCCGGTGTAGGTTCCGAGGGCAGCATAGCCCGAGTCGGGACAGCAGGCGACGGTCTGGCCGGCCTTCACATTGACCTTAAGGTCTCCGAGGTATCCTTCGGTGCGGTCGGTTCCGCTGATATTGAAGACAACGGAGTCGGAAACCTCCAGGTTTCCGGCCCTCCATGCGATACCGACACCGTTCACAACGTTGAATGTACCGCCGAGGATCTTGACGGAACCGGTATTGACAGCGTATACTCCCATCGCGATGTATCCCGCAGTGGAGATGTTCGCATTGAAGGTACCGCCGTTGACGGTAAGGCTGACATCGGCACCGTAATTCTGCTGGGCCGGATCCGTAGTTCCGTTGCCCATAAGAACTCCATTATCTACGGAAGTGAAAGTTCCTCCGTTGATTACGACATCGGAATACGACCTGAAGAGAATACAGCATTCCTGTGCCTTGAATTCACCCGATTCGATGGTGAGTTTTGCACGGTTGTCCGCAGAGACACCCTTCACATCGATGCAGTGGTATCCGGTGATAAGGGAAGCCCCTGCCCCCTTCACGGTAAGATCTCCGCCGGCTGCAACCGAAAGACGGTTGTTCTTGTCGGTAGTGATAGTGAATCCGTTGAGATCGAGGGTGGCCTTAACAGAGAATCCAATGTTCGAGGTCAGAGTCACATTCCTGAGAACAGTGATGACGGAATCCGCAGATGCGGCGGAAACAGCATCCGCGAGGGTGCTGTAGTAGACGTTTCCGATCTTGGCGTCGAAAAGAGCGGCTCCGGTGTAGGTTCCGAGGGCAGCATAGCCCGAGTCGGGACAGCAGGCGACGGTCTGGCCGGCCTTCACATTGACCTTAAGGTCTCCGAGGTATCCTTCGGTGCGGTCGGTTCCGCTGATATTGAAGACAACGGAGTCGGAAACCTCCAGGTTTCCGGCCCTCCATGCGATACCGACACCGTTCACAACGTTGAATGTACCGCCGAGGATCTTGACGGAACCGGTATTGACAGCGTATACTCCCATCGCGATGTATCCCGCAGTGGAGATGTTCGCATTGAAGGTACCGCCGTTGACGGTAAGGCTGACATCGGCACCGTAATTCTGCTGGGCCGGATCCGTAGTTCCGTTGCCCATAAGAACTCCATTATCTACGGAAGTGAAAGTTCCTCCGTTGATTACGACATCGGAATACGACCTGAAGAGAATACAGCATTCCTGTGCCTTGAATTCACCCGATTCGATGGTGAGTTTTGCACGGTTGTCCGCAGAGACACCCTTCACATCGATGCAGTGGTATCCGGTGATAAGGGAAGCCCCTGCCCCCTTCACGGTAAGATCTCCGCCGGCTGCAACCGAAAGACGGTTGTTCTTGTCGGTAGTGATAGTGAATCCGTTGAGATCGAGGGTGGCCTTAACAGAGAATCCAATGTTCGAGGTCAGAGTCACATTCCTGAGAACAGTGATGACGGAATCCGCAGATGCGGCGGAAACAGCATCTGCAAGAGTTTCATATTTTGTAGTCTCGTTCCCAATGGTGACAGAGGCTACATACTCAGTTGCTGTCGTGGTGCCGCTCTCACTTCCATCAGTGGCAACAGCCTCGTCCGCAGAAACCACGAAGGCCCCCGCGAACAACAAGGTCAACAGCAATGCTATTGATGTAATAATCTTTGAATTCAATTGCTTCACATCCATGATCTCAGACCTTTCCCGGCCCCTTATCATTCTATCATTGGGGGCGCCGCATCCCTTAAACAGCGCTTTTCCGACAGAGGTCTGCTCTTGGTAATCACTACAATGGTTTGCAGGGTATTTAACAAGTGCCCTGTTAACAAGCATAAAATCCATGATTTTCAGGGAATAACAACAAAATGTTATTTTATCATCACAATCGGACAGAACGGTTGAAAAGATTATTAACCTCTATAATATAGCGCGCCTCGAGGGTGCACTTACGGAAGAGCAAATACTGCTTATCAACATGGCGATGCTTCTACTTATCGGAGGCTTCTGCTCGGTGGTCTTCAAGAAACTGAAGATGCCGGCCGCCATCGGGTATATCGTCAGCGGTATCATCCTCAGCAACCTCTGGAGCGGCGAGAGCGCCGACACCGAGGAGATCGTCGAGTTCCTTTCCGATCTTGGATTGGTTTTAATGATGTTCTGCATCGGAATGGAGCTCAATCTCAAGAAACTGAAGAAGATGGGCACCTTCGCGATGATGGTCGTGATGATCCAGGTGCCTATCATGCTGGCCGGCGGATTCCTGGCCGGAAGTCTGATCGGACTCAATGCGCTTCAGTCCATTGCCTTCGGTGCCATCATCTCCGGTTCCTCCACCGCGGTCATCACCATCGTCCTGGCGGAACAGGACAAGATCAGCCACGCCGATGTGGAGACTTTGATTTTAGTAACGGTCATCGAGGATGTGGCACAGGTTCTGATCTTATCTGCTATCTCGCCTATGATGACCGGTACCGACCTGGACATCGCAGGGATCGTGTGGATGTTGCTCACCGTCATCATATTCATGGTGGTCGCCATCAGCGTGGGCCTCCTGTTCATCCCCAAACTGCTGGATTACCTCGCGGAGAAGACATCGACCGAAGTGCTGCTCATCGTCGCCCTGGGATTCTGTTTCGGATTGTCCTATCTCTCCGTTTACATCGGCATGTCCATGGCCATCGGAGCGTTCATGATGGGAGTCATCGTGTCCCAGTCGAAGCACCACAAACACATCGAGACCGATATCGAACCTATGAAGGATGTCTTCATGATGATGTTCTTCGTGTCCATCGGTCTCCTCATCAGGCCGTCGGACCTGATACACAACATCCACTACATCCTCCTGATCTACGTGATCTACTTCGCACTGAAGTGCGGATCCGTCATGATCGCATACTTCGTGGGCAACAAGCCGCTGCGTCTGTCGTTCTTCTGTTCCATTTCCCTGGTGGCAATGGGGGAGTTCGCGTTCATCATCAGCAAGGAGGCGTATTCGGCCAACATCATCACCAGCGATTTCTATACGTCCGTGATCGGTGCCGCGCTGCTTTCGATGATCGTCCTGCCCCTGTTCAACAGGAAGGCCGACAAGTTCTGCGATTATGTGCAGGTGCACACGCCGCAGCCCCTGGTCAATGGTTTCATCAAGCTGGAACTGATAAGGTCCAACTTCTACACCAAGATGTCCCAGGCGACCAAGGAGACAATGTCGAACTTCCGTACCAGGCTGGCCAACATGTACTTCACTTTGGTGCTGGTGGCCATAGTGCAGATCATATTCATCCTGATCACCCCCGGTGTGGCGGACTTCATCAATGAGCACACACCAGATTCGATCAGTCTCTACATCACCACCGCGGTGGTCATGCTGCTCAACTTCGTCCTGCTGGTGCCCATCCTGCACAAGACCATGACCAACCTCAAGTATATCATCAGGGTCTTCCTGGATTCGGAGAGGAAGGCGCTGGCTGCAGGAAAGATCCACGCCAGGCCCAATACGGATAAACTGTTAAGGGGAATAACCAACACCAACAACTGGATCTTCGTGGTGCTGCTGGATTTCATCATCCTGATGATCACCCCCAACGAAATCGACCTGTGGGGACACATCATCGTGGCCGTGGCGGGTGCGGTGCTGGTGGCGGCCCTGGAGATCATGGCCTACATGAGAAGAAGCTGAGGTCCTTTTTTCAAAGACCCAGATGTATAGAGAATGTTATCCTGGGATCAGGCCAGTTTGTATCTCAGGATGGCTGCTGTACCGCCCAATGCCTCGAGCTGTTTTCCGGCATCGTGCTCGCATGAGATCACTGTCAGATCGCCGTTCTGGGACTCCACGGAACGGACCACGCGGTCGAGGTCCTTTTCTCTTAAAACGGAGTCTAAAATGAGGAGGTGTTCGACGGCCCCCGCCTCGGCGGCGGCCGCCACCTCATTGGGACCGTAGGTGGCAGGACCGTTCTTTCCTATTTCCTCCATCAGACGGTTGACCAGTTCCATTTCCGTACCGACGGATGAATCCCTGAGGATCTGGGCACCCAGTCCGCTCTTGATCAGTTCGTTGATGCCGACCATTCCTGACTGTCCGGTATGCTGAATGAACAATGAACCGAAGGTCCCCTTGGGTAATTTCTTGATGTCGTCGGCCAGTTCCTCCTTCTCGAACCCGGGGCCCAGAAGAACCAGCGGCATCTCGGGGGTGGCGACCGCCTTCAGTTTGGAGATTATCTCCCCGTGGTAGTCCACGGGTTTCCCCTTCTCGTCGTACTGCTTCCCGGACCTCATCGATCTGACGGTGACGATCTCCTTCAGACCGTATGCTCTTAGGACGGCCACGGTGGCCTCGTCCTGATCGAGGGATACAAACACAATCCTCGGCTTGACAGTGTCCTTCACGGCAGTGTCCAATCTCTCGATCTGGGTCTCTTTCCAGTGCTGCTTCCCAATGGTCAGCGGTTCGCCCACCTCGGTCACCAGACTGTGGTGCTGACCGATGTCCTGCGGGCCTGTCTCTATGATACCCAGAAGACGCAGTCTGAGACCTTCCTGGTCGAACTCGATCTTCTCTATGCGGACGCCGAGGGTCATCCTCTTCTTCTCGGACCTCTCGGCACGTAGCTTGTCGTCGGCTTTCTCGTCCCTGCGGACGGTGGAGGCGGTGACAATATCCCCTATGCAGATAACATTGTAAAGATGCCAGATGTCGTCGTCGGTCTCCGGGAGCACTTTGATCTCGCCGGCGCCGGGGTTCCTGCCGAGGATACGCATGTATCCTCCATAGAGGATGTCATTAATGAACTTGCCCCGTATCCGTGTTGGTTCATTATGCCAAAATACCTTATAACATAAAATTATGAAGACAATTTGGATATCACATCCAATGAGTCGGATATTATGACAGGACAGCCCCCGGTGTTCCCCTTTGCAAGAATCGTCGGTCAAGATGATATGAAACGCGCGCTCATGCTTAACGTGGTCGACCCGACCATCGGCGGCGTGCTGATCAAAGGTGAGAAAGGAACCGCCAAATCCACCACGGTGAGGTCTCTGGGACCTGTGCTTCCTTCGAGGAAAGTGGTGAAGGGATGTCCCTTCCGCTGTGAGTTCGGAAGGGCCGGAAGGTACTGTCCCTACTGTCTCGAAAGACTGGAGAAAGGAGAGACCTTAGAATCCGAAATGGTGCCCATGAGGGTAGTCGATCTTCCCCTGTCTGCTACAGAGGACAGGGTGTCTGGCACATTGGATATTGAGACTGTTCTGAAGACAGGGAAGAAGAAGTTCGAGACGGGAGTATTGGCGGCCGCTAACGGCAATATTCTCTACGTGGACGAGGTGAACCTCCTCGACGACCACCTTGTCGATCTTTTACTTGATTCGGCCGCCATGGGCGTGAACTACGTGGAAAGGGAAGGGATATCGTTCTCCCATCCTGCAAGGTTCGTCCTCGTGGGAACGATGAACCCCGAGGAAGGGGACCTGAGACCTCAGTTATTGGACAGGTTCGGACTGTCCGTGGACATCAAAGGGGAGAAGGATGCTTCCAAAAGGGCGGAAGTGGTGAAGAGGCGCGTGAAGTACGACTCCGATCCGGAGGCCTATGTGGAATCCTGCAAAGATGAATCTGATGCCATCCGTGAAAAGATCGCATGTGCCAGAGATAATTTATGTAAAGTGATAGCGACCGATGAGGCCGTGGATTGGGTGGTGTCTGTGACACTGCACTTCGGCATCGATGGACACCGTGCGGACATCACATTACTGAAAGCGGCCAAGGCCAACGCCGCCTTGGAAGGAAGAACGGAGGTCACCAAGGACGACGTCCGGGCGGTGGCGGGACTGGTGCTGTCGCACCGTCTCAGAAGGCGTCCCTTCGAGGAAGCGGGTCTCGATCAAGAGGAACTGGAAAAATGCCTTCAGGACCTCTGACGTTCCCTTTCACGGCCGTCGTCGGGATGGACGACGCCAAACGCGCACTGGAGTGCGCGTTCGTAGAATCACATGTCAAAACCGTCCTCCTGAGAGGAGGAAGAGGTACCGGAAAGAGCGTACTGGCACGTTCGATAGCGAAGCTCGCCGGGAAGACCATAGTCAACTGTCCTCTGGATGTCACTGACGAGCAATTATACGGCGGACTCGATGTGGAGAAGGCTGTCTCCACAGGAAAGGTCGCTTTGGAACCGGGATTACTTTCCAGAGCTGACGGGAACATTCTTTTCATAGATGATGCGAACCTGATGGACCGTTCCGTTCTGGCTGGGATCCTGAACGCCGTTCTCTCCGGAAAGGTGCAGGTGGAGAGAGGTCAGATCTCTGCAGAGTATCCCTGCAGGACCACCCTCGTGGCGACCATGGACCCGGAGGACACGGACATCTCCGCACATATGCTCGACAGGTTCGATCTGTGCGCATATCCGTCGGAGGCGGAACCTTCGGAGAGGAGGCTGATCCTCGAGAGGGAGAGGATGTTCTCTGAGGATCCGGATGAGTTCCTGGCACTGTTCGAAAAGAGCGAATCCGAAGAGCAGGAGAAGATACAGTATGCGAAGAAGGTGCTTCCTCTTGTCACGGTGTCGGACGAACTTGTTTCCGTGATCTCTGAACTATGTATCAAAGTCGGAGCGGACGGGATCCGCGGAGATCTGGCGATCTACAACTGTTCCCGGGCGATAGCCGCCCTGAATGGACGTGACGAGGTCAGGAGGAAGGATGTGGAGGAAGCGGCGGTGCTGTGTCTTCCGCACCGGAGGAACTACGATCAGCCTCCACCGGAGAGACCTCCGGAGCAGAATGAACCTCAGCAGGAGGAACAGGAAGAACCTCCTCAGAGGGATGAAAACAACGATCAGGACCAAAAGACCCAGACAGAGAAAAACGAAGAACCTGACGAGCCTCCGGAGGAGAATGATTCCCCTCCCGAGAACCTGCCCGAAGGGCCCGGTCTGGAAGAGATGATGTTCGAGATCGGAAGACAGTTCAGAGTGATAGACTATCTTCACGAGGACGGAAGATTACCTGCAAGAACAAAGACCAGGAAGGGTCTCCGTTCCATGGCGGTCAGTGCGGACGGGACCGGGCGGTACGCCCGCTCCAGGATCCCGTCCGGCAGCACCACGGACATAGCGTTCGACGCCACCCTTCGGGCGGCGGCCCCGTATCAGCTCACCAGAGAGAAGAACGGGATGGCAATCTCGATCGAATCAAACGACATCAGAGAAAAGGTGAGGGAAAGACGCAGCGGCGCCACCCTGCTGTTCCTGGTGGACGCCAGCGGTTCTCTGGGGGTGAGGAAAAGAATGGCCACTGTGAAGGGAGCAATCCTCTCGATGCTGAGGGACAGCTACGTCAAGAGGGACAGAGTGGGCCTGATGGCGTTCCGCCGGGATTCGGCGGAAATGATCCTCCCGCCCACGAAATCGGTGGAGTACAGTTACAGACACCTGGAAGATCTGCCCACCGGGGGCAAGACGCCTCTGGGAGAGGCGCTGGTGACCGTGAACGAGTACATGACGGCATATGCCCGCTGCCACATCGGGGAGAGGTGTTACATCATCCTGGTGACAGATGGCAGAGCGAATGTTCCTTTGAAAGAAGGGGCTGACGCCAACGACGAGGTGCAGAAGCTCGCCGAGGACATGGCCATCCCCTCGGTGAAATGGATCGTCGTCGATGCGGGAGCAGGATTCCCCCATTTCGACAACGCCCAGAAGCTGGCGGAGAAACTGGAGGCCAAGTACTTCAGGCTGGAAGACCTGGATGCCGACAGGTTCGCGGAATGCGTGAAGTCCGCGATCAGGAACTGAATCGATCGCTTTCTTCCCTGCCGGGGAAGAGGTTGTCGATCTTCTTCTTCACGTTGGTGATGTTGACCTTCTCGAGCTTGCTTTTGGTGATGTTCTTGGCGCCGGTAACAGCGACCGTTTTGACGGCATCGTCCTTGGCCTTGATGGCCTCGTCCACCAGTTCCCTGCTTTCGTCCGATAAGGGTAAAGCGCGGACGGCGGCCTGAGCGGCGGCGATGAACTCCATGGCGCATACGGTGAAATGCTTCTGGAAATCCTCGTCGGCGAGGATACGGAGGATTGCGTGACCGGTCTTGCGGACCTCGTTCTTGAAGGTAGAACGCATGTATTCCGGGTCTCTGTAATATGGCGGTGTGTAGGAATAATCCTCATCCTCTTCGAGGATGCGGAGGATCATCTCCCGGTTGTCCCTGACGAATTTCTCGAACTCTTCCCTGCTGAGGTCGTCTGCCATGATATCACTGGTTGTTGATGGTCTTGGGAGTATATGAAGTTTGAAACGGGGGTCGGGCGGTTTCACGCCTTGCAGAAAGAAACCTATTTACTGAGCCGGGGACAATCCCCTTGTATGGATCCCATAGAGACCACCATCGACGAACTGACGATGATCCTTCTGTATCTCACGAGGGAAAAGGACAGGTACGGGAACGTGTACAGCTGGAAAGGATATGATTTCGATTCGCTGAACAGGCTTTCGGAGAAGGAGCTTATCTTGCAGGGGAGTTACAGGTCTAAATCGGTGGTCATTCCGAGGGAGTCGGTTCCGAAGATAAAGAGGTTGCTTGAGAAGTACGGGATAGGGTCAGAAGATGGCCTTTGAACCGCACCATGTCGTCTGAAGAAACTGAGAAAACAATGTCCAAGCTTTGTCTACGATACGGCATTTTCCAATACGTACGGCAATTTCAACGGATCTGGAACAGATCTTGATCTGACGACCCCAGAGCTGACCTTCGCGGCCCGATGCAGACTCCTTGACACGGCCCGTAAGGTCCTGATGCCGTCGGCACACAGTCGGAAGGACCTGTTCAGATCTTCCCGCCCGCATGCCAATCCGAAGGAACCTACAGTTCATGATGACACATCCGACCACCGAAAGATGCGGATCGAGATCTCCGAAGGTGGCAGCGGCTTCATAATGGGGACTGAACAAAATGCGGGGCAGACCGGGATGTCAGGATATGCAGGGGAAGTGCAGAATCAGAAAGTG
>CAVATL010000025.1:10123-13316 GCA_963591575.1 Candidatus Methanomethylophilaceae archaeon
GAAAACAATGTCATCGTTTTGTCTGTTTTCCAGAACTCCCAGAACAACACCCTCCGCGACAACCATTATATGAGTATCACTAATGCTCATAATATGGAAGAACAAAGGAACAGCCTCAAAGACCTCGTCGTCGGTATCATCGTCGGCATTGCCTCCATGCTCCCCGGTATCAGCGGCGCCACGATGATGGTGGTCTTCGGCCTGTACGAACGTCTCATCAGGGACCTCGCCAAACTCAAGGTCTATCTCATCAAGGACTTCAGGTTCATTGCGATCATTATCGTCGGTTTCGCCATCGGTACCGTCGTATGTGCCAAACTGCTCAACCAGGCCCTCGAAGACTATCCTGTTGAAGCGTTAATGCTGTTCCTCGGTCTCATCGGAGGTCAATTACCAATACTCTGGAGGACCGTCCGTTCCGATGCCGTCAAGGAGGACCGTTCCCTCACCGAATCAAGATGCATGCTTGTCTTCGGCATCGGCCTTCTTATAATGATCATAATGGTCATCTTCGATATCTTCTCAAATACCCAGGATATCGTCATCGAACACGATGCAGCAGGATTCGTCATCATGATCGTCATCGGTGCCGTCGTTGCTGTTTCTGCGATCCTTCCCGGACTCAGCCATTCCACATTATTACTGGTGCTGGGTCTTATGGCCGCCTTCACCAAGGCCATCTCCGATTTCGACTTCATGTTCATCGCCGCATTGGCGATCGGTGTCCTCGCAGGAGTGTTCGGTTTCGCCCGCGTCATCAACAATGCATTGGAAAGACATCACCTCCTCACCATGCTGCTGATAGTCGGTCTGACCATAGGTTCGCTGCTGGTCATCGGATGGAACGTCATCGACAGTTACAACGGCATCATCGATGCCGTTGCCGGCGTTGTATGCCTCATTGTAGGCCTGGCACTTAGTCTTCTTTCGATGAGACTCGAAGACAAGACCGCGACCGAATCTCTTAAAGAATGATAATAAGAAGGGTCCGCGCGAGGATGGACTTGGATGGTAATGCGCGGGCCCGGGAAAAGCCATGATTGGGGATGCACCTTTCCTGTGAGATAAGATTGACACAGGGGTATTTAAGCCGAAGCGGGGGAGATGGCCGAAAGTGAGATTTCCCCAATTTCAGTGATAACGGCGCATTTTGGCCGCAATTCCCCTCTTGGACTGTTCCATCTCCTCTCCGCACATCGCTGCCACACCTACTCCTCTGACCTCGCCGTTGCATACTGCGACGATATCATCGCCGATGCGGATGTCATGGTCTGCTTTCACCACACCCACTGCGAAGAGACTTCCCTTGATCTCGAAATCGGTGATCTCCACCACGTTCTTATTATCATGAAGAAGGATCTCTCCCCCGTCAGGGGTGAGGGAGAACATTCCCCTCTCGGCACTCATCATGCCCATCTGGCACTTTTTGTTTTCAACCTCACGCACGAGTTTCCAATAGGGATATTTCCCCATGGCGGATGTCTTCTCATCCATCAGATCCGAAGCGACCTGATTCCCGAACTGGAACGAAAGCGCCGCTCTGGCACATTCCTTACGGTCCTCGTCCCACCTCACGGGCTTCATGTCCTTGGTGGCCTCTCTCAATGCCTTATCCAGATTGGACAAGGATGCAGGAGACACGTTGTCCCCCACGACGGTCTCGATCATATCGGGACACACCTCCCTCACCAGATCCGCATCCTCACCGAGATGGCACACCACCTTCTCATAGTGATGTTTCTCCATCAGTTCCCTCAGCATGGAACGGATCATCGCCTTCTCCTCGGGCTTCCATTCCCCGGTGACCGGGATGTCATAGGAATTCGCAGGGAAGAACGCATCCAGTTCCCTCGGGACGATACCGAGAGGAGAGGTGACGATGACCTCATGGACCAGAGTATCGTGCTGCGCGGTGTGGATAGCCTGTGCGAACAGCCTGTGACTCTTTGAGATGTGATAAGGTTTCTTCGCCGAACAGGGCAGCAGGAGAAGGACCTTCTTGTGCTCCGGGGGTACATACCTTTCGGAAAGGGTCCTTCTGTACCTCTCGGTCTCCGGCCTGCGGAGGGACTGAGTGGAATTGCAGGAGAACCTTCCTCCCGCGATGGTGCACGCCTCCTCCTGGTATTCATAACCGACGTCGTCGAAGCACCTGAGGGCCGCGACAAGCTCCGCGGAAGAGAAGGACCTCTGGTCCACCAGTTCCCTCAGCCTTCCCGCCTTGGTGAATATCTCGATCTTGGAGATCTCCCTGTCCATCTCTTCCACATTGGTCTCGGAACAGTCCTCTCCGCCGAGGAGCATTCCCTCGGGGATGAGCCTGCGGCCGGTGACACCGGCCGCCCTGGCGAATCCGTCGTCGAAGAGGTCGATGCCCATGTAGGTCAACAGTGCCAGATTGGCAGGTTCCGCTATTCCGAGGATGCATACCAGACGGTTGAATCCCGCTGCCTTGCGTACCTTCATGATCTGGTCGACCATGGTGCGGAAATTGGTCTTGACCTCGAATCCGTTGGGAACCACAACCACTTCACAGGAATCGGGCAAGATCTCGTCCCCGGTGACCGGGAACCTCAGCACCGATACCGCACCTTTCGACATGGGCTGGCACATTGTACCTGAAGAGGCGGTGGTCTTGATCTCGGGGTCGACGGAGATCTCGTCTCCCAGAATGTTGACGGCCCTTCCCTCGTCCTTGAGGATGATGCCTTCGCCGTTCTTCAGAACGGCGGGGGTCCGGAGACATCCCTCCCCTTTCCTGTATTCGCAAATCCGTCCGCGCTGAGACCTGCACACGACGTCCAACATACCTGCCCATCGGTCGGACGTAGTTAAAATCTTGTGTATCTGCAGAGCATTACTGCCGTATTTCCGAGGATCTAATTTCGTTCTCAAGTATGATGCAATTATCAGTAAATAAAACAATTTATTTTCAAATTATTAATCAAAATTTACAATTTCATAATCAATAATCGATATTCATTTACCTGATATTCATATAATTGACGTATCGGGTACTGAATTTCTCTTGTATATGAATATTTTCAATATCTTACAAATACTCTGCACCGTGTCTATATTCCGAACAAAGGCTGTGCAATCAAGCTGGTGTTCAGCATCACCGTGAAGGTGAGTGCCAGAGACAACTGAAAAACATCCTGAAACGGAGATGGTAATATTTACAGTAAAATAA
>CAVATL010000026.1:0-11405 GCA_963591575.1 Candidatus Methanomethylophilaceae archaeon
CACCAATTGTTTCCGATGGTTTCCACGGATCTGCCGACAGAAATAGGATTGAGATGACATCGGTCGGTGAAGGCATAATCTTAGATCGAGGTCACGGATCCTTCGATTTCAATCTTTATGATGTATGATGAACGGACGGACCGGGGATTTTCCGACATATCGCCACTGCCGGCAGCCACTGTGTGGAATGTGGACAGGTCATTGTCAAGCAGAACGTGACCGACAGGCTCCCCGCCGATGCCAAGAGAGCTGAGGTCGAGGCATACAGCGGAAGCGTGACCGTCACTAATGCCGAGATCAGCTCCATCCTCGAGGACAATCTGGCACTTGCTGTCAGCAATGCAGCAGTCTCGGTTGAACTCCCAGTAACCGTTCTTCAGAACGTCACCAAGGATTCCGACGGAATATTCAATCTGAGTCTTGACAAACTGTCCGAAACCGCCGTCACAGAGATTGAAAACACTGCCATCAAGAATGCTGTCGCATCCTCCGATGCTGTGATTTCACTGAATCTTCTCATCGGCGATAAACCGGTCCATGAACTCGGTGACAATGTGACCGTCACTTTGGACTATGCCGTCCCCGAGGGTAAGAACGCTTCCGACTTGTATGTCGCATACATCGACGAATCCGGTAACATCGAGAGGATCAAAAGCAGTTACAGAAACGGGGTCCTTTCCTTCGAGACGAATCACTTCTCTTACTATGCAGTAATGTACGGAGCACACCTGGACGAATCAAGCAATTCATCCCAGGTTCTTATCCTGGTCGCCTTTGCCGTCGTCATCGTCGTGATCCTTGCGGCTTGCTTCGCTGTTAAGAGGAAATCTTTCAGAGAACAGTGACCTGAAAACCCTCTTCGGAGGGGATCAAAACCCCATCCAAACCTTTTTTCGGCAGTCGGATCCCACCTACTGCCGTAACAATTTCCTGTTACAATTCAATACTTTTGAAAGGTATATTTAGTTGAATAACATTCAGAATGTTAGGTGAGTAGGTGAAGAAAGGCAAGTTTGAGAAGAAACTTCTTAACGCTGACACAGAGGACCTCTGTGAGATGCTGCTCCGCAAGCTCAATGAGAATCCGTTCGCTTCGGGCAGTTCCAAGAACCGGATGATCTACGACCAGCTTCCTGAGGAGGTCAGGGACGGTCTGCTTGATATGTTCTATGAACAGATCAACGGTATGATCTGCGAAGCGAGGAAATCACTTCTTACCGGTCTGGGACAGTGCAACGGAAGGCTCCTTGTATCCAACGGTAACGTGCTCTACTGCTGCTGCGAGGAACTCGCCAATCTTCTTTCCCACAACGTTGCTTTCATCGATGAGAACCTCATCCGCGTGCCCGGTACCGTCGGTGTCGGCAAGGAGTTCAACGGAGGGGTTTACTCCGTCGACTTCGAGGGAACGGTCTTCGACCGCTGTCCCTACTGCGGCGCCAAGGTTCAGAGGAAAGTGCTCTGCGAACGCCCCAAGGTTGAATGAGGGATCTCCATCCGCAGAGCCAAGACCATAGATGAGATCTACGAAGAGGTCAAGGATTTCGGCAAGGTGATCACCTGTGATGCGGCACTTGCCACCGCCCTGAACGCGATGGTCAGCACCGACAAGCTCGGAGGTTTCGCATACACCCCGCGTCTGCTCGCAGGCAGCATCGCAGTGACCATTCTGCGCGAGAAGATCCTTACCGACCTAGAAGTCGTGGAATCCATCGAACGCGACACGAACTATGAGTTCGGGTTCATCCACAGCGAGGTCCAGAAGATCAGGGATATCCGGAGGCACACCGCAGATGTCAGGAAATATCTGCGTTCCAACCGTTCCAGGGAGATATACGATTATTATTCACAGCTCCCCACCCTTGACAAGGCAATGGAGAACTACGATCCCACTGTTTATCATATCTTCCCCAAGGGGGAGACCATCGCCGTCATCGGCATGGAACTGTTCGACGATCTCGACAAGCACTTCGTTCCGCTCGAATATACAGAAATAGATCCTTTCACCGACGGAGACTACGAGATCGACACCATCTACGCCATCGGCAACGACAGGCAGATCGCCTCCAGTATCGTGGACCTCATCGATGTGGAGAAGAGCCTCGATACTGCGGTCGTTCTCGATTCCTCGGCATCGATAGCCGATGCTCTGCGTTCCGCATTTTATCGTAAAAAAATTCCTTTCAAGAACAGTCTCGACGTGAAGGACCTGTCACAGGTGAGGGATTTCCTTCAGTTCGTCTCTCTGGCACTTGATTATCCCACCCTCCGCGTGTACGATGTCCGCGAGCTGTTCTCGACATATCAGATCGGAGGCAACCCGAACAAGGGTCGTATGCTCGATCCTAAATTTGACAGATATCTGCTTTCGAGGGTTCCTCTGGGAGAGAATGTCGATCCTTCCACCCAACGTCTCATCGAGACCATGCGCGACATCGGACAGATGACCTTCTCCGAGGCGGCGGAAAAGCTGTTCCAGAGTATGCCTCAGAAGACCTCCGTCCTCATCCTCTTGGACACTCTGGGTCTTTCGCAGAAGACGGTCTCCCGCAAGCTCGCGGACCGTATCCTTTACGCCGTGAACAACCTCTCCGATCTGAAACATAACGAACAGGTCCCGGAGAATGAAAGGAAAGGTGTCCTCATCGCCGACTGCAAGAACTCGGTCTATGTGGACCGTCCCTTTGTCATCTACATCGGTCTTGACGATTCCTGGGAACCTTCGGTCTCCGGAAAGGATTACATCGATAAGGAGGCGGCGGCCGAGAACAATGCACTCCGTATGGAGATCCTTCTTCAGCAGGGGACATCCAGGATCTATGCCGTGAAACCCGTCACCAAGGGAAAGGAGACACTTCCGTGCCCTTCATTCCAGACGATCCTCGACAATTCCGGGAAGAAAGGTGTCGCTGACAGTTTCGAGAAGATCTGCAGAAACTTCATCCGCGGTTCGTGGGCGGTGGAACCTGCACCCAAGCAGGTCTTCGGCGGGACCTTCGGCGAATCGTCAGGCGGAGAGGACTGGAAGTTTTCCAAAACGACATACAACGCATATTCCGACTGTCCGATCAAGTTCGTGTTCTCCAAACTGATCCGTACCGAGGATTCCGACAGCATCGTGTTCGGAAACTGTCTCCACGAGTTCGCGGAGTTCTATTTCTGCTATCCGGAACTTGTGAAGAAGAAAGGGTTGGACTACTATCTGGCACATTTGGAGGACATGTTCTCCGGACTCTCCAGCGAATGCCACAGGGAGCTCGACGACAGCAAATTCAGAGTTTATCTCAACAACCTTGTGAGGTACATCGATCTCATCAGACCGGAAAATGTACCGCTGGACGCCAAGCTTTCCGCCAGGAAGTACCAGAACCAGTTCATGCTCGAGGAAGGGGTGGATTACAGCAGCACCTATGTGGAATCCGAACTTCCTTCCATCTACCCGATATTTGCCAAGTACGACCTCAGTTTCGGAGATATCATCGTGGATTTCAAGACCGGAAAGGTGAAGAAACCCGACGATCTCATAAAAGGGTTCAGCCGCAAGCACAATGTCCTTGCAGACTTCCAGGCCCTCATCTATCTGCAGACGTTATATGAAAAGACCCAGACGGACTGCGAGTTCCGTCTGCTGTACATCGGGGATAACTATATGCGTTCTGTGGACCCCACTTTCGACATCCGCGAGAACGTGAGAAAGGTGGCCCTTTCCTGCCGGTCCGGACCGGAGGTCCTGATGGAACGCGGAGGTCCGATATTCAATTATTATCAGGACAAGAAGACATATCAGACCATCGTCGACAATTGGGACGAGTTCTCCGATATCGTCGTCCAATATCTGGACGAGAGTTACGACCTCTCCCCCGGTGACAGGTCCGACATCTGCGCTGAAGTTTCCTTCAAACTGAAACCGAAGGAGATCGACGCGGTGGCCAAGTATATCCATGACACTGCGGAGAAGAAATACTACAAGGTATCCGACGCCGATGTGGTCGTTCCTCTGGATTCCATGAACGAATTCCTTGAGAAACTGACGAAAGATCACGCCGATGCGAAGAAGGCGATGTTGATCCCCGTTCTGAATCTGAAGAAAGGCAATACCGAATGCAACAACAAATGCGCCTATTACAGGGCCTGTGTCAAGGCCGAACTCGAGGAGGATGACGAATGAACACCGATATCGTTCTTGCCGGACTGAACGAGTCCCAGAGGGAGATCGCCGAGACCATCAACGGGTTTGTGGTGGTGGATGCGGGACCGGGTACGGGAAAGACCCACACCGTCGTTTCACGGTGCGTCAACATCCTTTCCCAGAATGATGTGGGGCCAAAGGACCTCATTATGCTGACGTTCACTCGCAACGCCGCAGCGGAGATGAGGGACCGTGTCCAATCGAAACTTGCAAAACTCTGTGAGGCGGGAGAGTTCTCTTCCGACCCGATACAGAACGAAAAAGAGTACCACAGGCTGTCCTCCCTTTCCAAGCAGGTGTACATCGGGACCTTCGATTCATACTGTCTTTCAATAGTCAAGCAGTACCCTTCGCACATACGCAGATTCTTCAATCTGGCACATGATCTGAACAGCAACTCCGAGATCACCGAGAATGAGAGTCTGAACAGGATGTACTTCACCAGGTTCCTCGACAGGTTCCTCGATCAGAAAGGAAAACAGTACGGGGACCTCGCCGCGGCGGTGACGGAAAGACCCGCCAGTATGGAGAAGATGATCAACACTCTGATGTCCCGCGGAATATTCCCCCGCATCACCTCAGACGGGACGAGATACTGGTTCGGCGGGAATGACGGAAAGGACCTTTTCGGAGATGTCGAAGAACTCAAGGAACTGATGACCGGTCTGACCAAGATCAAATGCAACAGTCCCGAGGATTATGCCGAATCGCTCATCGCGGACTGCCTTCCTTCGAACATCAATGATTTCACGCCCGACATGAAGGTCATCGCGGCGGAGGATGACCGTGAAGCACTCATTCTTCTGATCCATGACATTTACCATTCGTACATCGCCCAGTCGGTGAAAGACGGACATCTGACCTTCGGTCTGGTCGCAATGTTCGCATTCGCTGTCCTTTACGACGACAAGACCGCCAGGGAGGACATGGCCACCAGGTATCTGATCGTTGATGAGTTCCAGGACACCAACAGCAATCAGATGATGATCTCGCTGATGTCTCTGAAAGAACCCAATCTTTGTGTTGTGGGTGACTGGAAACAGGGCATCTACGGATTCCGTTTCGTTTCCATCGATAATATCCTCAATTTCGAAGAACGCACCCGTATGTTCAGGGCGATCCTGAACGACGACGTCGAACGTATTCCTTATCGGATCCCCGATGAGATCATCCAGATCCCTCTGACCAAGAACTACCGCAGTTCGCAACTCGTCATCGACAGGGCATACGATGCCCTTCTGGCGACCGGTACCAGCGACGATAAGATAGACCCAGACATCGAATCCAAGATCACGCACATCACTTCGGAACGTACTGACATCGGCGATAATACCGGACTCAGGCGCATACAGTGTGCTGCGAACAGTCTGGAATACGACGAGGTTCTCCGTGTCATTGGAGATTACGTCGATTCCGATGAATATCCCATCGCCACAGGTGACGAAGAACACCCGTTCAGGCGTGCCGAGTTCCGGGATATTGCCATCCTATGCCGTAACGTGAAGATCTCCCGTATCATCTACAATGCATGTCTGGCACATAAGATCCCCGCGTTTCTGCAGGGTGAACTCAATGTGATGTCAAGCCGCGAAGGCAAGCTCCTTCTCGCTTGGCTGAAATACATCACCAATGATCGGGACGATTGGGGCATCGTGCCAATCCTTGCCGATATGGGACATCCGTGCGTAGAGATCCTGGAGATGCGGAAATACGATCCCGAAGAGAAACGCGACCATGTGCCTGAAGAACTGAAGGCATTCCGCAAATATCTGAGAGGAAAGAGACGCAGGATCACCGAGCTGATCTCCGACATCTTCTCATTCTATGGCTTGGACAATGATAAGACCCAGGCGATCATTTCCATACTGTCTTCAACGCATCGTGGGTCCCTCATGACGATATCCGATATCATCCGGATCATCGAGAGCGACATAGCCAACAACACCAGGTATTCCATCGACGGGCTGCCCGAAAGCAATGCCGTGATCATTCAGACCCTGCATAAATCGAAGGGATTAGAGTACCCCATCGTCATCATCCCCCGCATCGATGTGCAGAGCTTTCCTCCGCAGCCGAAGACCGAGGACCTCTCGTTCGGGGACATTGCAGGTATCCGTAGCAGGGACACCGTCATCCATTACAAAGGCGAGAAGAAGGTAGCCCATTCCTGGAAGACATATCTCGTATCGAATGCGATCAAGCGTGACCTAAGCGAGGAGAGAAGGTTGCTGTTCGTCGGCATCTCCAGGGCGAAGCAGTATGTCACTCTGATCTCCGGCATCAAACCCTCAGGATTCTTCAAACATTACTCCGAGAGGGGTGCCGAACAGGGTCGGAACGACCACATTCCGATGCGCGAATCACGGTCGGAGGAGCACATACCCAGACCTGAAATTTCAGCATTTAAGGCTCGCCGCAAGAACATCCCCGTGCACGGACTTCTCCATCTTGACGGCGACGGCATCTCCGCCGCCCCGGATTCGGATGAGATAGGCAACAGGGGAATGATCTACGGTACCAAGGTCCATGATTTCGCCGAACTGCTGGTGAACGGTATTCCGTTGAACGACAGAGTTTTCAGGGACTATCCGCAGGTCGAAGGTGCGAAGAGGATCATCGACCGTTTGAGGTCCGAAGGCGCCGATCTGACCGCCGAGATCGACTGTGCTCTGCCCCTCAATGAACTGAATGTCACCGTGAACGGCAGGATCGATATGTTCGCAGAGTTCTCCGATCACATCGAGGTCCACGACTGGAAGACAGATGTGGAGCCTACCCTCAAGAACGAGTACATGATCCAGCTGAGCGTCTACGCGTACGTGCTGGCACATTTGAAAAAGAAGCCTGTGGACTGCCATATCGACTGGCTCACCCAGGATGCGACCGACGTCTTCGAACCCGTTCCGATGGATGTGATCCTCCAGCGTGCATCCGAGTTCCTGGATGTCCCCGGGTCCAGAAAGTGATGCCCTGCCTTTATTAAATATATAAACGGGATGTACCTGTATGGATGAGAGCGGTCAGAAGATGGCCAGCGTATCGGAGCGCACAGTCCTGACCAACGGCGAATGCGTAGACCATGTCGGTCTGACCTCGACCGAGGTTCAGCAGCGCAAGGCCGACGGCAGGGCCAACACCTCCGAGGAGAGACAGAGCAGGGGCTATCTGGAGATTCTGGGCAAGAACCTCTTCACCCCCTTCAACATTATCCTGTTCGTCCTGGGTATCGCCCTTGTGATCTTCGACGACGTTCTCAGTGCAATTGCAGCGACCGGTGTGATCATTTTCAACGTTCTTATCTCAACCTTGCAGGAATGGAAGGCGAAACGCCGTCTCGACAAGATCGCCGTTCTCATGAGACCCAAGGTCAACGCTCTGCGCGACGGTGAACTTAAGGTCATCGACCGTGCCGACATTGTTCTCGACGATGTCCTCTTCCTCGGACCCGGGGACCAGGCGCAGGTGGACGGAGATGTCATCGAGGAACACTCCCTGGAAATGGA
The DNA here is from genome assembly GCA_963591575.1 of Candidatus Methanomethylophilaceae archaeon. GTDB lineage: Archaea > Thermoplasmatota > Thermoplasmata > Methanomassiliicoccales > Methanomethylophilaceae > Methanomethylophilus. The sequence goes on from CAVATL010000026.1 coordinate 7,693, forward strand.
CGAATCCCTTCTCACGGGAGAATCATCGACCCGCAGGAAGCATGTGGGGGAGACAGTCTACTCCGGTTCCTACTGTGTCACCGGTAAATGCTGGTTCAAGGTCACCAAGGTCGGACAGGACACCTTCTCCTCGCAGATGATGTCCAAGGCCCGGAAGTTCACTAAAAAGACAACTCCTTTGCAGATCGAGACAAACACCGTGACCGAGATCCTGATGACCTTGGCCTTCATCTTCATGGTCATCCTCCTCTTCAAGAACATTGTTTCCGGAGTATCGTTCCATTCCTCCCTGAAGGAAGCGGTCATCGTCCTTGATATCGTCCCCATCGCGCTTTTCCTTCTGATCACGCTGACGTACATGATAGCGGCCGTCCGTATGGCCGACAGCGGTGTGCTTCTGCAGAACTCCAATTCGGTGGAGTCGATCAGTCACGTCGACACGGTCTGTATGGACAAGACCGGCACCATCACCACCAACCATCTGGTCTTCGAGGATGTCGATTATTTCAACAACGATCCTCGTGCGGCGGAGGATCTTGTGCGCGCATTCGTTTCCGCCACCGGTAGCAGGAACAGGACCATCGAAGCACTGTCTCATCATTTCGGCCATGTCCAAACGGAAATGCTCGACGAGATACAGTTCTCCTCGGACAGGAAATACAGTGCGGTACGCATTTTGTGGGCCGGCGAACCCAGGACCCTGTTCATGGGCGCCTGGCAGTTCCTCAAACCGTATGTCGTCGATGCGCCCGATGTGGAAAGCAGACTTACCGAAGCATCCTCCAAAGGTCTCCGTTCCGTCGTCATTTTCGACGGAGGCTCCGCCGAGATCCACGATGCCGCAGAGAATCCTGTCGTTCCTCAGTTGAGGGTGCTCGCCGTCGCCTCCATCAGGGATGAGGTGCGCCCCGACTGCAAGGAGATCATCACCGAGTTCGTCAACAACGGAATGGACATCAAGGTCATCTCCGGTGATGACCCCGATACAGTGGAGGCCATTTTCAAGCTCGCTGAGATCCCCGGCGAGAGGAAGATAATCTCCGGTGACAAGCTCGAAGGGCTCAGCGAGGAGGAGTTCGACAAGGTCGCTCTTGAGACCAACATCTTCGGACGTATGAAACCTGAACAGAAGGAACATGTGATCAAAGCACTCCGCAGGAACGAGAGGTATGTCGCTATGGTCGGGGACGGCGTCAACGATATCCGTTCTCTTAAGATGGCACAGGTCGGTGTCGCGGTACAGAGCGGAAGCGGTGCCACCCGCGGTGTTGCTGACATGGTGCTTATGAACGACAATTTCAAGGCCCTGCCCCACGCCATCGTCGAAGGAAAACGTACTGTCAGCGGAATGAGGGACATTCTGAGGCTGTATCTTTCCAGGAACTTCGTTCTTGCGATCCTTGTGCTGAGTCTGTTGCTTGTGGTGGGCAAGAGTCCCCTTCTGCCCATTCAGAACACTGCCTACGCGCTACTCACTGTGTCCTTTGCCGCGTTCCTTATGACCCTCTGGGCAAAACCCTCGGATAATAAGGAGCTGGTACTGCCTAAAGTGGTGAAATTCGTCGTTCCGTCGGCCATAATGCTGTCGATCTTTGGACTGGCGATCTATGCTGCATTCTACTTCGGTACCATTCACAACTGGTTCGGCGGATTCTTCCGTCTCGAATCCACCTATCAGGCCCTCGCCGATGCCCTGGACATTTCTCTCGAGGAACTGTACAACATGCTCAGCATTGTCGGAAACCCGTCTTCCGAGGCCGTCATGCCTTACAATATCGAGACCATTGCCGAGATCAACGCCAGGAACGCCATGTTCACCTTCCTTGTGATGGCAGGTATCGCACAGCTGTTCTTACTGTTCCCCCTCACCAAGAGGTTTGCCATCGAGCCGGATTACAAGAAGGATTACAAACCCACCATGCTTGCTGTCTTCCTGTACGTTATATTGGTCCTGTTCTATGCGTTCCCTCAGCTCTCGGTTTCTGTGGGACAGAGTCTTCCGATGTTCGAGGTGTGGCCGGAACTGATCGCCGCCACCGCTGTATGGTACACCATCACCCTGATCTTCATCAAGAGTTCCGTACTGCATCCGGTCAGTGATTTCATCGAGGCTTACATCAAGAAGACATTGCAGAAGAACTTCCTCAAGAACTCTAAGAAAGCGGATCTCGAAGATGAATGATCAGCGGGAGGAATGCCTTCCGCTGTAGTTCAGAGGATCATATTCCCCGTCATCGAAGAGTTTTATCATAAGGTACGAGGCGACCTTGGCATCCGATAATGCCCTGTGGTCCTGTACTCCGTGGATCTCTGCCGGGTCTTCGCCGTTCAGAATGTGTGCATAGGCGTAATCGAGCTTCGGATAGCGGTATTCGCTCACTCCATAATATTGGCTCTTGAGTTTGCAGACATCCCTAGCGGAGAACATGATATCCCTGCATTCCATGAATGTTCCCTTGAGGTTCCACGGGAATCTGTAAAGGAACTTGTCAAGGTCGTATTGGATGTTGTATGTGGTCAGCCATTTGTTCTTGACAAGTGCGGAGACCTCTCTTTTCACTTTGGAGAACGGTTTCGCGGCCTCCACCTGTTCCACAGTAAGGTCGGTGTTCTCGAAGATCCAGGATGTTTTCATAGCATCAGTCCAGGAATCGGTACGGTATCCGACGATGGACGAGTAGACGGGTTTCACGGTCCTGTTCTTCAGTGATGCTTCGCAGATGCCGATATCCACGACGACATCGCCGTATCTGCTCCAGTCGAGGTCGTCCAATTTATCGTCGCCGAAGGCATCGAGAGTGCTTTTCTTGAAGAATCTGTCCTGGAAGGGGTCGGTATCGTATTTCGCACCGTTCAGTCCGGTGGTCTCGGTGTCGAGGACAAGGATGGTGTCGGGGATTTCGAATTCTTCAAGACCTGAGCGGAAGTCGGACATGATATCCTCAGCGGATGCGGGTGCACAGGGGGATCTGTCTGCACGCGAGGGAACCCACAAAAAGCGAGGTTCCGTCACCGAGATATTCCAGGATCTCCTGCCAGTTCACCACGGGGAGGAGGACGTTCATGAAAATGGCATATTTCTTTCCGAAGGTGATGTCGATCAGACAGCTGCCCAGTTCCTTGGCGGTGATGACCCTGTGCTCCGAAAGGAAGTCTCTGTCGATGGTGAGGATCTCGACCCCCGGGTCTTGTTTCTTTATCTCCTCTCTGATTAGGTCGTAGAGGGTCTGGAGACCTCCGTCCCTGGTGCCGGAAATCGATTTTATGCTTGGATCCCTGACAAATTGCTCAACGTGTTTGTGCGGGTCCGATTCGGAACAGGAACAAGCCATATGTTCTGAATTCGGGGATTGTATATAAAATCGGTATGCGGACTTCTTAATCGTGTTTCTGATGCTTTTATGTGTACATAATGTTATTTAATTTAATTGTTTGTAATTAAAACAAAATATTTTATAATTAATAGTACAATAGTGCAAAGTTTTTTCCGATTTAATATTGAAATTACTAAATTATGAATTAATATGCGTACTAGATACTGAATTAGACTTCTATAAAAGAATTTTTAGAGGATATCAAATAGTCTACACATTGTCTACATATTGAAAAAGAATGTGTAACCAAGCTGGTGTTCGGCATCACGTGAAGGTGAGTGCCAAGAGACAACTGAAAAACATCCTGAAACGGAGATGGTAATATTTACAGTAAAATAA
>CAVATL010000027.1:0-10091 GCA_963591575.1 Candidatus Methanomethylophilaceae archaeon
CGGCATTTCCGAAACGGTATCCGTCATACCATTCCTTTGCCTCATCGAATTTCTCAGGATGGCCGTAGTAAGAGCAGAGTTCTTTCACTTCCAGTTCAGTGAAACCGTATCTTTCATCGAACTGCTTTTTGAAGATATTGTTCACATTGAGATTGTTCAGTCCGGAGAATATACCTTCTTTGGCGATCTGCATGACACCGGTCACGACGGCGAATGAAAGATAATCATTGCCTTTGAGCGTTGTTGAGTAAAAATCACGTAAAAATTCAAGAATTTCATCATATGACTCCATTCCGAAGGCATTGTTGATCGCATTGTCATATTCATCTATGAGAACAATAGGTTTGATCCCGTGATGCATATAGAGCATCATACACAATGTCAAAATCGAATCGCGGGCCTGCTGTTCATCAAAGATAATCGGACCATCATCGAAATACAATTTACGAAAATTCTCAGGCACCAGGTCCGAATCCCTCAGATATCTGAAATCGACCATGAGCCGGGACAACATTCCGCGGATTTTCGAAAGGAAAAGATCGTAATTCTTGACTGAGGTATATTTCATGTCCAAATGGATGACGGGGTATGCGTTACGATGTTTTTCCGATTCCGGATGATCGTTTACCTTTAGTCCGTCGAACCACGTATTTCCTTTGTATTTGAGGTTGAAGAATGCATCAAGCATGGAGAGATTAAGTGACTTTCCGAAACGTCTGGGTCTTGTGAAAAGATATACTTCGCTACCGTTCTGTATGATATCGGATATGAGTTCGGATTTGTCAACGAAATAGTACCCGTTCTCACGTAACTTTTTGAAGTCATCCATTCCCTTCGGTATCTTCAATCTTCTCCGCTCCTCTGCCATGCTTTGTATATCGTTCCATCGACTATAAAAAAGACGGTTTTTACGTCATTCCTGTCGTTTTTTGTTTTGTATCCTGCCCCCATATCCGTGCCCCATTCTGTTGAACAATCGTTAGTTTCAGAATTATCAAACCGTAATCAGGTTATAAATCTGACCAGGGGAGGTCATTGAAAGTGAGATCTGTTCCAGATCACTGTGATGCCCGCATTATTATGTCAGATCGGCACCTGTGATGTTATCACAGATCCAAGGAACCTCATTCTGCGAGGACGGTCTTGTCCGACCCCCTGGTTTGGGGTTCATATTCAGAAACTGCCGATAACGGGAGGGTCAGCTGGGTTTTGAATGTATCAAAGGGAACATCCGGAGATCTTTATTTTTAGGCAACCCGAAACCATATTTTTACAATTCGTAATTATTTTTCGAAATTCGTAAAAAAGACGCATTTTCCTGTCGAGAACGTATGTATGCTTTTCGGTTTTCCACGAAATTCGTAATTTTCTAAGCTAAAGTTTATATTGAATGTACTGTTCCCGCTATCTGGTCAGCTTATGGACACTGAAATCTGTTGGCATGGAAGAGGAGGTCAGGGTGTCGTCACCGCGAACGAAATCCTTGCCGAGTCTGCCATTTATTCCGGTAAGTATGTGAAAGCATTCCCCGAGTTCGGACCTGAGAGGATGGGAGCGCCTATCAGGGCGTTCGCCAGGATCTCAGACAAACCTGTCAGAGTACACACCCAGGTCTACGAACCCGATATCGTCATCGTCATCGACCCCACCCTCATCGGAAAGGTCGACGTCGCCAAAGGTCTGAAGGAAGGAGGAATCATCCTCGCGAACTACGAGGGAACCCCCGCCGAACTTCAGAAGGCCATCGGCACCACTGCCGAATGCCATGCGGTCAAGGCGACCCAGATCGCCATCGAGGAGATCGGAAAGCCTCTGGTCAACACCGCGATGCTCGGAGCCCTCGTGAAACTCCGCCCCCTCATCTCCTACAGCGACATGGAGGACAACATCACCGACAAATTTACGGGAAAACTCTCCGATAAGCTCATCGTGAAGAATCTTTCTGCTCTCAAGAGGGCGTACGAGGAGGTGCAGTGAATGGTCAACATAGCGAATTACAAGGATTTGATCATCGGTTCCCGTGTCATCGAACCCGGAAACTCCGAGAACTTCCACACCGGAGACTGGAGATCCAAGGTCCCGATCATCGACACCGACGCTTGCATCGACTGTCTCACCTGCTGGATCTACTGTCCCGACGACTGTATCATCGTAGAGAACAACGAGGTCAAGGGAGCGAAACTCACCCACTGCAAGGGATGCGGGATCTGTTCCAAGGTCTGCCCCAAGCACGCTATCACAATGAAGGAGGATATTCAATGACCAGCAAGGTCGGAAGGGACATCGCCATCAACGGAGACGGCGCTGTCGCCCTCGCATGGAAACAGCTCAACCCTGATGTATGCGCTGCATACCCTATCACCCCTCAGACCATCATCGTCGAGGATTTTGCGAAATATGTGGCGAACGGAGAGGTCGACACCGAGTTCGTCGATGTGGAGTCCGAACACTCCGCACTCACACTTTGTACCACCTCCTCCGCCGCAGGCGCCAGGACCTTCACTGCCACCGCGTCTCAGGGTCTCGCCTATATGTGGGAGATGCTCCCCATCACCTCCGCCATGAGGGTACCTGTCATGATGGCAGTCGCCAACAGGACCGTCAGTGGACCTATCAACATCAACAACGACCACGGTGACGTCATGTCCGCCAGGGACACCGGATGGCTCTCCCTCTTCAGCGAGAACGTCCAGGAGGCCTACGATATGAGCATCATCGGACTCAAGATCGCCGAGAACCCCGAGGTTCAGCTTCCTGTCCTCGTCAACCTCGACGGATTCATCCTCACTCATGCCATTGAGAGGATGACCCCTCTCGAGACCCAGGCCGTCAGGGAATACATCGGCCCGTTCAAGCCTATGCACCCCCTGCTCGATACCGACCACCCGGTCACCCACAACCTGATGGACGGACCTCTGTTCTACTTCCCTCACAAGTACCAGATGGTCATCGCCATGAGGAACGCCATCGGGGTCGCCAAGGACGCCATGGCTGAGTTCAAGGACATCTCCGGCAGGGAATACCACCTCGTCGAGGAGTACAAGTGCGACGACGCAGAATATGTCGCATTCGTCCTCGGATCCTCCTTCGGAACAATGAAAGAAGCTGTCGACAGGCTCAGGAGCGAAGGAATGAAGGTCGGAGTCGCAATGCCCCGTGTCTACAGGCCCTGGCCTGCAGAGGACATCGCCAAGCTCGTCAAGGGAAAGAAGGGAATCCTTGTCATGGACAGGCATCTCTCCATCGGATCCTACGGACCCATGTATCCGGAGATCTGCGCCGCGGCCGCACTCAACGACAAGATGCCCAAGATGTACAACTTCATCTACGGACTCGGAGGAGCCGACACCATGGTCTCCGACTTCATGAACGTTTACAAGCAGGTCGAATCCGGCACTGCAAAGACCGTCAACTTTGTGGGGGTGAAGGAATGAGCGGACTTTCTCTCAAGGAACTGAACTCCGACATCCCTGTCAGGCTCTGCAGCGGACACAGGCTCTGCGCCGGCTGTGCGGAGGCCATCATCGCAAGGCAGGTCCTCATGGGAACCGAGAAGGACGTCGCAGTATCCTGCTCCACCGGATGCTTCGAGGTCTCCACCACCATCTTCCCGTACACCTCCTGGAACTGTTCGATGGTCCACACCGCCTTCGGAAACGGAGCGGCAGGTGCGGCAGGTCTCGAGACCGCCTACAAGTCTCTCAAGAGGCAGGGCAAGCTCAACAAGGACATCAAGTTCGTCAACTTCGCAGGAGACGGTGCAACTTACGATATCGGCCTCCAGGCACTCTCCGGTGCCATGGAGAGGGGACACGAGATGGTGTTCGTCTGCTTCAACAACGAGGCATACATGAACACCGGTATCCAGAGGTCCTCTGCGACCGAGAAGGGGGCGTCCACCACGACCTCCTGGAACGGATCTGAATCCTACGGAAAGAAGGAGTTCCCTAAGGACATGACCGCCGTCATGGTGGCACACAACATCCCTTACGTCGCACAGACCGCACCCCATGCCTGGAGGGACATGGTACAGAAGTCCCAGAAGGCCTTCGAGTGCGGAGGACCTGCGTTCATCAACGCCATCTCCCCCTGTCCCAGAGGATGGAGATTTGACTCCAGCGACACCATCGCGATCTCCAAGCTCGCGGTGGAGACCTGTGTCTGGCCCCTCTTCGAGGTCGTCAACGGCGAGTACCACCTCTCCTCAGAGAGTCAGAGGATCGCAGACGGAAAGGCGGAGAAGAAGCCTGTCACCGACTGGTTCAACTCCCAGGGCAGGTTCAAGCACCTCAAGGACGAGAGGTGGATCGATGTCGTCGACGACATCCAGTCCGAACTCGACCGCAGGTGGAAGAAGCTCATCAAGCTCTCCGAGATGTCTTCCGAGTGAAACTTTAACATGGCCCGCCACGGGCCATAAACCGTGGCATTCTAAAAGACCCAGATGCTGAAAATGCTATTGGGTGTTGTCTGACGGACCGACCTTTCAAAGATGTCCTTTTTATAGTCGGTGAAACAATATAGAAGATATGCCGGGGGACGTGATGAGAGCGGAATTGCCGATAGGGGTTGATGATTTCGCAACGGTCCGTGAGAACGGATTATATTTTGTTGATAAAACCGAACTCATCTCGGACATCCTTAAAAATCCTACATGCGTGTACCTCTTCACAAGACCCAGACGTTTCGGAAAGTCACTTAATCTCTCCATGCTTGATGCATTCTTCAACCTCAAATACAAAGGAAATACGTGGTTCGACGGACTGAAGATCAACGATCATCCTGAAGTTGAGGTATACAAGAACACCCGCCCTGTGATTTTTCTTTCGATGAAAGATCTGGACTTTCTGAGTTTTGAACAATTTGTTTCCGATTTCGGCCAAAAACTGAAAACTCTGTACGAAGAATACATCTATCTTGCAAACAGTGACAAATTGATCTCTTCGCAGATCGCAGATTATCAGAGCATTCTTTCCGGAACTGCAAATCTGTCTTTGCTCAAGGATTCACTTAACAGATTATGCCTGATGCTGGAGTTGCATCACGGGGTCAAACCGATAATACTTCTCGATGAGTATGACAATACACTCAATCATGCATATGGCAAAGAATCCTATGACACGATCCTCAGCACCCTGCGTGGTTTCTATTCGATGACGTTCAAAAGTAACAGGCATCTTGCATTCGGGGTTTTGACCGGTGTCATGCAGATCGCCAAAGAAGGCATATTCTCCGGACTGAACAATCTCGATGTGAACAATATCTTCGGAACACGGTTCGATGAAAGATACGGTTTCACCGAACTGGAAGTGAAAGAACTCTGCTCTTACTACGGCCATCCTGAAAAGTTTGAAGAAGCTAAAGAGTGGTATGACGGATACCGTTTCGGAAATGCAGATATCTACAACCCCTGGAGTATCCTAAATTACATTGACAAGGAATTCGTTCCCAAAACATATTGGGCAGGAACCAGTGGAAATGACATCATAGATACCCTTCTGCAAAACGCGGATGCAGATACGTTCAAGGTCCTGACCGCTCTCGGAGGTGGCAGAACGGTCATAAAGGAACTTACTCCCACGGTGGCGATGGGAGACCTGAAGACAAAACCCGATGCCATATATTCTGTCTTAGCAGTTGCAGGATACCTGAATGCCGTCCCCGAAGGGGACGGATATATCCTTTCGGTCCCCAATCATGAGATGTACAAGGTCTTCCTGGAACACATTGTGAACTTCACATTCCGCGGAACATTCCCTTACAAGGCTCTGCTGAATGCTTTGGAAGCTGGGGATGCGGATACCCTCAAACAGGAATTGGACAGCCGTTACGACAAATTCGCTTCCCTGATGCTGGTGGACGAGGGGCGTTACCAGGCGATCCTTGCGACGATCGCATTCGAACGTGAAGGCAGGTATGAGATATCGGCCGAGAAGGAATCCGGTGACGGAAGACATGACATCCTGATGAAGGCCAGATGTCCCAGACTCCCCAACATCGTCATCGAGTTAAAGAAGGCGGATTCCGAAGACAGTGATGCCGCAATCGATCGTCTGGCACATGAGGCTTTGGAACAGATCCACCAAAAGGATTACTGCAGAGGTATGAAGGGAAGGACCATACTGTACGGCATCACATTCAGAGCGAAGACTGCCACGATTCTTATGGAAGAGATCGTTCTCTGATATTTCTTGAAATCAAAAATCCGATGTCTGGCACATCAGAAAATGATAAACAGGAAAGACCCTGCGACCGCTCCGATCAGCGAGGTTGATCCGTTGTTGATGTACTTATTGATGTATCCTTTGTTCTCTAGAAGGGCACCGAACAGACTGTCCATCAGATTGCCGATCATCCCCGCGACGAACGGGACGAGGAAGATCGGATCGGTGAGCCCGTCAAAGCTGAAGTCTCTGTAGATCAACAGACATGACACATAAGCGAAGAACAGGGTTCCGATCGCTGCCGCCACAGTTCCGTAAACGGACACTCCTCCGTTGGGTCCCGGTTCGATTTCTTTGAGGGTGGTGATCATATAGGTCTTCCTGGCCCACATGCCGGTTTCGCTGGCGATCGTGTCGGATGTGGACACCGCCAATGCGGAGATGAACGCGACAGCAAGTACATCCGACTGAGTGAAATGGTACACCACTGCGATGACCGTGGGGATGATGCTCACGCCCAGGATGTTGAAGACAGTCCTTTCTCCTTTCTTGCCCTCTTGAAGACCCAGAGCGATCTTTTCTTTTAGTCTCCACTTGGTGGCGAGGAATGCTATTACCGGGAAGAGATAGAAAACGAGGTCCCACCACAGTTCCGTACAGAAACCTATGATCTCCGCAAGGATGAAGGCGGTGACCGCCGCACCCTTGGTCATGAGGTTCTTGTGATACGCGAACAGTGAAAGTGCCAGAGGGACGATTATCAACAGTGCCAGTTCCAGTATCCTATCCATTTCATCCATCCTTTTCAGCGGATCTTTTCAAGAAGTTTGGTGGCATCCGATATGCATTCGGCGCGGTCGGTCTGCGGAAGGTACATGACCTTTCCCTGACGGTAGAGAGTGACCTCTTTCCCGTTCCAGTCGAACACCAAGAGCATATCGTCCTTTTCTTTGACGGTACATCCTTCGGATTCGAGGATCTCCGCCGCACGGTCCATATCGATATCCATGATATCCGCGGAGATGGCCATCAGGGCCTTTCCTCCGCACAGGCGGGCGGTCGTGAACCTCATTGAAGGGACCTCATCAGTTCGGCGGACCTCTTATGGAAATCATCCAGAGAACCGGTGTTGGGAACCATGAAATCGCATAGTGCCAGCACCTCTCCGACCCCCCATGAGAGTTCTCTCGAATCCCTCTCGTTGAAGGCATTGATGTCGGCGGGTGCGTCCTCTCTTCCGCGTTTCACGAGTCTTTCATACCTTACCTGCGGAGGGGCGTAGATTCCCACTATCACGACCTCTCCGCCGAGGTTTCTGAACGAACGGATCTCGTCCATGCTCCGGCACCCGTCGATGATGAAGATGCTTTCGCCCTTCATCTTCTCCAGGGTCCTTTTGGCCCAGATGTCCTTTCCGTGGAGTTCTCTCTCGGAACTGGCGAACTGTCCCATTGGGACACCCGCTTTCTGAGCGGAAGACTCGGAATAAAACTCCCTTACAGCATCGCCCATCCTGGCGAACGGGATCCCTGCGGCCATGCCTGCTGAAAGGAATTCCTCTTTCCCGGCACCGGGCATGCCTGTGACCACGATGAGCTTCATCAGATCAGGTTGTCCGAGATGTTGTTGAGGATGCGGTCGCAGTAGACACACCTCAGCATCGGGGGGCAGCGCTGTTCGACGAAGAACTTGGGGGAGACCGGTTCGCCCTTGTTGGTGATGCAGTTGGGGTTGCTGCATTTCACGATACCGGTGACCACATCCTCCAGTCTGACATCGAATTTCTCCGCGATGTAGTAGTCGCGGATGATGGAGATGGTGGCATGGGGTGCGATCAGGGCGATCTTGCTCACGGTGATAGGGTCGAGTTCCATATCCTCGATCTTCACGATGTCCTTCCATTTCTCGTTGTTCTTGGTGGTGGACACGTGAATCCCTATGCTGATGCCGGAATCGATGTTATTCTCGTGCACTCCGAGGATCTTCAGTACGTTCAGGGACTGTCCGTCGGTGATGTGGTCGATGACGGTTCCGTTCCTGATCGGGGGTATCTTGATATCTTCCACTTTGTCTCCGAGCATCACATCTCACCTCCCATGATGGCGCAGAGGATGGCCATTCTTACGGGGACTCCGTTGAAGGCCTGCTGGAAATATTTCGCGTGAGGGGTGTTGTCCACTTCGGTGGCGATCTCGTTCACTCTGGGGAGGGGGTGCATGACGCTGAGGTCGTCCTTTGCTTCCCTGAGCATGGCGTTGTCGATCCTGTAGGTTCCGGCGACCTTCTGGTACTCGGCGGGGTCGGGGAATCTCTCCCTCTGGATCCTGGTGACATAAAGAATATCAGCGTCGGGGATGGCATCCTCCAGGGAGGCGGTCTTCTTGGGGATGCATCCTTTGGCCTTCAGTGCATCTACGATGTCTTCGGGCATCTGGAGGCTTTCGGGGGCGACAAGGGTGAGTTTCACTCCGAACATGGTGAGGGCCTGGGCGAGGGTGTGCACGGTCCTTCCGTACTTCAGGTCGCCGACCAGGGCGATGTTGAGTCCGTCCAGGGATCCTTTGGCCTGTTTCATGGTGAAAAGGTCCAGGAGCATCTGGGTGGGGTGGGAACCTGCTCCGTCGCCGGCGTTGATGACCGGCCTCTGAGATACATCAGCTGCAAGTCTGGCGGCCCCTTCGTAGGGGTGCCTCAGAACGATGCAGTCGCAGTAGGAGTCGACCATCCTGATGGTGTCGGAGAGGGTCTCTCCCTTCGCGATGGAGGTCATGGACATCTCGGAAACGTCCATCACATGACATCCGAGCCTGTATGCCGCACTCTCGAAGGAGAGTTTGGTACGGGTGGAAGGTTCGAAGAAGAGGTTCGCCATGATCTTTCCGTCCAGGGCGCGTTTGGTCTTTTCACCGCGGGCGTAGGGGACCATTTCCTTTGAGAGGTCGAGAATGTACTCTATCTGCTCCCTGTTGAGGTCGCGGATGGAAACCAGGTCCTTGTTTTTGAAATCCATGGTTCCGCAAATGTGTCACACTGTATTAAACGTGCGCATACGCGACTATATGGGTTTTTTAAAGAAACTGCGGGAACGGCATTGAAGAGATTTCGGGAGGGCCTCCTTCGTGGGCGGAGGCCCTCCGTAGGGTCATGAGAATTCTTTCATTTCAGCTGTCTGGGACATTTGATGAAAAGCAGGATTCGGACAGATCGGTGAACAATCGGGGTACATGAACCCGGCACTCGAAATTGTCGAGTCATAGGTTTGATAGGATGTGCCATCGATGATTTCCATCATTCCATCAGTTCCAGTGAACGTGTGTCCGCACAGGTTTTCTGCAGTGGCCTGTATGGGCTTGCCGTCGGATCCGTAGAACAGGTAGTTGGTGAAAGTGCAGGATCCGATGTAGCTGATCCCGCTGTCGACCGATATGAATTCTGCCTGATGGTCGGGGGTACACCAGATAGGCAGAGTGTCTGTGTAATCGACTCCGACACCATCAGTTCCGGCGGTCAGTCTCAGGCTCTTGATGGATTCGCATTGGGCGAATGCGGGGTATTTGGCCGAATACACACTGTCGAGGGTGATCGGGATTGTAAGGTCCTGCAGGCCATCACAATGGTAGAAAGTGTGGCAACCCAGGGATTCGACGCTGTCGGGGATCACAAGTGACGTGATGTTCAGCTCGCGGAAGGCATCTGATCCGATGTGTTTGATACCGTCCTCGAACACGATCTCCTTCAGAGTTCCTCTGCACTGATACCAGGGGGTGAGCTGATACCAGCAATTGCAGCCCTTATAAGCACCGTAATTGTACCCATCTCCGGAACCGAGGGTTAATGTAATACTCTTGATTCCGGACACGGAATCGAATGCAGGATCACTGTCAGAGCAAACAGCATCAAGGCTGATCGGAATGGTCAGATTTACTA
>CAVATL010000028.1:0-9544 GCA_963591575.1 Candidatus Methanomethylophilaceae archaeon
ATCGATCTCGGACGCATTCCCTATTTCCGAATCCTTTTGCAGTACGCATCATAATGTGCCAGATCACCAAAAATCTTCTCTGCAGACCATTCCTGAACTGTGAATCCGCGGTTAGGCTTATAAAGCATCCACGCGCTATTCAAACAGGTATCAGCCTTGGACGATGCAGATCTTGGAACCCGTTATGACAGGATGGTCCGGACCGATTGGATCGACATCCGGCGCATCTATGAGGCACGCGTGCTTGTCGCCGGTGCAGGAGCACTGGGGAACGAGGCGGTGAAGTGTCTGGCACTTGCGGGATTCCGCAACATCACGATAGTCGATTTCGATACTGTCGAGAAGACCAATCTGAGCAGATGTGTGCTCTTCAGGGAAAAGGACATCGGCCGCAACAAGGCGGAAGTGGCCGCTGAAGCTGCTGCCGATCTCGATCCCGAATGTGTCGCTATACCCGTCAACGGCCGCATACAGTCCGTCGATCTTTCATCATTCGATATCTATGTCGGATGCCTCGACAGCATAAGTGCCAGACTTCATCTGAACTCGCACGCTCGCTTTTACGGGATCCCGTATGTGGACGGGTCCACCGACGGTTTCAGGGGAAAGGTGATGACCGTCCTTAAAACAGGTCCGTGCCTCGAATGCACCATGAACCGCACCCATCTCGACGAACTTCACCGGACGTTCTCCTGCGATCCGGGGGAGGTCCGCGAGGACACCAGGATATTGTCCTCTGGTGTCACCACAGCATCCGTCATCGCGGCCGCCTGTGTCCGCGAGGCTATAAAGATCGTCTGCGGATGCGAGCACCTGTGCGTGATTGGGTTAAACTACTACGACGGCATACGGGGTACGATGGAGGTATTCGAGACCGATATCGACCCCAGATGCCCCAACCATGGAGACAGAACATGACACTGAACGTGAAGATAGAAAACTCGGTCAAAGGATCGACGATTTCCGTCGAGATCGAAGAGACCGATTCTGTGGGCGACGTGATCGCGTTTGCCTCGCAGTACTGGGACAATGAGACGATAGCCTATGTCATGAAGTTCGGGAACAGGCTGCTGTCAGCCAACATCTCGATCGGAGAACTGGGTCTGAAGAACGGGGACACTCTTGTACTTGTTCCCGACCCCCAGGGCGGATGATCACATGGGAATGGCCATACCAATCCTCGTCAAGAGACTGAGGAACGATCTTTCTGGTGCGGCGGACCTCGGGATCGACGTTCCGGACATTCCGGACAGCATCGACCTCCCTTTTGCGATCGACATCACGCTTCATGACACCGAGGCATTCTCCGCACCTGAGACGCCGTGTCCCGAGCAGAGGTTCACGATATTCATCGGTGAGGATTACCCCTACGAGAGGCCGAAGGTCAGGTGGAACACCGAGGTCTTCCACCCGAACATCATGCCTCATTCCGAAGGAGGTTCCGTTTGCGTGGCGGAGCTCGACCATTGGACATTCGATTCGAATCTGAAGGAGTTCATCGAGACACTGATCGACCTGGTCGACCATCCGAATCCTTTCAATCCTCTTGCCAACCCGACCTGTGCGGCGGCCGCGGAATGGTTTCTTGACAGGGTCTGATGTCCAATGACCCAGGCCGAGAGAAGGATGCGTTCGATGCCGGGTGCCGAGCTGTTCTTCGGAGAGAGCGTGGCACAGTATCTCGCCGATCTTTCCGATGAAGCGTATGCTTCCGAGACCAGTATCGAAGGTCTTCTTCTCGGTAAACTTTATTTTGACGACCGCGGAACGTACTGCATCGTGAGCGGTCTGACCCAGGATTACAGCAGGATCTCGAACGCCGTCGGCTGGTTCAGGTCCTGCGAAGGGAACTGCACAATGACCCAGGCAGATGTGAGGAAGGTACAGTCTCTCTTCGGATATACCAAGGTCTATGCGATAGCGGTCGACTGTTCCGGTGGGGAGATGGCGATGTATGCCGTTGATAATGGGGTCGCCAGAAAAGTGCCTTCCGCGATGGTCGAGAATCTCTGAATCAGACCCAGATCGCGTGGTTGTTGCGCAGGTCCTGCTCTTGGAGGTTCAATCTCTTCATGAGTATCGGGACCAGCGTATCGAAGAACAGGACAGTGGCATCCTCGAAGACGGTTCCTAGAGGCGCCATTTCGGTGATCTCTTTATCAGAAGGCGTAGTGACGAATATTGCATCGTCTGATGTTTTCACAAGATCTCCGTCTTTATTGGAAGTTATGGAGATGACATGCGTTCCCAGACGGTGGGCGATTCTGGCGGTGGTGACCACCGACATGGTGTTTCCGGTATTGGAGATAAGGATCAGAAGATCGTCCTTTTTCAAGATAGGTGTGGTCATGTCTCCGACGAAGGACACCTGAAGGCCCATCTGGACCAGACGGATGGCGAAGGTCTGACCTACGAGGCCGGACCTTCCGACACCGAATATGAACACGCGTTTGGCCGAGAGAATGCGGTCGATCAGGTTGTTTCTGTCTTTTTCGGAGATGCCCGAAAGTGCTTTCGAGCATGCTCCGACCAGGGACTCGAGCGTATCCAAAGGATATCACTCCGCGGCCGCTGCCGCCTCTTCCTGCTTCTTCTTGTCCTTGAGGTACTTGGCGGCCTTCTTGGAAAGCACCCTTTCTGTGAGGGTCCTCATGTAGACAGCGTCATGTTCCAGAAGGGGAGAGGAGGAGATGAGGGTCATTTCAGGCTTCAGGTCCGCCAGTGCCTCGGCGAGCCTTTCGAACCTGAGTTCTCCCTTTTTGAGCGGGGTGAGCCACTTCTCGTTTCCGTCGGGGGTGAATTCCACGTTGGAGAAAGAAGCATAAATTCCATCGGGGGAATACGAAGCGAATGTGTTGAGCACCTCGACGAAGTCGGATGCTGTGTTCAGGGCACCCCTGGTCCTTGCCTGATAATGAGGGAAGTTGAGCACAGGCGTGATCTTCCTGTCGAACTCGTCGCAGAGGTCGAGCACCTGCTCGACAGAACCGAAGACGTTCTGCTGTCCGGTGACCTCGATACCGAGGCGTGATTTGATTCCGGCGTCCTTCCACCACTCGAGGAGCATGCCGAGATTGTTGCGGATGTTCTCTTCGGTCTGTTCGCGGCTGCGTTTCTTGTCATCATACAGCCCGGCGTTGGTGACGACGATATCTCCTCCGAGGGCGTTGGTGACGACCGCGGACTGCCTGAGGATGTCGAAGTACTGCCATGCCATAGCGGCCTCGTCCTCATCCTCGGAATCCATGCTGCATCCGAGGTCCATGTAGTAAGGGGTGTGGAGCGAGAGCTTGATGTCGTGTCTGATGGCCATGTGTCCGAGGGAGTACAGGTCCTTGAAGCAGGATGCGATACCGGACGGAAGGATGATCATGTTGTCCTCCTCTTCGACGATCTCTTCGGGATCATAGATGAGTTCGCCCTCCTTCTCCACTCCGACGACGAAACCGGTCTCGGGTCCGAGCTCCCTGACAGCCAGACCGACCTCCTCGTCCTCGGGGGGCACGAGCATGTATTTGGGTCTCACCATCTGAATCTCCAATGCAGTCAGAGCGAGATTGTGCACATCCTCGATCCCGTCTTTAAGGGTGCGACCCTTACAGGAGAGGGGTATTCCGGCCGGACCATATCTTATCATGGAAAATCACAACTGACGGGCAATCGAACATTGTGTTATATAATTTGTCTCCTACATTATATATAATAAAATAAGGACTTCTGATAAGGTTTATTAATGACCCCAACATAGGGCCCCTTCACCCAATGTCGGGAGAGTCAGAAAAATGAGCAACAAAAGCTTAAAGACAAACCCCCAGCTCGTGGCCTTGATCGCAGATCTTAAGGCCAAGACCAGGGAGGACCCCAAAGCTGCTATCTGGCGAGACATCGCGCTCCGGCTTGAAGCACCCAGCAGGGTGTGGGCCGAGGCGAACCTCAGCAAGATTGAGAAATACGCCGCAGACGGAGAGACCGTTATCGTTCCCGGTAAGGTCCTCGCAGCCGGCGATATCAGCAAGAAAGTGAACGTAGCGGCATACAGCTTCAGTGCAAAGGCCGCTGCAGCGATCGTCGCCGCTGGCGGAAAGACCATGACCATCAAAGAGCTCATGGATGAGAACCCCACCGGCTCCAAAGTCAGGATTCTCGGGTGATTAGCATGGTTACCGTTATCGATGGAAAAGGACTCATCTACGGAAGGCTTGCAAGCGTTGTCGCCACCAAGATCCTTGACGGAGAAGAGGTCGTCGTTCTTAACGCAGAGCAGATCATCATCACCGGTGAGAGGAGTGAAGTGTTCTCCGAGTTCAAGCACAAAGTTGACGTCGGAGAGGTCACCAAAAGGAAAGGACCGTTCTACCCCCGCAGGGCCGACCTCCTTTTCAAGAGGTGCGTAAAGGGAATGATCCCCCGCTACACCACCACCGGAAGGGAAGCATACAGGATGCTCCACGTCTTCGTCGGAGTTCCCAAGCAGTTCGAGACCTGTGATAAGGTCAAGATCGAGGATGCTTCCAGGGCAGTCCAGTGCAAATACGTGACCCTGGGTGAAATCTCCGGATTCCTGGGATCCAAAGTCAGGTGATTTAAATGGATGCAGTCAACACTAGTGGAAAGAGAAAGACCGCAATCGCCAGGGCAGTCGTGAAAGAAGGCACTGGAAAGGTCACCGTCAACAAGACCCCTATCGCAATCTACACTCCGGAACTCGCAAGGCTCAAGATCGAAGAGCCCCTGCAGCTCGTTCCCGAGAAAGCTGCAAAGGTCGACATCTCCGTCACCGTTCAGGGCGGAGGAGTCATGGGACAGGCAGCTGCCGTCAGGACCGCTATCGCACGTGGACTTGTGGACTTCTACAAGGACGACGAGCTCGAAGCACTGTTCAGGGCATACGACAGGACCCTCATCATCAACGATGACAGGAGGAAACTGCCCAAGAAGCCTATGGGACCTGGTGCTCGCGCGAAGAAGCAGAAATCCTACAGGTGATCTGATGATAATTCCGGTGAGATGCTTTACTTGTGGAAAAGTGGTCGGTTCCGCCTATCCAGAGTATGAGAAACGCGTGAAGATGGGCGAGGATCCCCAAAAGGTCCTCGACGAAATGGGATTCGAGAGATACTGTTGCCGCAGGATGATCGTTTCCCACGCCAATCTCATCGGCGAGATCTCGCAGCTCGGATGAGCTGCTGGCCATAAACTATTTAACCCAAACCATTTATCCACCCTATACGGGCCCTTGGGGTAGCTTGGTATCCTTCATGCTTGGGGTGCATGTGACCCCGGTTCAAATCCGAGGGGGCCCACCACTCTTTTTATTGTTCTGTCAAAGTTGAGTTTCCGACGGTAGATTTTCATAGATCTCTATCAGATTTTGAGCATAAATGAAGGAATTTCATTGAGATCCGTGTGAAACATGAAGTCGGTTGAAAAAGGGAAATCACGGTCCCGGCACAACTGATGCCGGAACTGTTATGGGTTTCACAAACTCGGAACGGATGCGCCGAGTTCTTTAATCCTGACGATTATATCATCGATCTGACCGTGGGTGAGGTTTGGATTCAGAAGGGTGAATTTCAGCATGACTTTGCCGTCTTTGACTGTCTGTCCGATGACGGTACCTTCTGCAAGCAGGAGACGTCTGATCTTCTTGTTCGTCTCGTCATCCCTGTTCACAGCGAAAACGACCGAGGAGATTTCAGGTTTCACTGCGACCACGAATGAGGGGTCTTTGGAGATCTTCTCATAGAAATATTCTGCATTGCCGACAGCAGTATCGATGATCCTGCCGAAACCGTCCATTCCTCTGGTCTGGAAGGCCATGAACACCTTCAGTGCGTCGAAACGGCGCGTGGTCTGCATGGATTTCCCGACGAGGTTGATGTAGCCGTCCTCCTCGTCCTCTTCGCGGTTCAGATAGTCCGCGTGGAGCTCGAAGCAGTTCAGCCTCTTTCCGTCCTTCAGGATAACCGCGGAACAGGAGATCGGGAGAAGGAACATCTTGTGGAAGTCAATGGTGACAGAATCGCACAGGGCTATGCCTGAGATCTTCGACCTGTGCTTTGCACTCATGATTAGTGCGGAACCGTAGGCGGCATCCGCATGGAGGTGCATTCCGTATCTGTCACATACTTCTCTCATTCCGGCAGCATCATCGATGGAACCGAAGTCGGTGGTTCCGAAGGTGGCGACCGCACAGAAGGGATAAAGTCCTGCGGCCACGTCCTCCTCGACCATTTTTCTGAATTCGGACACGATGATCCTGCATTCGGAATCCACAGGGATCTTCCTGACCGCGTCATATCCCAATCCGAGGATATGGCTCGCCTTGTCCACTGAGAAATGGGAGATCGCCGAGGTGTAGATGCGGAGCTTGGTGTATTCCGGAGGAAGGCCGTGCTTCTTGACGTCCCATCCGAACTTCTCCGTACAGTACCAGTCGCGGGCAGCGATAACGGCCGAGATATTGGACTGGGAACCCCCTGATGTGAAGCAGCCGTCCGCGGTCTCCTTGGGGAAGCCGTACAGCTCCGCAAGGCCGTCGATCATGCTGACCTCGAGCTCTGTGGCGGCAGGTCCCTGGTCCCAGCTGTCCATACTGTCATTGAAACAGGATATAATGAGTTCGGAGCAGATCGTTTCGGTCAATACCGGGGAGTGCAAGTGAGGCATGTACTTCACCGACCAGGTACGGAGAAGGTGAGGCATTATCTCCTTCTCCGTCTCCTCCAGCACCTTATCGAAGCCTTTTCCTTCCTCAGGGATGAAACCGAGGGTGGTGATCTTCTCCCTCAGTTTGTATGGATCTATCCCGGAGAACGCGCTTCCGTCGGAGAACGAACCGAATATAGCTGACAGGGTGTCCCTCAGCATCTGAGAGAACTTCTCCTGCACTTCTTTGGATTCGGACAGGAGCAGCGGATCAGCTGCGGACATATTTTTCAGCCTCTTTCACGGCCTTCTCGAAGATGTCCATGGCCTTGTCGATCTCCTCATCGGTGATGGTGAGTGCGCAGAGGCACCTCATGACGGATCCATTGCGTCCGCCTTTTTCCATAATAAGGCCGTTCTCGAAGCAGAGACGCTGAACCCTCATGGTGGTCTCGGAGTCGGGCATAGGCACACCCATGAGGTCCTTCGGACCGTTGGGGTTGATGAATTCGATACCGAGCATCAGTCCGGTTCCGCGGACATCTCCGATGATCGAGACCTCGTCCTTCAGTTTGAGGAGACGGGATTTCATGTAGTCCCCTTTGCGGGTGACCTCAGAAAGGAATTTGGGATCGTTGAGTCTGTTCATGACGACGGTTCCGGCCGCCATGGCAAGCTGGTTGCCGCGGAAGGTCCCTGCGTGTGCTCCGGGGCCCCATTTATCCAGTTCGCGGTCGTATACGACGACGGACAGAGGCTGTCCTCCTCCGATAGCCTTGGAGATGAGGATCACATCAGGAACGATACCCGCGTGTTCGAATGCGAACATCTTGCCGGACCTTCCCATTCCGCACTGGATCTCATCGCAGATAAGGGGGATGCCCAGTTCCTTGGTGACCCTGCGGATGGTCTGCAGGAATTCTGCAGGGGCGGGAACGACCCCTCCCTCTCCCTGAATCGCCTCAAGGATGACCGCTGCGGGTTTGGTGACACCGCTCTCGGGATCCTTCAGGAGGCGTTCGAAATATGCGCAGCATGCCTTGGTTCCTGCATCTCCGCCGAGTCCCATGGGGCAGCGGTAGGAATACGGGTAAGGCATGAACTGAACGCCGGGCATGAGGTTTGCCACATGATTCTTGGCGTTGCAGTTTCCGGTCAGTGCCATTGCTCCGTGTCCCATTCCGTGATATCCTCCGGAGAAGGCGATGACGGAACCCCTTCCGGTGGCGGTCTTGCAGAGCTTGATCGCAGCGTCTGTCGCGTCGGTTCCGGACGGCGAACAGAACTGGATCTTCGCCTTCTTGGCGAGTTCGGGAGGGAGGATGCTGAGAAGGGTCTCAGCGAATCTGTCCTTCACCGGGGTGGTGAGGTCGAGTGTGTGGAGCGGGGCCTCGGACTCGATGAGGTCTACCATGGTCTGGTTGACCTCGCTGTCGTTGTGACCGAGAGCAAGGGTGCCTGCGCCGTTAAGGAAATCGATGTAGCGTTTCCCATCAGCGTCTTCGAGCCACGATCCTTTTGCCTTCACCACTGCAATAGGGAATTTGCGGGGGTAGGACCTGGCGGAGGATTCATACTCCTTCTGACGTTCGATATAATATTCATTCGGTTCTGCAGTCTGTGACTCAGCGTTGCGAAGATCTTCGCAGTCGCGATTATTATTCTCGACCCATGTACTGCTACCGTCTGCAATTCCGAAATTCATGTTGCACGGCGAGCTCCCCGCAGGAGAGTCGCAGTAACTCTGGTATCCGACGAAGTGGTTCGATGCCATGTCTCGAAGGAATGGCCCCTGGTATTTAGACGTTTGTCCATAATTTCTTTGAAAATTATACATTTGTCTAAAATAATTTTTAAGGCTCTGACTAAAAGTACTCAATTAATGAGGTAATTTTCAATTGATTTACACGTATGTAAGGTTCCGATACCTGGTAAACCGCCTTAAACAATATGCAGACACGAATGCTGCGTAGAAGAAAATCTAACCAGGCCCGAAAATAACAACCGATAACCCAATCAATAAATTCCCAACGGTCTTCGCAGCGAGTCCTCAATCAAGTATGGCGCATCGGTCAGGTACCGACCGCCCTATGAGAGGGACGTATGTGATGATATTTAAAAGTCCTGGAAACGGACGGAGTTTTTACGCGGATAATTGTGTTGAATTCTATTAAATTGTTTAAAATTAAAAATAAATCTCCTATTGTAAGCGTTTTTCTGTAAGAGTACCTCCTATTATTATAGAATATATGGATTGGTTTCTTCCACAGATCTCAGGTAGAGTCCTGTATTCCAATCTTGAATATTCGTTAATCATGATTGCATGCACCGGACCGATTTCGATCTCGTAGACGGCGACATCTTGGTCTGTTTCTGGTGATTTGCAGAATCATGCGATTACGGAAATGCGGGGATAAATTGTGCTATGGAACTCCAGAATATCAGTTGAAATTGTAATTTGATGTAATCGATACTAACTAATCAGCGATTTTAGTGTATCAATACGCTTGTTTTGAGTGATTTTTGGGAAATATTAATATACTAGCACCATAATGTAGTATTATCAAGTTGAATTAACTCAGCAGTGAGCTAGTTGCAGTTCGATGCAGCAAAATGCACCGGAAGCTTGAGAAGTGTTTCACCCTTGGTGGTGATCCGGGAGACCGGGTCTGGAATCAGGCGGAAAAAACACAGCCGCAACTGGCCGCAATGACGAATTGCGGCGGGTGTGAGAAAACAATTGGGCAGGGATCGCCTCTGGCGGTTCTTTTGCTCCTCCGGATCACCGGGTCCCTCAAAGGGGATAAGGTGGCCGGTGTCGGGATCGGCAGACAACACTGAGCTGGGATTCAGATCAGAAGTCACTGAAAAGTGGTCAGAAGTCAGACCAGAAGTC
>CAVATL010000029.1:0-9361 GCA_963591575.1 Candidatus Methanomethylophilaceae archaeon
CAGATCAGTCCGCAAAGAACGTGGATATGACCAGCAGACCGCTGTCGGTAAGTGAATACTTCGTATATCCTGCAGGCTTCTCGACCCATCCCGCGTTGATCCATGATTTCAGGTAGTGCCTCTGATAGAACATGATCTCCTTCTGCTTGGAGGCGGTTTTGACCTCGTTGACCATAGGCTCGTATTCCCACAGGCCATTGTCCTTCAGTTCCTGGATCATGCCGGTGGCGGTGACAGGTTTACCTTCATTGCGACGGCGGTTGAATGCGCGAAGTGCCAGTACAAGTGTCTTGTCCGGAGGCTCGACATCGAATTTTGGAATTAGCCTCGGGGTGTGGGTGTGCTCGGTGAGACCTACAGGCCGGCCGGCCTTGTAATAAATGTTCCTGATGTCCTCGGTCTTGATGGTGAATTCCCTGGTTCCGACGGTGAACGCCTTGACTCCTTCATTCATCATGCCGGTGACGATGGCCGCAGCGCTGAACTGAGAGGTTCCCGCGGAAGAGTTGATGAAGATCTCCGCCCTGTAGTCGGAGGGATCGTCGGTGGGTCCAGCATATTTTGTCTTGAGGTCTGAAATGAGCTTGAGAAGGTCCCTGAACATCAGCTGGAAATCATAGACCGGGTCTTCCGCATGTTCAATGATCTCGACCTTGGGAAGTTTGTCCCTGATCTGGAAACAGACCTCGTCATAGAATTCCTGGTAGATGCGCCCGGCCTCGTCGTTGGGGTTGCGGGTGTAATGGAAGAGGTGTACCTCGTCCGCTCCGAAACCGACTGTCGGCTCTACGATCATGGCTGTTTCGAAGGAAACGCAGGAGATCACAATACATCTCTTCTCGCTCATATTATCACATATTCCCCATTATTTATAACATTTATCTGTTATTTTTATCATCCGATATTCTGAATAGATTTCTCTGGAGTTTATATCGGGTATTGACCGTTTTTCAGGAGATTGGGCCCTGTGGTTCCAATGTACTGTTACGCCCTCCGTGAGGGGCCTTCAGTATCCTGCAGCACAGTTTTCAGACCATACGGAATTATCGCAATAGGTATCGGATTCGATTAATTAACTTTTTTACAGTCACGTATTTCGTAGACCAATATTGCAAATCGAAAATATGAATAAAAGGTCGGCATTATCTTTCATTTTTTAGTATATTCCCCACTATCTCACAGATCTGGGCCATATTGTTCCGATTGTGTTAAATTGATATTTTCATTTGCTGGGGTATGAACAGGTCTGCGATCATCATATTCGTCGTATGCATCGCGTGTGCGTCGGCATTGATCTCAGAATCGATTTATGCAGATTCAGAATCCTCCGAGCCGGAGAGATTCGTAATCGGAGCTTTCTCTTACGAAATTCTGCAGGGTACGGATCTGGCCCTTGTCCAATATTTAGAGGACTCATCCACTATAGTTGACATCCCTGCCACCGTTGAAATAGAGCTGGAAGGCGTGCCTCTTACTTTCCATGTCGTCGAGATCTCTTCATATTCATTCGATAATTGCGAACACACAACGACCGTCGACATCCCCAACAGTGTCAGATACATCAGTCCGTTCGCATTCAGTTCAGTTTGTTTTGAAAGTTTCATGGTCGATGATGACAATCCGACATACTCTGATGTGGATGGAGTACTGTTTGAAAAGAAGACCCACAACCTCATCCGTTATCCTCCATCGAAATCCGTTACAGAATACTCTGTTCCAGATGAGGTTCCACAGATCGCCACCAATGCATTTTCCGATGCCCAAAATCTGGAAAATCTGTCTGTTGGAGCAAATGTCCTGCTTGTTGGAGATTATGCATTCTACACGTGTCTTTCTTTGGAAAGCGTCTCTTTCGCCGGCTCAGGGCCCGGCATTATCGGTACAGGTGCATTCTTCGGTTGTGCAGAACTCACTTCGATTAGTCTCCCCCCTGAACTTAAGTCCATCGGAGAGATGGCGTTCGGAGGGTGTGTTCAGCTCACATCTTTTGAAATCCCGGAAAATGTCACCTATATCGGAGAGAGTGTGTTCCAGGGCTGTGCTTCTCTGGAAAAGATATTCACCGGTGACAACAAGAAATTCACGATAAGGGATCACGCGCTCTGTTCTATAGATTCCCAATCCAGGATAAGAACACTGATAGCGTTTCCGGCGGCCTGCGGTATCACGGAATTCATTATGCCCGACTCGATAGATTATGTGGAACCATATGCGTTCAGCGATTCCCGCATAAAAAAACTGGTGATTTCGCCGAATATGACCTCCATCGGCATGCTTGCCTTTGCAAATATGACCTATCTTGAAAGCGTCGAAATACCCAAGACCGTTTCTAAGATAGATTACGGTGCGTTCATGAACTGTACCCGCCTAAAATCCGTCGATACCGGCGAGAACACATATCTCATCGAGGAGATGGCCTTTGATGGATGTACCTCTTTGAAAGATGTAGTTCTGCATGAAAACCTGACTGAGATCCAGGATATGGCTTTCGATAACACTGCAATAGAGACCATCCTCATACCTTGGTCTGTCAATATATTGGGAGCATATGTTTTCGACAACTGTGAACAGCTGACCTTTGTGCAGATAGATTCCAAGAATGTCGAGGCCAGATATGCATTCGCCAATGCGTCCCATACCATTACTGTGAAATGTTATGAAGGTGCCCTGAAAAATCTGGGGAGTGTGAGTGACAACGTGGTCTTTGTGAACTTTGAGAAACGGACATTCCCTATGATGAATCTGGTCGGGATCGCTGTATGCCTCATAATCCTACTGTTGATCCTGAACTTCCTAAGGAGGATCTGAAATGAAGAAGTCTTTCTTCGGTAATATGGCATCGGTCTTCCGTGACATCTACGACAACCGCATCATTCTCAGTGCCATGATCAAAAGGACGACCGCGGGCCGTTACAAGAGCAGTGCATTGGGATTCGCCTGGCACATGTTGGCCCCCGTCCTTACAATCCTGGTGCTGTATCTTGTGTTCACCACCATCCGCGTCCGCCCGATCCATGACTTCTGGATCTATCTCTGCGCAGGGATGTTTCCCGTATCCTTCATGAGCGGATGTCTTAAAGGTAAAGCTATCCTCAACAATGCTTCTTTCATCACCAAAATGAAATTCCCGCGTGAGATAGCCGTCATAGCAGATACCGCCATGCAGATGCTTTCGGTGGTGATCGTGTATCTTGCGGTCATTATCGTCATTCTATCCTACGGCAATCCGATGGATTGGTGGGCGGCCCTAATGGTCCCCGTGATGCTCTCTGTGATGTTCGTCTTCGGACTGGGATGTTCGTTCCTGGTCTCCACAGTTTGCGTGTTCCTGCGGGATGTGGGACATTTCATGAGCATCGCCATGCGCCTTGTGGTCTGGATAACCCCCACGTTCTTTATGGCAAGCGAGACCACCGGTCTCCTCAAGACCCTTGTGTGGTACAACCCATTCACGTACTTTGTAGAGGTCTTCCACAGTCTGATCTATTACAGCACCATGCCCGATATGACCCAGGTACTGCTCTGCTGTGTCCTCGCGGCCGCCATGTTCTTCATAGGATGGGCCGTGTTCGAACATTACAAGAAGAGGCTGCCGGAGGTGCTCTGATGGAAGATGAATCTGCTCTTAGTGCGGGAAAGTTGGTGGTAACCGCTCCTGCGTGCAAAGATCTGGCTATCTCTGTGAAGGATATGTCAAAATCTTTCTTCATCGAAGATTCCACCAAAGAGGGTCGTTTTCATCGGAAGAAAAAGTCTGAATTCAACGTCTTCCACGATGTGAACCTCGAGGTCCGCAAAGGAGAGGCTGTCGGGATCATCGGTAAGAACGGTGTCGGAAAGAGTACTTTCCTGAAGCTTGTTTCCGGTATTCTTGAACCGGACAGAGGTGAAGTCACCGTCAACGGAAAGGTCGCCAGTATCCTGGAGCTCAGCATGGGTTTCCATCAGGACCTTACCGGAAGAGAGAACATTGTCATCCGCAGCGAACTGTACGGTATCGGTAGGGGAGACATAGCCGCCAACATCGATAAGATCGTGAAATATGCGGACCTGGGTGTTTTCATCGACAATCCTGTCAGGACCTACTCCTCGGGTATGAAATCACGTCTGGCGTTTTCGGTCATGATCAACGTCGATGCCGATATCTATGTCATCGACGAGGCACTCAGTACCGGAGATGCTGCATTTTCTTCCAAATCCTCCGAACACCTGAAGAATCTTGTCAGGGATGGAAAGACCGTTCTTTTCACTTCGCACAACACCGGTGCGGTGGAATCCACCTGCGACAGGGCAGTATGGCTCGAAGGCGGCACTGTTAAAATGGACGGTCCTGCAGAAGAAGTGTGCTTGGCATACAAACACTCCATCACCGAATCCTTCGAAGTGACCAAATCTCTCGCCGAGGATGGAGCATCCGGTGCCATGTACCGTCTTGCCACATTCTATCGCGACGGGATCGGCTGTGAACCCGACCGTGCGCTGTATCTCGAATGGCTACGCAAGGCAGCGGAAAAGGATCACACTGCAGCCATGGCCGAATATGCTGACCATCTTGCTTCGGAAGGCCAGAAGGAGCGCGCCTGCGGACTGTACAGGCAGGCGGTCGAATCGGGAAGTTTCGATTCCCGCAGGAAATATTCGCAGTTGGTCTCTGAGGGGAGGTCCGGCATCTCCGAACTCCGTTCGGTCCTTATTGAACTGGCACAGAGCGGTTTCCATTATGACGAATGCAACTGCGGAATGGGGTTCCTTCGTACTGCTGTTACGGAAAAGGATTATTCCGATGCTGCCGGGTGGTTCACGAAGGCCATCGGACACGGAAGTATCGAGGCGGTTTATCAGTTGGCGACATTGTACCGTGATGGTCATGGTATCCCCCGCGACCTCGACAGGAGCATAAAACTTCTTGAAGAAGCTTCCCGCCGCGGACACTACCGTGCCGCCTACGACCTTGGCCGCCTTTACGATGCTGGCACATTTGTCGTGAGAGACAGGGAGAAGGCTTTCTCCTGGTACCTTACTGGCGCCGATGCGGGGAATTCATCCGCCATGTTCGAGGCCGCTCGCCGCTACGAAGGAGGTATCGGAACCGTTGCGGACCCGGATGCCGCTGCCGGGATGTACGCACGTTTCGCCGCATCTTCCGTTTCCCAGTATTTCGGCAATGCCTCCGAATCCTTCCGCAAGAGGGGCGGCGATCGCGACCTCAGCTACAGGCTAGATGACTTTGCTGGTGACGGAGGCAATCCGCGTTCAGCTTCGAAGAGGATGAAGGCCCCTGATCAGTCTGCCTATTTCGCCAGGTGTCAGAAATACTCCGGTATGCCTGGTGCACCCCGCGCGAGACTTGCCGAATGCTATCTCAACGGTATTGGCACCCCGAAGGATCCGGCGCGTGCATTTGTCTTGTTCAAGGATGCGGCCGACAATCTTGATGCCGATTCGATGTATCGTGTGGGAATAATGTACAAGGACGGTATCGGAACCGAAGCCTCCGTTCCCTCCTATCAGTACTATATTCGGATGGCCGCTGACCGCGGAAACCGGGACGCTGCGGATATCGTCACCAAATGGGATCGTCGCAATGCTAGACGTAAGAAGGGTCGCAGTGCTACGGAGACGACCGAATCAGACTGACCGCTGGGTTTTGTGCTTTTACCACACCATTATTGTATGAATCGACCGATACTTGTTCTGTCTGTCAGAGGCCGAGTTCTCTCAGGAATGCAACTATGGCGTCCCTGTAGAGATCGAACTGTTCCAATGCGAGAACGTGTCCTGCATTCGGTATTATTGACAGCCTCGATCCTTTGACCGCATTGTGATATTGTATTATGCGGGGTACGGTGACCTCGTCAGAATCTGCACATATGAAGAGCACTGGGACATTAATTTTTCCAAGTGCGGGAGTGATGTCGAAATCCTTCAGTTTGCCGTTAGTGGCCATATCATTAGGGCCGTTCAGTCTGAGGAAGGTCTCGTTGGGTTCGTCCTCTGCGGAGGCGAGGGCGTATTCTCTGAAGATTCTGCGGTTGAACAGATAACGTGAATTGTACTCCCCCAGGACTTTGAGGAATTCCGGTCCGAAATTGTTCTTTTCAGTAGCATTCTTAACAATTTCTACTGCTTCAGGACCAAGCGATTCAAGATTCTGCCACATGTCTTCGGTCCAGAGTTTGGAACTGAGGTATGGCGACGGCAGGATCATGGCCGCGATCTTTTCGCAGGATGTTGCATCCGCATAGGAGACAGACAATCCGGAACCCCAGGAAGCGCCTATGATGATGACCTTTTCAGCAGGGATCGAATCGATGAATTCCTTCATCTGAGTGATGTAATCCTCCAAGACCCAGGCATCGTAATCCTCTATCGGATCTGATTGTCCGCACCCCATCTGATCGAAGAGATAAACCGGGTTTTCGAGACAGAGTCTACGTGCCTTCACTGGGTTGCTGTCCCCTCCAGGCCCCCCGTGCACGAACACAATAGGGGTAGTATCGAGGTGGGTGTTGTATGCCCAATATGCCAGTTTTCCGCCTGAGGTCTGAAAATACTTCACGTCCTCGGCATAATCCTCGATCTGTTCCTTGCAGACCTCGTTCATCCATGAAGCAAGATAGTTCTCCATCATCTGCATCGAAATGAATTCACCATTCAATTTTTGAGATGCTGGCACATTAGTATCTGCATAGTTCAGAGATGCAGAAAAGGTACTTGTTGTTCCGTTCGGAGAAACACATATCCTGAGTTCATATCCGTTGGCCTTTCCCGTGAAGACATTATTGTTTTCTTCCTTCATTCTGAAAATACCTGGTACTGAACGGACCGTGAATTCCTCAGGCAGTGTTTCTGACATGTCGGGAACAACAGCGATTATCCTTTAATCATTATCGACACGATGGAAATCAATATACCCGAGACGCGGATGACACCTTATGTTCGGATTCGGCAAAGCGAAGACTGATGGGAACCGGGAGTACACCGAAGGAAACAAGGCATACGCCAGCGGAGACTACAAAACCGCCTTCAAGCTGTTCCTCAGATCCGCAGAGGCCGGAAATCCGGAAGCACAGTATGCTGTCGGGAACATGTATCACGACGGTCTGGGAATATCAGTCAACTTTGTCAAGGCCATAACCTGGTGGGACAGAGCATCGAATCAGGGCAATTTCAAGGCCCAGTACAATATCGGACTGGCATATCATCTCGGAGAGGGCGTGAAAAGAAACGACGATTATGCGGTGAGCCTCATTCAGGCCGCCGCCAACTCCGGTTATCCCAAGGCGATGTACACTCTCGGTTCCATGTATTCATTGGGTCAGGGCGTGGCGAAATCCGATTCTTCCGCATTTCACTGGTTCCTGAAAGCCGGAGACAAAGGTAACATTCTGGCACAGTACAATCTCGGCGTCTGTTACGAGGAAGGTACGGGGACCGAGGTCGATTTTCAGAACGCCATCAAGTGGTACACCCTTGCCGCAAAGAACGGCTATGCGCAGGCCATGTATGCACTGGGTCTTATGCACGGCGACGGAAAAGGCACCGCACATAACGAGCATGAGGCCGTGAAATGGTTCAAAAAGGCCTCCGAGGCCGGATGCAAAGATGCCGTCGAGATGCTGAAGAACTATCAGGAACTCAAGAACGAGTGATCACTGCGGTCCGTTCTCTTTCATGTACTGGGCGGAACCGACGAGTTCCATGGACATCTTGCGCATGAGGTGCTTCTCTGCGACTGCAATGTTCCCTTTTTCCATATATTCCTTGGCGATCTCGCCGTGAAGGGTGGTTATGATCTCTTCATCGATGCTGACACCGTCTCCGGTCATCTCGTCGATGAGCCCGAGGGTGTTCTCCATTTCCGCAAGATATCTGTCGATTCCGTAGAGTTCCTTATCGGCATCCGCTTTTGAGGCGAATGCGAAAACTAGGTCTTCGGAATCGTCGAGTTCCGAATTGGAATAGAGGTCTGCGGCGAGGGTACAGGAGGTCGCGAAGGTCTCCGAAGCGGACTTGTAATCCTTGTCGAGAAGGGCCGCATATCCCGAGTAATTCAGAAGACCCAGACGGATGTTTCTGAAGAACGGTGTGTCCTCTCCGGCGGCGACCTCCAGCCCTTTATCGATGAAAGGGCGGGCCTCCGAAAGCTGTCCCATATCGCCTATCGACTGAGTGGCGACGGAACACAGGTCCGCGATGGTCTTCTTATCATAATATTTGGAACCGGGGTGCAGTCCGGCGAGATGCTGTGACGCCGATCTGTAATCATCCAATGCGCTATCTTCCTCCCCTTCCCCGTAGAGTTCGGCGCGGGCGGCATATGCCCTTACATAATATCCGGGGTCGATCTTGACACCTTCCTTCTCCAGTGTCCCGATAAGCAGGATGGCGTCATCGAAATCCTCTTTGGCAGAGGTGACGTAATCCAGCATCGAAAGGACGGCTCCGCGGTTGATGAGTGCGTCGAGCAGCTCGATGGAGGCATCTTTACGGGAAAGATCGTCGACCTTGCCGTTGAATTCCGCCAATGCTTTTTCCAAATGGACAGTCGAAGTGCGCATGATGACCCATCGTCTTTTCGGATAAAATCCCAGCGACAGGAATTCAGTGACCCTCTTTCTTACCGCGGTCGGCACGGTCCTCGGCACGGTGGCAGACGTAGGCGAAACACATCAGGACCGCTACCCCGAACAGGATGGGGAGGAAAAGGTCGATGATGCTGTCATACCCGCCGATCACGAATGCCAAAGCGGTCGCCCCTCCGGGAGGGTGGATTGTATCAGTCAGCATCTGGGCCACGATAGCCAGGGATGCGGCCAGTCCGCAGGCAACCCAATGGAGACTGTCGAAGCATCCGAGATGTTCGAAGATAATGACAATGCACATCCCTATGAAAGCTGAGATCAAATGTCCCAGGAACACGTTTTTGGGACGTGAGAATGGCGAGTTCGGAACAGCGAATATCAGCACTCCGGTGGCACCGAAGGAAGCGATGAGGTAATGGTTCGATAGTGAGGAGTCCATCAGTGCCAGTAAAGAAATGGCGATGAATGACATCAGCAATATCAGCAAAAGGTCTGTTTTTCTGTAATCCATTATACTGCCACGGTCTGTTGATGCCCTCGCATTGTCATCTCGCATATACACTTATTGACAGTGAGCTATTATCTGATGAATTCAGAACCTTGCGTTCCAGATTTTATTTTATTCTTCAGTAACGCTTTCCCAATTTGAAGCACTATACTTTTAAACCGTTCTTCGGGATGTGCGTTCCTTTTTCGGCCGTCCGACCGGGTTCTTGATGTCGATTATTTTAGGTAATAGGCCCAGTTCGATCAAGATCTCCTTCTCGTTTGAGGTC
>CAVATL010000030.1:0-6804 GCA_963591575.1 Candidatus Methanomethylophilaceae archaeon
GTTATGAAGAATACTACAAGTGTAAATCATGTGACGCTCTCTTCAGCGACGGAGAGGGAAATAATTCAATATCCGAACCTGTGAAAATTACCAAAAACGGTCACACTCCTGTCGTAGACGGAGCTGTGGAACCGACATGTACCAAAGCAGGAAAGACTGCCGGAAGTCACTGTTCCGTCTGTGGCGCTATTATTGGTGTTCAGAACGAGATCCCCGCAAAGGGACACACCGAAGTGACCGTTTCCGGAAAGGCAGCGACCTGTACCGAGAAGGGACTCACCGACGGAAAGAAATGTTCCGTCTGCAACGAGGTCCTTACCGAACAGACCGAGATCCCCGCAAAGGGACACACCGAAGTGACCGTTTCCGGAAAGGCAGCGACCTGTACCGAGAAGGGACTCACCGACGGAAAGAAATGTTCCGTCTGCAACGAGGTCCTTACCGAACAGACCGAGATCCCCGCAAAGGGACACACCGAAGTGACCGTTTCCGGAAAGGCAGCGACCTGTACCGAGAAGGGACTCACCGACGGAAAGAAATGTTCCGTCTGCAACGAGGTCCTTACCGAACAGACCGAGATCCCCGCAAAGGGACACACCGAAGTGACAATCCCCGCATCCGAAACAGCAGAATACAGACTCACCGAAGGAAAGATGTGTTCCGTCTGCAACAAGACCCTTGTGCCTCAGACCAAGATCACTGTAACTTCAAAACAGAACGAGGATGGAACCATGACTGAGGTCCAGACCTATACGACAGACGTTGGTTCCGACAAGGTCGAGACCGTGTTGAAAAAGATCGAAGGCAGCACCGGTGCTTCCGAAATAAGTACCGTCATCAAGACCTCCGGATCGGAAGTTTCAGACAATACTGTCACAAAGGCTTTGGAACAGATGGATTCCGAAAGTTTCGAAAAGAAGACCGTGACGATCGACAACACCACCTCCTCCGAATCTGAAGAGAAGAAGACCGAGGCAACGATATCTGCAGAAGCCCTCAGCAATATCAAGGCTGTTGGAGCGGAGACCGAGATCAAAGGAGATCTTGCAACTCTGAAGATCAGTCAGAATGCTATTGGAACTCTGGTCGCTTCTGGAGAGAAGGTAAGTCTCTCCGCAGCATATGCGAACAGTTCTTCCGAACTGACCGCTGAGCAGAAGGAGAAGATTGGAAGTGCACCTCTCTTCAAGCTGGATGCATCCGCTGGTGACACTGTCGTCTCGAAGTTCGGCGGAAACATTACTGTGACTCTGCCGTACACCCTTCCCGAAGGAAAGGCTGCTGGAGATGTCGCCGTGTATTATCTCGGCGATGATGGAAAGTTCGCACCTGCCGACAGCTGTTCCTACTCTGGCGGCTATGTGACCTTCACCACCGACCACTTCTCCTACTGGACGATCACCGACAGCAAGATCGTCTATGATGAGGCCTCCGGTTCTTCGGACAGCGGTTCCGGCAGCAACGCCATGATCATCGCCGTCGCCGTCATTGCGGTAATCGCGGTCATCGGATGTGCGTTCGTGTTCCTTAGGATGCGCGCCAAGACAAACTGATTTCAAAACTGCGGGGAGACCTGCTTCTTTATCCGCCCCCGTTCGGGGGCGGTACCTGTGAAACAGCCAGGTCTGAGAAACGTTTTCAATCCTAAGGTCCGGCGGACATTCCGGTCTGCTGGGTCTTTGTTCTTTTATGATGATGAATCGGTCTGCAGGGGTATGGCCCCCTGCAGGGATGTTACAAAGGTTTCAGATCTGCACTCATTGAATATGTGCAACCTTCTCCAGGAAATATCTGTGCACTGAGAGATCTTCGGTCAGTTCCGGGTGGAACGCGATGCCGAGCTGGTTCTTCTGACGCACAGCTACGATGCGGTCATCCACTTTTGCCAATATTTCCACACCGGGCCCCGTTTTTTCGATATATGGGGCACGTATGAACGTCATCGGTATGCTGCCGATGTCACCGAACTCCGATTCGGTCTCGAAACTCCCCAGCTGGCGTCCGTATGCGTTGCGGACCGTGGTGACATCCAAGGTGGAAAGGGACGGAACCCCTCCGACGACCTCTTTGGAAAGGAGGATCAGACCCGCACAGGTCCCGAACACAGGCGTTCCGGATTGGATCATCTCGCGGAGCGGTTCCAGCATCCCCTGGTCGCGGAGAAGTTTGTTCATAGTGGTGCTCTCCCCTCCCGGGATGATCAGTGCGTCGTATGAACGACCCAGATGTTCCTTTTTGCGGATCTCCGAATACTTGACACCCAATCTGTCGAGGCATTGTTCATGTTCCGCGAAAGCACCTTGGAGGGCGAGCACTCCGATCATTGTCCGCGCTCCGCCATGATCGTCTTGATCTCTTCCGCGTTGATGCCGACCATGGCGCTACCGAGGTCGTAAGATACCTCGGCGAGTTTCTCTGGGTCATTGTAGTTGGTCACTGCCTGAACGATGGCTGCGGCCCTTTTCTCGGGGTTGCCGGAGGCGAAGATACCGGAACCGACGAACACACCTTCCGCTCCGAGCTGCATCATCAGTGCGGCATCGGCCGGGGTGGCCACACCGCCGGCAGCGAAGTTGACGACCGGAAGTCTTCCATTGTCGTGGACATACCTCACCAGGTCTACCGGGACTGCAAGCTGTTTGGCAGTTTCGTAAAGTTCGTCGACGCGCTGATTCTGGATATCGCGGATGGCGGAGTTCATGGCACGCATATGGCTGACCGCCTGGACCACGTCCCCGGTACCTGGTTCTCCCTTGGTCCTGATCATCGATGCTCCCTCAGAGATCCTTCTGAGCGCTTCCCCGAGATTTCTGGCACCGCAGACGAAGGGCACCTTGAACTGGGTCTTGTCGATGTGGTACACATCGTCGGCGGGGGTGAGGACCTCGCTCTCGTCGATGTAGTCGATCTCTAAAGCCTGGAGGATCTGTGCCTCCACGAAGTGTCCGATACGCACTTTTGCCATGACCGGGATAGAGACAGCCTCCTGGATCCCTTTGATCATCTTGGGGTCGCTCATTCTCGAGACACCGCCTGCGGCACGGATGTCCGCAGGGATGCGCTCCAGGGCCATGACCGCCACGGCACCTGCCTTTTCTGCAATGTGTGCCTGTTCCGGTGTCGTGACGTCCATGATGACCCCGCCTTTCAGCATCTGTGCCAGTTCTTTGTTGAGTCCGTATCTTTCGTTGACCAAATTGTCACCTTGATGAATGCCGATTGGAGACTTCATATATATTTCTATATTTTCATACCCATTAAGTACAAAATTTGTAATGAGTCAGTTACATTGTTACAAATTGTTGTTCTTTTAAGATTTTTAATATACTTTAAAGTATATTTTTGTACATAATTGGGCATAGTTCCAACCCTAGGAACATTCAAAATCGAGTAGGTATTACAGTAATGAGGAGGGCAGAATAGTGCGGATCGCTATGTTCGGAATCTATCCCGGGGGGAGAAAAAATCTTGTCGATTCATCCGTGGGGATCCTGTCGCAGACCGGACACAGGGTGAAGGTCATGTCGCCTTTCGACATGGCCGGAGAGATGCTGTCCGACGATTTGCACGATCATCAGCCCGTGTCCCGCATCCTTGATGATGTCTCCTTGGAGATCGATCTCAAATCCCTCGCCTCCGACAGCGTCGTGGAGATGCCCTACAGTTTCCCCTGGATCTTCAAGAGGGATGCCGTTCAGTCCAGACTCACTGTTTCCGTCGAGGACAAGGCCATCGGAAAGGAGTTCGGGGTCTTCTTCCAGGAAGAGAAAATAAAAAAATACGATGCGGTGCTGTACATCGACCTTGATTCCGAAGGTCTTGTCGGATGTGATGAGACGTTCGGTCTTTCGAAGAAGGATATCGATGACTGGAAGATGTTCGAGAAATACCGTCTCAGGGCCCTCTGCAGACGCAGTAATGTGCTCTATTCGGCATTCACAGCCAAGGAGACCTTGGTCAGTGACATCGCCAAGCGTATCGAGATCATCCTCGGCAGCAAGTGATTTCCTTGACGAGAGGGTGACCTGACGGCGGAAAAGGGACTTACTTCTGATGCACAGGTGATGCTCGGCGATTACCGCAGAGCGCTTTTCGTGATGACGATACCTCTTCTGATATCTTTGCTGATAGCCCAGATCAATTCGTTCGTCGACACTTTCTGGTGTTCCATGCTCAGTTCGTCCGCATTGGCGGCGGTGGGTGTTGTTTCTTCATATTATATGATCATAGTCGGACTGGGTTCCGGGATAGGGATCGGAGTTTCTTCAGTGGTCGCGGCCCACATCGCCTGCGACCAGAAGGCCGATGCCGACCGTACCGCCACGCAGTCCCTGGTGTTCATGACCCTCATCGGGCTGCTTTGTGCACCTATTTTATTGGTGATCGGGGACCCGATCCTCCATATCGTTTCTTCAGAGGCATATCCTGAGGCGGTGGAATACGCCCGCGCGTTCTACCTCTGTGCATTTATCCTTGTGATACAGGGAATAATGATCGGTATCCTCCGGGGAGAAGGTGCGGCCAGACGTTCTATGATCATCACGGTTCTTACTGCGGTGCTGAATATGATCTTCGACCCCCTTTTTGCATTCGTCCTTGGGATGGGAATCTCCGGACTGTCATGGGCGACAGTGGCGGCCACCTCTCTGTCACTCATTCCGTTCCTGTACTGGTATGGGATCAGAACAGAGAAGAATTACGTGGACATCAGACTGAGAGGTTTCAGGTTCAATGCGAACTCTATCAGAGAATTCCTTTCCGTAGGTGCCCCGAAGGCATTGGAGCTTGACATCATGTGGGGACTGAACTTCGTTCTGTGTTATTTCGTAGTGATCTGCGGAGGTTCGTCCACCATGGCGGTCTATACGACCGGGTGGAAGTTCATCGATGTCATACAGGTGCCCTCGACGGCTTTGGGGAGCGCACTGATCCCCATCTGTTCAGCCGCATTTGCGAGAAGGGATATGGAGAAGGTGCGCGGCGCCTATGCCCACACAATGATATGGGCTTTGATCATCACAACCGTGCTTGCGATATTCCTTTATGTCTTCTCAGACGAGGTTGTTCAGATCTTTTCGAACAGCGAATCCTCGAGTCAGCTTCAGGGTCCGATGGCGGAGGCGATCCGTGTGTATGTTCTGGTGGCGGTAATGTTCGCTGCCATTACTGTTTCTTCTTCTTTATTACAGTCTATAAGGAAGGCGGACCGTTCCATGTGGAGCACTCTGCTGCGCAACATCGTTCTGATAATCGTGTTCGGAGCACTCTGCCACACCACGCCTGTGACCATGTGGTGGGGATTCGTCGCCGCCGAGCTGTTCGGGCTGATTCTTATGGGCGGTTGGGCCGAGCTCGAATACCGGAAGGAACTCCGGTCTTCGACTCTTTCGCCGCTGTCCTGAATTCCGGTTTCGGTCTGGATGGAAGGACGAATTCAATTGATTTTTGTTCACTTTTTTGACATTTTATAAGGAAATTTCATTAATTGTACGTAAAATCCAGTTGTATTTTATTGTTATCTTTAAATATAATTTTAGAAAAAATATTGAATTAATCATCATTATTGCTACGTTGTCCGCATTCAAAAACAGTTCGAAAATCAGAGTTTGTTACCTATACTATAAATAGATTACCCCTAGTATTAATTTGATAGTGGATTTGTTCGTCCAATAACTTATATAGGCAGAGTAGGATTATTATCCATCCAAGAGCAATCTTGGGTGGAGGAAAACAAATGATTGACTACAGCAAAGTGGACTTTTCCAAAGTCCTCACCCGTTATGACGTCAAAACGCAGATCGTCGAGACGCCTGAGCAGGCAGCAGCAAAGATGCTTCCCAAAGACCCCCTCTACAAGGCAGTCGCCGAGGCCGTTCTTTACAAGAAGATCAAGGAAGTCATGCCTGCTATGACCGCTGCAATGAAGACCTACAAACCCGACGAGGTCATCAACAACGGTCTCGTTCCCGGTATCGATGCAGTGGGAAAATTATACAACGATCACATTTACTATCTCCCTGACATGATGGTTGCGGCAAAAGTCATGGAGATCGGTATCAAGATGGCCGAGAAAGAAATGGGCGGAGCCCGTGAGACCAAAGCCACCGTCGTCATGCACGCTGCCGAGGGAGACCCCCACGACATCGGAAAGAACATCGCAGCTGCCATGATGAAAGCAGCCGGATACAACGTCATCGACATGGGTCGTGACGTTCCTGTCGCCAAAGTTATCGATGAAGTCGAGAAGGTCAAGCCTCTCTTCTTCTCCGGAACCGCTCTTATGACCACCACCATGTCCGCATTCCCCGCAGAAGCAAAGCTCCTGAAGGAGAAGGGACTCGAGATCCCCCTCATGGGATGTGGCGGTGCCGTCAACAGGGAATATGCAACTTCCTACGATCTCGGAATCTACTCCGCGAAAGCGAACCAGACCCCTGTCATCGCACAGAAGATGCTTGATGGATACGACTGGAAGAAGATCAACGAAGAATGGGACGCAATCGTCGGAGGTGCTTGAAATGGCTTCGATCAAATACACTGGAATGGCATACAAATCTGCAGATGACATGGTCATGGGAACCGCCCTTCACCCTGTCTCTGAGGGATTCGGACTTCAGATCGGTGCCGGAATGGTCATCCCTGAGGTCAACTACGCACCCAGGCCCGGAACCGAGAAGGACCCTGCAAAACTCCGCAGGGAGTATGTGGACTACATCTCCACTGACTGTCTGAACAGGGCGATCACCGCCGGATTCCCCGCCGTCCACCTTGAGACCGAGTGGGTCTCCCAGATGAACCAGGAGA
>CAVATL010000031.1:0-6125 GCA_963591575.1 Candidatus Methanomethylophilaceae archaeon
TCTCCTGGTTCATCTGGGAGACCCACTCGGTCTCAAGGTGGACGGCGGGGAATCCTGCAGTGATCGCCCTGTTGAGTGCATCGGTGGAGATGTAGTCAACGTATTCTTTGCGGAGCTTGGCGGGGTCCTTCTCGGTTCCGGGCCTAGGCGCGTAGTTGATCTCAGGGATGACCATTCCGGCACCGATCTGAAGTCCGAATCCCTCAGAAACAGGGTGGACTGCGGTACCCATGACCATGTCGTCTGCAGATTTGTATGCCATTCCAGTGTATTTAATTGAAGTCATTTCAAGCACCTCCAACGATAGAGTCCCACTCTTCGTTGATCTTCTTCCAGTCGTATCCATCGAGCATCTTCTGTGCGATAACGGGGGTCTGGTTCGCTTTCGCGGAGTAGATACCGAGATCGTAGGAAGTTGCGTACTCCCTGTTGACAGCACCGCCGCATCCCATGAGGGGGATCTCGAGTCCTTTCTCCTTCAGGAGTTTTGCTTCTGCGGGGAATGCGGACATAGTGGTGGTCATAAGAGCGGTTCCGGAGAAGAAGAGGGGCTTGACCTTCTCGACTTCGTCAATGACTTTGACGACGGGGACGTCACGACCCATGTCGATGACGTTGTATCCGGCTGCTTTCATCATAGCTGCTGCAATGTTCTTTCCGATGTCGTGGGGGTCTCCCTCGGCAGCGTGCATGACGACGGTGGCTTTGGTCTCACGTGCTCCGCCCATTTCTTTCTCGGCCATCTTGATACCGATTTCCATAACTTTGGCGGCGACCATCATGTCAGGAAGATAGTAGATGTGGTCGTTGTAGAGCTTTCCTACTGCGTCGATACCGGGAACGAGACCGTTGTTGATGACCTCGTCGGGCTTGTACTGCTTCATTGCAGCGGTCATAGCGGGCATAACTTCCTTGATCTTCTTGTAAAGAACTGCTTCGGCGACTGCCTTGTAGAGGGGGTCTTTGGGAAGCATCTTTGCTGCTGCCTGTTCGGGAGTCTCGACGACCTGCGTCTTGACATCGTAACGGGTCAGGACTTTGGAAAAGTCTGCCTTGCTGTAGTCAATCATTTGTTTTCCTCCAAACTGAGATAATCTCAGTGAAGGTGAGAAATTCGAACCACTATATAATTAGTTGGATGATTATCGGACAAAAAATTGGTAATTATTGCAACAAATTTAAATATCTGTACCGTCAGAAATTTATAAGTATATAAATTGAAACTAAAGATTGGATTGGATGTATATTCTTAATTGTTGATTATTTAGTCCATCCGAATTTCCGAAAAGCATTCTTTTTTCTCTTTTTTCCGCCGGAACATCAAATTTTGGGATGATTTTCGTTAACAGCAATTTTTATTAAGAAAAACAAACAGACCGAATTTAGAAACATATTTTTACGTTATGTATGATACGTGGTTTATGCAAGTATACATTCTAGGCGGCTTCCTCGGAAGCGGAAAGACCAGTCTCCTTATGAGACTCGCAACCATGTTCAGCGAAAGAAAAGCAAAGGTTGCCATCGTCGTCAATGAATCCGGAGAGATCGGGGTCGACGGGGCCACTCTCAAAGCACAGGGATACGATGCGATCGAACTTCCGTCCGGATGCATCTGCTGTTCCCTTTCCGGCACTCTTCAGGGTGCCCTCAAGAACATCAAGAACGACATCGATCCTGACGTGATCATCATTGAGCCCACCGGACTCGCTCTTCCCCACAAGGTCAAGGAACTCGTCAGGTTCTCCTGCATAGACGAGGACAAGGACGTAATCGTTGGTATTTGCGATATCCAGAGATTCAGGGACCTTATCAAGAAGAAAGAGGAATTCTTCACCCGCCAGATGCAGGGTTCCGATTTTATTCTTATTAATAAATCTGATCTTGCAAAGGACGGAGAGATCGAGGATGCGACCGCATGGCTCAATCAGCGTTTCCCCGACAAGCCTGTCATCCCCGTTTCAGTCAAGGAAGGTACCAACCTCGAAAAGGCTTACGAGCTGATACAATGAGCGGACATGAAGAGAACTCCATCAAGGAGGCGGGAGGCTGTGCTGCCGGTTTCCGCGGTAAGTTCTACAACTTCAACGCCGATGCCGAGGCCAAACTCGACGCAGCACTCATTACCGTAGGCAAATTCGTTCAGGGCGAGAGCGGATGTCTCCTCGGCCACATCAAGGCCGCTGTCGTCAACGACAAGGGTGAAGGTATCACCCTCAATCTGATCGACATGGACAACGGTGTCGAACATCACGGTACCATCCCTCGCTCTGATGAGGTCAACTTCGATTTCATGTGTGCGGTCCTTGATGTCGACGAGCATGAGCTTACCCACAAGATGCTCCATGCCATTGATGATTCCGGGATTGACTATTTCATCGACAAGGAATCTCTTAAACACCACCATCACCACGATCACGACCACGGGGACGGCGAATGTGATGATCCCGACTGCGAATGCCACCACCATGACCATGATGAGGATGAGTGTGACGATCCGGACTGCGAATGCCACCATCACCACGATCACGGGGACGGCGAATGTGATGATCCTGACTGCGAATGCCACCACCACGACTTCGCTTCGATGATCGATGAGAACGGACATTTCGTCCACCATCACCACCACGATGATGACGAGCACGAACACCACCACCATCACCACCATGATGATGACGATGATGATGACCACTGCTGTTGCCACTGCCATTCGGAAGAAAAGAAAGAAGATAAGCCAGCAAAGAAAGGATTTCTATCCAGATTAAGGAAACATTAAATAGATAATGTTTTCAAAAAGAAATGAAATATTGTTTACGAGGAAAACAATATGACATCTTACGGAATCGCTTTGGACATCGGAACCAGTGGGTCAAGGGGTCATGCCGTCGATCTCGAATCGGGCAAGATCCTTTCCACTGTCGTCACGGAATGCCACCCCCTGCCGGGTGCAAACGTGATGGACCATCTCACATTCTGCATCAATATGGGGACTGAGACGGCTCACAGCATCCTGATGGACACCGAGAACAAGTTGATCAGTTCACTGGGTATCGATCTTCACAAGGTCGAGAGGGTCAGCATCTGCGGTAACCCCATTCAGCTCTCTCTTTTCCAGGGCATCCCCGTCGACGACCTGGCATTCGCTGGAGAGAACGCGAAGAAAGAAAGGGGGATTGTGGATCAGAAAAGAGATGCGGGTGTGTTCGATGCCGTTGCGGTCGGACTTGACGTTCCCGAAGGCACTCAGCTCTGTGTACCTCCGTCGATCAGACATGAGATCGGTGCCGATGCATTGGCCATGATGTACAAATCGGGATTCCTCGAGGACACCCGCAACTGTATGGTAACTGATTACGGAACCAACGCTGAGATGGCTCTCAAAGTAGGCGACGATATCTACACCGGATCCGCTGCTGCAGGTCCCGCCATGGAAGGACAGTCCATCAAATGCGGTATGCTTGCCGGGCCCGGAGCGATCTCCGACCTCGAATACGATTTCGGATGGGTCTGCAAGGTCCTTGACGAGAACATCACACCTCAGAATGGAGACAAGATCGACTTCAATCTTGAAAAGATGACCGACACCGGTGCCATGCACGGAAAGGCCACCGGTATCACCGGTACCGGAGTCATCGCCGCTGTTGCCGTCGCACAGTACGACCATATATGGAAGAAGGGCAGACTGACCACCAGTGACGGGATGATGCACATGCAGGACGGGGTCGCCATCGATTCCCATGATATCAGCGAGGCCGCCAAGGCCATCGGTGCCATGAGGGCAGGTCACTTCTGTCTGCTCGAACATGCGGGCATCAAGTTCCAGGACATGAACGTCATGTATATGTGCGGCGCATCCGGAACCTACGTCGATGCGATGAAGGCAAGAGATGTCGGGCTCATTCCGCCCACCTCCACTGAGATCTACCAGTACGGTAATACCTCACTGTCCATGGCGACCGACATCCTCAGGGATCCGTCACTTCTCGACAAGCTTCAGGGCATCGCCGACAGCATCCGCGCGAACCACATCATGTTCGCCAAGGACCCCATTTTCTCGCAGATCTATATGCAGGAGCTCGCCTACTGGGACGAGGGAATGTCCCTTGCCGAGTACAACGAGAACAATGCCATGGAAGGCATCCAGGAACTCCCCAAGCCCCGCGGACGCGCGAACGTCCACCGTGTCGCCACCAGGGATATCCAGGACCTCGGAGAGAGGGGACTCACCATCATCCACAATATCGGAACCCAGCTCGTGGGCAGGATGGAAGGATGTACCGGCTGCGGAAAATGTGTAAAGGAATGTCCCGAACACGCCCTTTCCATCTCTGACGACAAGCTGCTCACGGTACAGACCAAGAACTGTCTCGGTACCGCCTGTTACAGGTGTCAGATGAGCTGCCCTCAGAAGGTCTACAAATACGACACTCTGAAGCTCGTGCAGTGAAACTTTTCGGGGGCTGGTCCCCCGACTTATTATATCTGATATGCATCAGACGGCCATGGGCCATTTCGGTACCGACCGTCGTCGCACGAAGTATATCGATTCTTCAGAAGATCAGTTCGGAAGGGCATTTCTGGAGGTCTTTCCGTTCACCGAAGGCAAAGGTGCCGTTAGGGACAGGTCCGGCGCATATTACATCGGGGCCGACGGAAAGCCCTGTTTCAAGGTCAAATTCGTCAGAGCGTATCCTTTTGCCGACGGTACAGCCGCCGTATGTGACGAATTGGGGATGTTCCATATTGATTTCGAGGGGAAACAGCTCT
Organism: Candidatus Methanomethylophilaceae archaeon; assembly: GCA_963591575.1. Classification (GTDB taxonomy): domain Archaea; phylum Thermoplasmatota; class Thermoplasmata; order Methanomassiliicoccales; family Methanomethylophilaceae; genus Methanomethylophilus. Next base: position 4,765 of record CAVATL010000031.1, read on the forward strand.
ATTCCCGCAGGTTCGGATGGGTCTCCGATTTTCACGAAGGGTTGTGTGCGGTCCGCTACCGTAACGGAAAATGGACCTATATCGACGTCGACGGAACCCCGTGGGAAAAGAACTACAGGTATTGTTCGGATTTCCGTGAAGGATCAGCAGTTGTTTTCGACGACAGAGGATTCTGCCACATTGATAAGGCCGGGAATCCGTTGTACAATGAGCGTTTCGATCTCTGCCGCAATTTCGATCAAGGCTTCGCCCCTGTCATGAAGAAAGGGCTCTGGCACCTCATCGATACCGAGGGAAACCGTGTCACCGATGACCTCGGCCGCATCGACGAAGGTCGCAACGGTCTGTTCACTGCCGTCAAAGGCGATGATTTCGGATACATCGCATCCGACCGGACCTTCAGAAAACTGTTCAGACTCACCGATCCTGATAAAACCATGCCTCTTCCCGCATGGGTCGATGACATCAGGAATCACGAATGGGACTCATGTGTGGTGTTTGCAAGACATGCAGAAAGGTTCACCCATTTCCTCTGCAATTGCAATACCATCACTTCATCTGACATCACTTCCGGAGGACAGGATTTCTCGAGGCGGATCGGAAAGGAACTCTCGGGATTCAAAGACCGGAAAGTGCACGGCCGTTGCAGTTCCAGTCAGAGGTGTATCACGACCGCGAACTGCATCATGGGCGCCATGGGGGTATCATCGGAGATCGAGATCCGCCCGGAGATAGGCCCTATGGGTACAGCATTCTTCACAGGTGACGATCTGAATGACGGAACGGACCGTGCCACCAGTGTGCTGTGCATCGATCATCTGATGGGAGAAGAGTTCGACGGCTGGCGCCCCAATTCGGAAGTCCGTAGAAATCTGTACAGAATGATTAAGGAATTTCTGGAAGAGGGGGATTCTCTTACCTTCTGCATCAATCACGATGTGTATGTTATCCCTGCCATCGCTTATGTCACCGGCACTTTCCACCGCGATCAATGGCTTGACTACTGCGGCGGCATTCTCTTCATGAGGAAAGGGGACCGTTGTTTTGCTGTGTATTCTGGCATCGAATATCCTTTGAATGAGGAAAACCCTTGCATTATCGACACCGCTAAAAGCTGTTCGGACCGCAGGATGGATCTTCCTCGGACCGAGAACAGCATTTCCTGGGACTGGCAGTCAGCCGAGGATATAGTATGGATCGGAGTAGGGTCCGATATCGCAAGGTCAGCATGCGATCGCAACGGCAGATTCTTTTTCGGAAGGAACGACGGATGTCTTCTCACAAGCCGTATGTTCTCCTTTGTAGGCGATTTCCGCGAGCAGATAGCTCCTATCTACGAAGAAGGTAAAGGCGCCTCATTC
>CAVATL010000032.1:0-5419 GCA_963591575.1 Candidatus Methanomethylophilaceae archaeon
ATCGACTAACCCTTGGCTGACGAACATTGCCAAGGAACCCTTGCCCCTGCGGCGACACGGATTCTCACCGTGCTATGCTGCTACTCACTCCATGATCCTCGTTGGTACTCGGTCCACAGGACCTCACGGCCCTGCTTCTGCCCAAGCACCACGCCCCGCTACAAAATTACATTACTGTATTCCTAAGTATCGGTATCCAGTTTAGCCCCGTCCATTTTCTGGGCCCATAATCTCGACCGGTGAGCTGTTACGCTTTCTTTGAAGGGTGGCTGCTTCTGAGCTCACCTCCCGGTTGTCTTAGACTACTGACGCCATTTCATATTACACTTGACTGGAATTTAGGGACCTTAACTTAAGTCTGGGTTGTTTCCCTTACGGCTACCAAGCTTACCCCGGGTAGCCTTAGATCCGACTTCTACGGTGAACGCAAGTTCGGAGTTCGACAAGACACCGAGAGGTTTCCCTCCCTAAGCATCCAATCGGTGCTCTACCTCACATTCTGCCTCCATCGATCTCAAGCTGAGACTTGTTTCGCGGGGAACCAGCTATGTCCCGCCTAGATTGGCCTTTCACCCCTATACCCAGGTCACATGAACAATTTGCACATTAGAACCACTTCGCTCCTCCACCTCCCCTTCGGAAGGCTTCAAGCTGCCCAGGCATAGATCGACGGGCTTCGGGTCTCCGCGCCATTGACTGATCGCGAGCACACGACATCCCTCGTAAAAAACTGCGGATGATCGGTTTCCCTTCGGCTACCTGATTGAACAGTTAACCTCGCCAATGACCAGAACTCCATGGATCGGTTTTCTAACCGAATAATACAACATCGGTCCACCTTACGGCTTCTTCCCTTTCATGCTGTATAAATCTATAACCGTATGGTTTCAGGTCTTTTCATCTCCCGTTAAGGGTACTTTTCAGATTTCGCTCACGCTACTATTACGCTATCGGACTAGAGTTGTATTTAGATTTGGAGGCAAATGTCCCCCGACTTCACGCGAGATATCCAACTCACGTTACTCCGGATGCCCTTCAATCTCCGTACCGGCCTTCTCTTAAGGGGCTATCACCCTCTATGGCACGTCTTTCCAGACGATTTCAGATATCCCGGCCCAAGGAGTAAAAGGGTCCATAACTCCACATCTCCCCACGGTTTCCCGTGGGGATTCGGTTTGATCTATACCGCGTTCGATCGCCTTTACTAACGGTATCTCGGTTGATTTCTTTTCCTGCGGGTACTAAGATGCTTCAATCCCCCGCGTTCCCTGTCATTACTGACAATTCCGAAGAATAGGAAGTCCCATTAGGTGATCGTCGGATCATAGGCTTCTTGCACCTTCCCGACGCTTATCGCAGCTTGACACGACCTTCATCAGCACTCTAGCCGAACCATCCCCCATACGGCGTAGCACGCCGCTGGCGTATGATCTAGCACACGTCCAGGTTACGTATGATCGGTTGTCATCGACCTTTATCCGCCCTCATCTTCCATAGCGGAGGTCTCGACCTCTTCCCCGAGAGAAACCTCGTTTCGTCGGGTGCATGTTAAGAAGCGACCGTGCGCTTCCGTGAAATCGTTGTATATCGAGGTTATATTTAAAACCTGTCAAACACGACCGCCGGAAAACCAAACGACCTGCTTCAATAATCCGCAATTGACTGCGAATCACACGATGCTTGCATCGCGCATAACCGTGTAGCCACATCCCCTATTAAAGGGTTTGTACGTGCCTTTAAATCACGGCAAAAAGAGGGTGAAAACAAGGTCGGGGATCAGCTTCTTCAGCTGCATGAGATCGGCAAAATACACGCGCATATAGTCGTCGCTGTGCACCCTGCGCCCCAGCATCCTGGAGATCACGGCGACCTCGGTGCGGCCGTCGACCTTCCAACAATTCCCTTCGGCCGCGGTGTCCGTCGAAACAAATACTGGAAGTCTGAGGGTGAGTTTCTCCTGAGGAGTGCATACTGAATCGAGATACTCCACACCTTTCCCGTCAAATGAAACGGTCTCTCCGGATTTGGTCTCGTAGATGTAGTTCCCGTTGTCGATGTAATCGGCAAGGGTACGGCGTTTGACAGGCATGTTGCTGTTCATGGCCGCAAGCATCTGCGGGATATTGCGGGGATCGTCCTCGATTCCTAAGCTCATTGTTCTTGTTATTATACTATATTATATAGAAGGAACCTACACAAAAGACTGCACAACCCGATTTATAAAAGCACATGATACAGGGGACAGTGCAGACCGATCCGCATATCAAAGAGGCATTGGAGACCCACCCCTGCTACAACGAGGAGGCACACAAGAAATATGCTCGTATGCATATCCCCGTGGCCCCGAAATGCAACATCCAATGCAACTACTGCAGCAGAAAATACGACTGCTGCAACGAATCCCGCCCCGGAGTGACCAGTGAGGTCCTCACTCCGCAGCAGGCATCGGCGAAGATCGGAGAGGTTTTAGAGAAAATACCGGAACTGAAGGTCGTCGGCATCGCCGGACCCGGAGACCCCCTCGCCAACGAGGAGACCTTTGAATCTTTGGAACTGATTCAGAGGAATTATCCTCGGCTCACCCCATGCATCTCGACCAACGGTCTTGCGCTCCCGGAATCCGCGGAACGTCTTTTTTCATTGGGTGTGAGGTTCGTGACGGTCACCATAAACGCGGATTCGGCGGAAACAGGTGCACAGATCTACGGTTCCGTCCTGTGGAAGGGAAAGAAATACGCCGGGACCGAAGGTGCGGAGATCCTCCTGAGGAATCAGTTGGACGGGATCGGAAAATGCTGTGAACTGGGAATGGTCGTGAAGGCCAATATCGTCATGATCCCTGGGATAAACACTGATATCATTCCAAATCTGGTAAAGAAACTGAAGTCCCTCGGAGTATACATAATCAATATTCTTCCTCTGATCCCCGTCAAAGGCACAGTGTTCGGAGACCGGAGAGGTCCCACCCCCGCTGAAAGGAAGGAGCTCATGGACCTGTGTTCCCTCGATGCGAGGATGATGCGCCACTGCAGACAATGCCGTGCAGATGCGATAGGTCTTCTCGGAGAGGACCGTTCCGGCGAATTCTCAGGCTGCGGATACGGAAAAGGGAATGGATGCGGACCTTCGGAGAACATCCCCAACATGGTAAAATTCGGATCCGGAAAGAAATTCACCGCAGCGGTCGCAAGCGACGGCGGAAAGAACGTCGACGCAGGATTCGGAAATGCGGGAAGATTCCTTGTGTATTCCTGTGAAAAGGGGGATGTAACATTCCTCAGGGATGTACGTACGGACTCCCTGAACGATGAGGTCTCGGGAAAATCCCACAGAGAACATATAGAGAACATCGTGAACCTCCTCGACGACTGCGACATCATAATCGTGAAGGAGATCGGCGACATGCCCCGCAGAGCGATCGAGACCCGCGGAAAAAGGATCGTGCTCAGTTCGGACACCGTACGTTCGGTATTGTCCTCATTTATGTGAGCAACCCGCCTATCGTATATATCAGATGATTTTATCTCAGTTCTATCGGAGAGCATCAATATGGAAGCTCAGGAACTCAGAGACGCATTCATCAATTTCTTCAAGTCTAAAGGCCACGCCCAGATAAGGTCCGCATCCCTTATCCCCGAGAACGACCCCACCGTGCTGTTCACCACCGCAGGTATGCACCCCCTCGTGCCCTATCTCCTGGGAGAGAAACACCCCGCCGGAACCAGACTCACCGATTATCAGAAATGCGTGAGGACCGGGGACATCGACGATGTCGGAGATGCAAGCCACCTCACCTTCTTCGAGATGCTCGGAAACTGGTCCCTCGGTGACTACTTCAAAAAAGAATCCATCGCATGGAGCGCAGAACTTCTCAGGACCGTTCTGAAACTCACCCCGGAGCAGCTCGCAGTCACCGCATTTGCAGGTGACGAGGACGCCCCCCGCGATGAAGAGACTGCAAAACTCTGGGAAGAACAGGGTATCGCGAAAGACCACATCTTCTTCCTTCCCAAAGAGGACAACTGGTGGGGTCCCGCCGGACAGACCGGTCCCTGCGGTCCCGATACCGAGATCTTCTTCATCGACAAAACCAAGAAACCCTGCGGTCCCGAGTGCAGGCCCGGATGCCACTGCGGTTACTACACCGAGATCTGGAACAACGTTTTCATGCAGTACTTCAAGGACAAGGACGGAAAATTCTCCCCTCTGAAACAGAAGAACGTCGACACCGGAATGGGTCTCGAGAGGGCCCTCCGTGTACTGTGCGGAACCGAGACCGTGTACGAGACACCTCTCTTCACCGGCATCATCTCCAAGATCGAGGAGCTCTCCGGCAAGAAATACGATGATGACAAGAAGGCATTCAGGGTCGTCGCCGACCACTTGAGGGCATCCACCTTCCTCATCGCCGACGGCGTGGTCCCCACCAAGATGGGTGCCGGTTACATCCTCAGGCGTCTGATCAGGAGGGCAAGCAGGTACATGTCCGCCCTCGGCATCGAAGAGTCCGGACACATGAAGGACGTTGCACAGGTCGTCATCAACGAATATTCGTCCGCATACCCCGAACTGAAGGAGAACGAGCAGAACATCCTCGCCACCATCACCGAAGAGGAGGAAAAATTCCATAAGAACCTCAGGAAGGGAATGAGGAGGTTCGATGAGATGATCGCGGCCCAGGGCGAGAACAAGGTCCTGGACGGAGGAAAGGTCTTCCAGCTCTACGACACCTTCGGATTCCCCATCGAGCTCACCAAGGAATTGGCCGAGGAGAAAGGATACCAGGTCAACGTGGACGACTTCAACGGAAGGTTCAAGCAGCACCAGGAGACCTCCAGGATGGACACCAACCAGACATTCAAGGGAGGACTGGCCGACCACACTGAGGCGACCACCAAGCTCCACACCGCCACCCACCTGCTAAATGCGGCCCTCAGGACCCTCATCGACCCCGACATCCGCCAGAAAGGAAGCAACATCACCCCTGAGAGGCTGAGATTCGACTTCAACATAGACAGGAAACTCACTCCCGAGGAACTCGCATCCCTCGAGAAGTTCGTCAACGACGCCATCAAGGCAGACCTGCCTGTGATCTGTGAGGAGATGACCCTCGAAGAGGCCCGTGCCAAGAACGCCATCGGAGTGTTCGACAATAAATACGGCGCAAAGGTCAAGGTCTACACCATGGGAGACGTCTCCTGCGAGATCTGCGGAGGCCCCCACGTTCAACACACCGGTGAGCTTCAGGGCTTCAAGATCCAGAAGCAGGAGAACGTCGCGGCCGGCGTGAAACGTATCAAAGCGGTCGTCGGAAAGTTCGACTGAAACCATTTCACTTTCAATCGGGGTTTGGGTAGCCAGACCCCGAAAACCCATACTTCACTTTCGGCGACCTCCCCCGGCAGATATTATAACCTCC
>CAVATL010000033.1:0-4292 GCA_963591575.1 Candidatus Methanomethylophilaceae archaeon
TCCCGTCGGGGAGTATGTTCTGTACCGTTCCACATCCGGGACAGGGGGATTCTGGATCAAGGGGCACGGTTCCAACATGGGGGAGGTCGTCGAAAGCGCCATGAAAGAGAACGAATTCGAATGTTCGTTCACATCCAGTAAAGACGGGAACGGCAACGATCTGCAGTATTGGATAACCTCCTTCTTCGGGATCTCCGGCAGTACAAACAGGGGTTCATCGATGAGCTGGGCCTACTGGTCGCAGTATATGTACATCGATGACAAGTGGACATACAACAACTGGACCCTGGGATACTATGACCCAGGTGTGTACAAGTACATCGCCTGTGTGTACATCGTCAGCATTGATTACACCGAGGACAGCGGAGAGGATAATGAGGTCACCTCCACCCTTCCGAAGATAACCGACTCCAGTAGTATCGCAAGCCAATGCAAGAGGTCCCTTCTGAACGTTATCTTCAAGCTCGACGGTGAGACGTTCTACAAGACCACGGCCCGTAACGGAAAGACCCTTTCGGACACGATCCCTTCTGTTTCTGAGCAGGAAGGCAAATACTTTGGCGGATGGGGAGATATCACGAAGGTCATTACCGAGGACACGGTGTTCGAGGGATACATGTACGATCTGGACGAGACCAAATGCCAGGTGGTGTACAAGAACGAATCCGGGCGTACGATAAATGTGGAGACCGGAGATGTCGGATTCAAGGCCACATATGCTCTTAAACCTACAAAAGCCTCCGATTCCGAGTACAATTACTACTTCAAGTGCAGGTCTTCCGACGGCACCAATGCGGCAGATCTTGATTCTGTGACGGAAAACCTCACAGTCAAACCTCTGTTCGAGGCCAAGAAGAGGCCGTACAAGGTCACATTTTACGATTACGACGGTAACGTCCTCGCTGTGAAGGGGGCGGAGTACGGTACTAATCTCACAAGTGATCTCCCTGCCACTCCGACACGCGCGGACACGGTCGACAAGGTGTTCACTTTCGCTGGCTGGTACATCACCACCTACACCAACACCATCGAGGACAAGGCGCTTCAGGCCGATCTGACTAATATCACCTCCACCAAGGTGGTCTATGCCGCATACACCTATGTCGCGCATCCGTACACACTCACTGTGAATATCTCAGACGGGGAAACGGTCATCAAGGAGATCGCCTACGGAGGGTTCCTGAAGGAGTCGTTCATGATCGATTCCGTCCCCGGTTTCGCACTCAAGTTCTACCGCGACAGTGAAATGACCCAAACGGTCGGAACCTCGTACATCTTCACCGGAGATACGACTCTGTATGCGGAGAAACTTCCTGGTACGTATTCATACACAGACGCGGACGGAAAGTGCGTGACCGTCGCCATGGACAGCACCTCTGCGGCTCTTCTGAAGGCGGTCTCCGGAGCGTACACAATCTGCGACATTTCCCAGTTCTCCGAAGGAAAGTCGGTTCAGCTCGGTTCCGAACTGCTCTCTGTGCTCAAGAACACTCTCGGTCAGGATGCCTACATACGCATAATCCTTTCCCGCGGAGAATACATCCTCGGTCTCTACACCCTGCTGGGTCTTATCGATCCGTCCGGAACCGACGGGTTCGTGTTCTCCGTCGACAAAGGCCCTACGACCTCCGTCCGTATCAACACCTCTCTGAAGAACGTGAACTACGACAACACTTACACCATGATCGTGAAACACAACGGAAAGACCCTTCCCGCGGAGGGTCTAGGCATAACCGCTTCTGTATCCTACGAAGAGGATTCCGCTGTGTCGCCGAGGGTCTGGAGCGCCAATCCCAACACCGGTCTGCTCACCACTCTCGACTGTTCATATTCCGACGGAAAACTGAGCTTCAGTCTCACCGATATGGTCTACTATGTCGCCGGAACCTCCGGGGCACGTACCGACGGCGGAAGCGGCAAGGGATACACCTGTCCCTATGGTGAGGTCGAATACACCTGCCGCGGCGAGAGCGAGTCCACCTACAACTCCACCCTTGACCGGATGACCATCGACAATGGGGGAGATGTCCTTTACATCCCCTCCGCCCTGGAAGGATATCCTCTTAAGCACATCGGGGCACAGGCGTTCAGCGGCGTGACCAATACATCTATTCTGGTGATCCCGGCCACGGTCGAGACCTTCGACTGGGCCTCGCTTTACGGTTCCTCTGTCAGGGAGGTATACTTCCTTGGGGATAAGCCCGAATTCACAGGGGATGCGCCTGCTTCGATAACCGTCTACCACTCGGACAAGGCCTTCGGATGGACCGACGACACAAGCAGTGTCCTGACCCTCATGACCTACAGCAAAGGCTCATTCTCATTCAGATACTATCTGATCGGCGACCAGATCACCGTGGCGCAGTGGGTCAAGGGAACAAGCGTCGACATTCCCTCGTACATCTCGGTGAGCGGAACCGAATATCCTGTCACCGTCATCGGGTGCAATGCATTCGCCGAATCATCCCTTGAATACATCCGTATCCCCGACACCGTGGTGCAGATTCAGACCCGTGCATTCTACAAGTGCCAGGCACTGGAACAGCTCGCCTGGGGTTCCTCTCCTTCGGTGGGGATCCTGGCAGACGAATGCTTCAGGGGCTGCATCAACCTCCGGAGCACCACTGCGACCATTCCCGACGGAGTGGGATTCATCGGATTCGAGGCGTTCAGGGACTGTCAGATGTTCAGGACCATTGTGGTCCCGAACACTGTCACCGACATCCGCGGAGGCGCGTTCTACAACTGCGTCCTCCTTGCCGAAGTGACCTTGAGCAACAGCATCACGCTGATCCCGGAGCGCTGTTTCGGATACTGCAACTCGCTCGACGGAGTGATCCTTCCAGACTCCGTGACCGAGATCGCGGACAACGCATTCTACAGCTGCGACATGTTGACGAGTATCAATCTCAACAAGACCCAGACGGTCGGAATCTATGCATTCTATGACTGCGGTACCCTCAGCTCCGTCACCCTCGGTGCGGAACTGAATATCCTCGGCAGGGACAGTTTCCAGAGCTGTGCGATGCTCTCCTACGCATACGCATACTGCGAACAGCCCGAAGGTCTTGACGGCTCCGGACTGACCGAGAACACCTCCATCTACGTCAATTACGATGTGGAGTCGCAGTGGACGGCCGACCACCTGGTCATCGAGAAGGAAGACGATCTGAAGCAGAGTTTCGAGGCCGCTACGATGCCTTATGTCATTGCGGGACTGATCATCCTCTTCATCGTTCTTGCCATTTACTCTTGGAGATACAGGACCAAGAACCTGATGTGATCCCAGCAAACCATTCAATTCCGGGGCTGAATGGCCCCGGATGATCTCGATCGCCCTTACAGTTCCGACTCCATCAGCCAATCCACCAGATTGGCGATAAGCACACCTTCATGGTCTCCGAGTCCGAATCTGTCAAGGGTGAGGATCGTCTTCGAACGATTGTCCTTCGTCTTGGAAAACGGAGCCATTTCTCTTTTAGCGGCCCCTTCGGCCAGGATCGTCTGGCACACCTGATAATACTCTACCATTCTGCGTCTCTTTGCAATGAAATCGATCTCAGAATCGAGGTAGCTTCCGACCCTGATGTCGTACTCTCTTCTGATCAATTCCGGGCAACCCACCGTAATCAAGATAATCCTTGAATGCGGAATTTCCGTCGGAATACCCGTTCTTCACAGTGAACTCTTTCAGGGACAGCGGAAGGACTTTGATCTCCACATGGCGGCCCGAGATGTGTGTGGCAAGGTCGGAAGATAGCATATCTGAATTGGATCCTGTGATATACACATCGCAGTTCCCTTTTGAATTCAGGGATGCCAGGGTGAGTTCCCATCCACGGATGTTCTGTATCTCGTCGAACAGGAGGTAATATGTTCTGCCCTCCGGTATCTTCGGTGCGATGAGCTCGTCCAGCTGTTTGGAGGTTTTGATCTTTCTACCCTCAAAACTTTCAAAATCCAGGTAGAAGATATCAGATTCATCAACTCCGGAAGATATCAGTTCTTTACGATATAATTTCATCAGGACTGATTTCCCGCAGCGACGGATCCCGGGGATCACTTTGATCACATCGCAGTCATCGCGACCTGCAGAGATCTTTTTCAAATATCTTCTGCGCACCAGATACTCTTCTATGTTTGTATCATATCTTTGAATTTATCAAATTTTTTTCATATGTGAAAAATTTTTGTGAATTCTTAAAAATTCTTTCATGCATGATAAATTTTCACAAGTATCGATCTCGGACGCATTCCCTATTTCCGAATCCTTTTGCAGTACGCATCATAAT
>CAVATL010000034.1:0-3911 GCA_963591575.1 Candidatus Methanomethylophilaceae archaeon
TCGCAGGCAAATCAAAACGTGCCTTCAGAATCAGCATGGATCAACAACAAAATATCAAAAAACGTTTTCAAAGATATAAGAGGCCGTTAGGCCTCTTGAAAGTTAAGGAGGTCGTCACCTGAGCTTCTGTCTCTGGAGGGCCCTTCTGCGCTCCAGTTCGGCTTCGGCCTTTTCCTTCTGCTCACGTGCCATGATCTTCTGGACCCTGCGTATGTAGCGGGCCTCATCCTCAGGCATGTGGACGTACACGCCGTCGAGGCAGACACGTCCGTAGCCGAAGTAGAAGGAGTTCGAGTACAGGGTCCAGACGAAGGTCATCACGAGGAATGCACCCAGTGAAGCGACCTCATAGACCGTGCAGCCCAGCTCCCAGGCCATGAACATATCAAAGCCTGCGATGACAGGGACCGAGAGATAGAACATCGCCTTGACCCTGCAGAGATATGCAGTGAGGCATGCTCCTCCGATCAGACATACGCACTCCTTGACCATCAGGTCCTCTGTACGGACAGTGTACAGGTGGTCCATATACAGACATAATGCGAAGATCTCGATGAGCACCATCAGATCGGTGATGATCAGTAACGACTTGTATTCTCTGAGACGCAGATTGAACCTGGGTGATGAGAACAGCAGGTAGGCGAAGATGGGAACGAGGAAGATAGAGAGGATGTGCCTACGAACTGAAAAGGTCATCAGACAGAGCGAGATCACTGCGCACAATACGATCAAAGTCAAAAGACAGTTGAAGATACTGTCCACTTCCTTCTCGCTGAAGTCCAAGCGATCGATACGCTCGTTGATCCATCCCATCAGGGACCGGTCCTTTCCGTCTGCGACACCTTCACGGTTGTCGCGTGATTTGTTTCCCATACTATACTCCTCATATCGTATTGATATTGCATCTCACTCGATGTATAGATATATAAAACTTAGAATGACAACCCGTAGACATCGAAAAAATTGATGGAAAATGGGGGCCTTTCGGCCCAAAAGGGTTTCAACAGGCGAAATAACCGTGTTTTTTCAACGTTCTCATCTTCGCAAGATTGGCGATGGTGAAGTACGTCAGTCCGATGAACGGCATGAACGCGATGGCGAACCACGGCAGGTGGACCATTCCCATGACCTCTCCGAAGGGAGTGAAGGACACCAATGTACCGAACGCGAGTGCCAGCAGCGTGGTCACCACAAGAATGGGTGCGGACCAGCTCTGCAGGAACGGGACCTTATTGTTACGTACAATATGGATCGCCCATACCTGCATCCAATACTGCTCCATGCACCAGCAGGTCTGGAATGTCGCCACGGCCAACAGATTGGCCTCGGCCACCTCTTCTGTCATTCCCGCCAGTTTGGACTCTGTCTCGGTGATCGCACTGTCGCTGAAGGTGAAGGTCTCCCAGCCGGTGGGCACGACGTTGCCGCATACCGCAGGCAGTATCACGAATGCGAAGAATATCCATGATATCACATCGGTGACGCAGCACATCGGACCATATCCCTTGAACACGTTCCACAGGTTGGTGGTGTCCCATTTCCTGGGTTCGCGGAGATATTCATCCTCGACGTTGTCCCAGGCGATGAACATGCAGGCGATATCGTTGCAGAGGTTGAACACAAGGATCTGCAGTGCTCCGATAGGCTCGAAGTCGAACAGCAGGGACGCCATGATCAGGGAGAACATATAACCGAAGTTGATGCCTCCGATCATCTTGACGTACTTTACGGTGTTACAATATACGCACCTTCCGTGTAGCGCACCTTCCTTGAGCACTCCGAGGTCCTTTTCAAGAAGAATGAGGTCTGCGGATTCTTTGGCGATGTCCGCTCCGGTATCCACTGAGATACCCACATCGGCCTGCCTCATGGCAACGGAGTCGTTAATTCCGTCTCCGAGCACACCGACGGTGTGTCCGTTGGCGCGGAGCGCGGTGACGACACGTGCCTTGTTGTCAGGCGTGAGCCTGGCGAACACGTTCACTCTTTCTACAACTTCTTTCAGATCGTCATCGCTCATGGAGTCGATCTGACTTCCGACGACGACCTCGCTGGTGATGCTCGAAATATCCTCTTCGAGAGGTGTGCGGAGTTTATCATCGCTATGTGCCAGCAGTCCGATCTCGTCACACACATAACGGGTGACGAACTCGTTGTCTCCGGTGAGAACTTTGACAGTGATACCGTAGTCGTTCATGTCGCGGATGGTGGATGCGGCCGTATCCTTGACAGGGTCCATGAAGACAATGAAGCCTGCGAAGACGAGGTCGCATTCGTCCGCGGCGGTGAATCCGGTACCGTCTGCAATGGGCTTGTAGGCCACACCGAGCACACGCATACCTTTGGCGCTGTACCATTCGGCAAGACCCAGGATGTCGTTCACTATCTTTTCAGAAATGGGCTGGATGTTCCTTTCGTCGTCCACATATGCGGTGGAGATGGACAAGAGCTCCTGAATGGCACCCTTGGTGATCACGAAGTCGATGTTGTCCTCCGTCCTCTTCATGACAACGGTCGCTCTCCTCCTCACGAAGTCGAAGGGAAGGTCCGAAACGAACTCGTATCCCTTCATATCCTGGGCGATGTCCTCCTTTTCAGCGGCGAGCTCGTCGATGGCCCAGTCGATCTGGTTGGTCGATGAAGTAAGATTGCCGCTGTTCAGACATGAGTATAAAGAAACAGTGGTGCTGTTGTTCCCGTAGATGTCGCAGCACGCTTTGACGGAGATCTTGTTCTGAGTGAGAGTACCTGTCTTATCAGAACAGAGGACGTCCATTGCACCGAAGTTCTGAAGAGAGGTCATGTCCTTCACGATGACCTTCTTCTTCGACATGTCGATGGCACCTTTGGCCAAGTTAGCGGTAACTATGGTCGAAAGCATCTCGGGCATGAGTCCCACGGCCAATGCGATGGCATACTTGACCGCACCGAACACTCCGTCCCAGGTGGGGTCCTTGGCGATCATGATGAGAATGACAGGAGGGATCATGCAGATCATGATGGTCAGCAGGAGCTTGACGACCTTCTGCGTTCCCATGTCGTAGGCGGTCTTAGGCCTTTTGCCGGACAGCCTGTCCGCCATGGTACCGAAGACGGTTTCGTTTCCTACATTCACAACAACGCATTCCGCGGATCCGCTTACCACACTCGTACCCATAAAGGCGAGGTTCTCGCATTCGAGGATGGGCTTGGAGGGGCTGTCGGTGTCGCAGGTCTTGGTGACAGAATCCGATTCTCCCGTGAGGGCGGACTGGTCGATCTTAAGGTGATTTGACTGGAGTACCCTGACATCCGCCGGAACGGTGTCTCCGGTATCCATGATGATGATGTCTCCGACGACAAGATCCCTGGAGTCGATCTCGGCCTCCTCCCCGTCGCGGCGGACGGTGATGGTGAGAGCGACCATGCTGATCAGTTTGTCGGCGACCTTGGTGTTTCTGGTCTCCTGGATGAAGGAGACGGCTCCCGATATGAGGATCAGGGAGACGATGATGGTAACGAAGTAGATATCATCGAGATAGCCCTGTACGAACAGGTCGATGATCCCGTCGTGCTCGACATCGAGTCCGCAGAGGACGACGTCGAGGAAGGCGTAACAGAACAGTGCCAACGCAAAAACGTTGAAGAACGCTCTGCAGAACCTTCTGGCCACACGGTGACGGTCCTTGTTCGTTACGGTGTTCCTGCCGTACTGAACACGGGCGGCCGTGACCTCTTCCTGAGTAAGGCCTTCGGGTCTGCTTCCGAGCTCGTCCACCACATCCGCGCTATCAGCGGAAGTGGCGAACTTGATTCTTTCATCTGGTGTAAGTGAACCATTGGTCACGGGCGAATCCATTGGATTCTGATATTTGAATTGAAGTACGGATTGATGACCCAGACAGGAGAGGTTGTCCCGTCAGAGACAGAAT
>CAVATL010000035.1:0-2656 GCA_963591575.1 Candidatus Methanomethylophilaceae archaeon
CTCAACCCTTCCTCCCCATACCCGAAGAACTCCTCTTCTTCAGATACTCAGATAAAGCCCGGTCGGTACAGTAGACGTAACACCCCTTCATACCGCGCGTCATCAGGACACGGTAGGTATTCTTGATTATCCTGTCCGTCACGACCGCCTGCTCATCCTTGGTATATTTGGACTTCAGTCCCTTCAGCGACTGATCGGTCTTGGCACGTTCGGACGCATCCGTGACGATATTTCCTGATTCATATCTCATATCCGGCCCGATGATCACCCCGACATAATCGAATTCCAGTCCCTGGCACGTGTGTATGCACCCCGCCTGCGCGACCGACCCGGGATCCACCGCCCAGGTCTCCGAGGAACCCAGGTTCCAGCTCATCTCGAATCCGAACTCCGGGATCGTGATGTCATGCACATCGGGATCGTTCTTGCCTTCGGAGATCCAGTTCCAGCAGTATCCCGCGACGATCCTCGATTTATTGTTGGTCTTGTTCTTCTCCTCGATGGCCCTCCTGAGCTCGCATGGGTCATCAAAGACACGGAAATCATATTCGAACGACTCAGGCAGTTCGAATGATGCGGTCTCCCTGACCTGCAGCGTATGGTCGATCCACTCCAGATATCCGTCCGACCCGGAGCATCTGAACTGGGAATCCAGTTCCATCTCGTGGATCTCAGAATCCAGCGCCTTTGCGAACCTGCGTATCTCGTCCTCCGAACCGATATCCTTCAGCGTGACCCTCTGGTCCTCGTCAAGGAAGAACACGGATAACCTGGCGGAACGGATCAGCTCCATGACCTGGTTGACACCTAAATTGGAGAACAGACCGCTCTTCTCGTTCAGCCTGTGGGCCTCATCGACCAGGAGGACATCGAACGCGTTCTCGGGACATTCAGTGAAGGCTCCGGAGCCTTTGAACAGGGCATCGACCCTGCTTTTCCGCATACCGCCTTTGAGTTTCTGGTTGTAAACGTGACGCGGGGCAGAGTTCTTGGAGACGTAGGATACGGAAGAACCTTCGTTGATTATCTCCGCCAGGAGGTTCACAGCCAATACGGTCTTTCCGGTACCTGGGCCTCCTTTGACTATTATCGTTCTCTTTTTCCCGCCTTTCTGCACCTTCCTCGCGGAGTCCAGGATCTCCTCGTAAACTGTTTTCTGAGTGTCCAGCATCACGAATTCGCGGTTTCCTTTCATCATAGACGCGATGGAATCCTGCAGGGATTTCGAAGGCCTCAGCTTTCCGCTGTCGATCATGTACACCGTTTCCAGATTGTCTCCCTTGCGGATGATGCTCTCCAGGAATCTTTTCAGCCTGTTGCCGTCACGTTTGGCGAAGACGGGCGCATCTTTGGTGTATATGTCATATATAGGATCGAGAAGGGGTTCGGGTTCGCGGATGTTGTAGTTGTGAAGGCATGCGCACGGCTGCAGAAGAACATCACTGTCCTGCACATCAGCATTGAAATCGGCGATGGCGGTGGCGTAGGACCATGCCTGATATGACGGATGGGTGGTCTCGTGCATACCGTCGTGAAGGAAGGTGCGGACGATGCCGTCCTTTCCGGGGACCGCCTCGGCGGATTCCCATTGCTTCAGCTCTACGATCACCGCGGAGTTCCGTCCTTCCTGATTGTATCCAGAGACGATCATGTCGACGCGTTTCGATGTATACGGAATATTGTACTCTATCGCGACACCGGCGTCCTGCGGGACCTCTGATAAAGAGAGGATGCCCCCCATGTATGTGAGGGAGTTGGTCCACGCACGTACCTCGGATTGGGGAGTATGGCGCCCGAAACGGTTCTCGATCTCTTTTTCGATCTTGTTTTCGAGAACGCCGCCGAAGACGTCCTCTATGAAACCATTCTTGGTGTTCTGATAGATGATCATTGATATCAGTAATTGTCTTAGAGGTATTACTATGTGCCCCAGACCGGACCTCTTCGTATATCCCGATAATCAAAGCATTATTCAGAGAATATCAAATCCGAGATCCCTGCAATAAACGACATCGGACTTGCCTTGCAAATCCGGATGATATCTATTCGCAAGAATTATATCAGATATGTCGAAAAACTCATGAAGATCGTCTGTGTGCGGTATTTCTGGTACTTCTGACTTGAACACAGGCTCATACAAAACAATCTTCAGATCGTATGAACGCAATTCACGGATGATATCTATCATCGGTGTTCCACGGCAGTTGTCCGCAGCACATTCCGCTGTAAGACGGTATATCCCTACAGTCTTTCCTTTACCAGCTATTTCCGAGATCCGTTCGGCGATGAATCTTTTCCGGGCATCATTGCTTTTTTCAATCGAAGAAATAACCGGATGTTCGAAGCCTACGAAATCCGACAATAGCTGTTTGACATCTTTAGGTAAGCAATATCCCCCGTACCCGAATGATGGATTGTTGTAATAATCGCCTATACGCGGATCAGAACTAATTCCTGAAATCAGATGTTTTGTATCCAACTTATGTATTTCCGCAAAGGTATCCAATTCATTGAAGAATGCCACCCTCATTGCAAGATAGGTATTGGAAAACAATTTCACAGATTCTGCTTCAGTACCGAAATTCTGCTGTGTAGGTAATTACTCCTCTGAATCAGCAACAGCCACGATATCGTATGAGAGATGACCTTTCAGGGC